>JAUWPV010000042.1 GCA_030611385.1 Bacillota bacterium | reverse complement strand
GACTGTTGATCAGTTGTTCTCAGGCGATATCCAGGGCGATATTTTCAAGTTAACCGATGCCCTGGCAGAAGGCAACCCGGCCAAAGCGCATGAATTACTGGAACTTTTACTGAGAAGGCGGGAGAAACCCTTACAGATCTTCTTTATGATTGTTCGCCATTATCGCTTACTTTTACAAGCCTTTTGTTTACTTGAGGAGGGTATGCCTCAGGCAGGATTTGCCGCTGCCCTGGAGGTGCATCCATTTGTAGCCCGTAAACTTAGAGAACAAGCGGGTTCAGCCAGGGGTCAGGTTTTGGAAGATATCTTGATTGCTCTGCAGAAAACTGATTTGCAAATTAAAATCGGTCGCAGCGAACCTTCCCAGGCGCTTAAACTGGTTTTAAGTAAAATAGATTATCTTCAGAAAACTTTATAGAAATTAATATTAAAAGTAATGATCAAAGGGGTGATCCATATGGCAAAATGTCCTGATCTCAACAGGGAAGATCTTTTAAAAGGGGTTTATCAACGCGGTTATGAACTTGAGCAGCGCTACTACGGTTGTGCGCAGTGTGTGGTTGCTTCAATCCAGGATTATTTTCCGGTTAATAATGCTCTCTTTAAAGCAGCTACATCATTCTCTGGCGGATTTGCCTCGACAATCGTGGGGCCTTGTGGAGCCTTGACCGGCGGAATCATTATCCTCAGTTATTTTTTCGGGCGTTCCCGTGAAGAATATGCCGATATCGGTTTACTGCGCCGTCCGGGACCGCTGGTGCGGGTATACTGGGATAAGTTTATTCAGGCTTATGGCGGTGATACATGCCGCCAGATCCAGATGCATCTTTTTGGCAAAGCCTACCACTTTCTTGATAACGAAGAATACTCTCAATATGAAGAGGCCGGGGGCCACCATGACAAATGTACCGCCATAGTCGGGCAGGCCGCTGTCTGGCTTGCTGAACTGCTGTTGGATAACAATGTACCCAGCCTGAAAACGCGAAGCTGATCTGCCGGGCGCACATACTTCTTGTTCTAACGGAGGAAGACATTACCTGATGAAAAAGCTGATCACAGCTGCCCTGCTGTTATTGATAATGTTAACTCTTTTGGTGACATTACTTTTAGTTTTTCCCGAGCTGATTGGTACTGTGTCCGGGCTTCGTGATCTGGAAACAGGCGATCGGCAGACAAATGAAAGCGCCGGATTGGCGCTACTTGAATCCTGGTCAAATAGCATTGCCGGTAATAAAGAGCCGGAAACAAGTAATTCAGCTGTAACCGATTTAGCCTTTTTGATCACAGATGGTATTGATAACGATTATGATAAAATGGTTGCTGTTTATGATTGGGTTACCCAAAACATCGCCTATGATTTGGAGAAATTGGAAAATATCACTGCTTTTGACTCCGGAGCTGAATATGTTCTGGGAACCGGCCGCGGGATCTGCCACGATTATGCTGAGCTGACCAGGGCCCTGTTGACAGCAGTGGGCATTGAAGTGACCTATGAAAGCGGCGAAGTCATTGCTTCCATGGGTGAAATCGAAATTCACGCCTGGAATAACGTCCTCATTGGCGAAAGCTGGTATGCTCTTGACACGACCTGGGGAGCCGGTTTTATACTGGAGGACCGATCTACTTTTATCCAGAAACCGCGAAGGATTTACCTGACCACTCTTGAGGAACTCCGCTTGCTGCATAACAATCCCGATTATAAAAAGAAGCGCGAGCAGGAATATTTTTATGAAGCATCCGTGTCAGAACCGGTAAAATATCTTTCAGAAGATGAACTGGCCATCTATCAGTTCTTCAACGATTATCGCGAAAAGAAAGGGTTAAGTCATCTTTCTGAAGAAATAAGAATTGCCGGTCTAGTCCGTGATTATATTGCCCGGTCAGCTGGAGATATCTGCGCCGGAGAAGAGTTTTCGCTTGGAGGTCTAAGCGATGAGCTTACCCGGCAGGCTGGTGAAATGAATATTAAGTCAGCGGCAACTTATGCTCTGATTCAATGGTTGTATTATCCTGAAGTTATCAGGAATAATCTGAGCAAAATAGCTTTAGAACAAACTGCTTACCTCGAGAACGAACAGTGGGAGTCAGTAGCAATTGGAGCGGTTCGTAAAGGCGAGCTGATTCTAATCGTAACCATCTTTCTCGACTATCACTAGCACTACAGTGATGAGCGGTGCCAGGGGATAACAATAAACCGGTTTTTAACACTTCAGTGAAAAAGACCGGTTTTAGTAAACAATATTAAATTGAGGCCGGCATGCGTCAGCAACAGGCAGATTTAAACGGCGGCGCTATTATTAAACAGTCGGCTCAGGCGCGATTTCTTTCGGGCTGCCGTATTTTTATGCAAGATTCCTTTGGTAACAGCCTTATCAATCTGACGAACTGCAATGTGCAGCCTTGACCCGCTATCTTCATGGTCTCCACTTTGCAGAGACTCTTCGAAACGGCGAATTGAAGTTTTAAGCATACTTTTTATCCGCTGGTTGCGATTTTCGTGTTTAATATTTTGTCTGGCTCTTTTTGCAGCTGATTTAATATTAGGCAATATAACTAACCTCCTTCCTTTACTTTAAGGCATTAAAATATTACCATCAGTGGTTAAAAAAAGCAAGCCCCTGTTCAATTATTATAAAATGGATCGCCGGATAATTCTTCAGACAGGAAGGAGTAAAATACCTGGTTAGCGAAATAATGCAAACCGGGGTCTCTTGGAAAAGAGGGGGTAAACCTGATGAAGATACTTGGCAGCAAGGCAATGAAAGAAGCTGATCGACGGACAGTTGAAGAGTTTGGTATGCCTGGGGCTGTTTTGATGGAAATAGCCGGTCTGAGGGTTGTCGAATATATTTTAGCTCATTATCTGCAACCTGCTCGAGTGGTTGTCCTGGTTGGACCGGGTAATAATGGCGGCGACGGCCTGGTTGTGGCCAGGCTATTGGAACGAGCGGGCTTTTCAGTATCTCTGTGGAGCACCGTCAAACCGGGCGCTTACCGTGGCGATGCGGCTATTAACGAAAAATACCTGGTCAAGACAAAATGCCATTTTAATGTTCTATCAGAAAAGGGGGATCTTGGTCTTTTTCGGGAAGCCCTTGGCTGCGCCGATTTACTGGTAGATGCCCTTTTAGGTATCGGGGCTGACCGGGCAGTAGAGGGTTTGATGGCCGAAATAATTGGCCTGGTCAACAGCAGCACTGTGCCGGTTTTAGCGGTCGATATACCATCAGGAATAAATGCTGATAGCGGAGCAGTGCTGGGTTGTGCTGTCAAAGCCAATTGGACGGTTACTTTTGCCTGTCCAAAAACAGGTCTACTACTTCATCCCGGGGCTCACCTGGCCGGAGAAATAGTAGTTGCCGAGATCAATATTCCCGAATCACTGATCGAAAAGGAACCATTTGATCTAATTACTGCGGCTTTTGTTAAAAAACAGTTGCCGGATCGTCCTTTTGATGTTCATAAGGGCAGTGTGGGCAGAGTACTGCTTGTTGCCGGTTCACCCGGAATGAGCGGCGCTGCTTTGCTGGCAGCCGAATCGGCTTTACAGGGCGGTGCCGGGCTGGTTTACCTGGCCGCTCCGCAAAGCGTCTGTCCGGCTCTTGAAGCGAAAACGGTTGAAGTGGTCACTATTGCTCTTCCAGAAATAGTTCCGGGAGTAATTGATCCGGTCGCGGTGGAAATTATTATGGATAAAGTGCGATCATGTGATGTTTTGGCTGTCGGTCCCGGTCTCGATACCGGAGCACATACATCAGCTTTACTATATAAACTGGTCCAGCTTTGCCCTGTGCCGATGGTTTTAGATGCCGGCGCCCTGGAAGCGCTGGACCAAAAAATGAACATGCTGAGGTCCGCCAGGCATTTGCCGGTGATTACTCCTCATCCCGGTGAAATGGCCCGTCTGGTCGGGACATCTGCCGGGCAGGTTCAGAGCAGCCGCATCGAGGTGGCCCTGAAAAACACTAGTTTATGGAACTGCATAATAATGTTGAAAGGGCCAAACACCATTATTGCCACACCCGACGGCCGGGTATCGATCAACCCCACCGGGAGTCCGTCGTTGGCCACTGCCGGCTCCGGCGATTTGTTAACCGGATTGGTTTCCTCTTTTATTGCCCAGGGAATGGCTCCGGGAAATGCCGCCAAAGCCGGCGCTTTTATGCACGGCCTGGCTGGAGATCTCATTCCACCGGGGCGGGGGCACATGGCCCGCGACATTCTGGCCTGCTATAAAGAGGCCTTTCAATACCTTGAAACATATGACCAAACTGTAGCCGGAAACCCTTACCTGACCCGGATAAAACCTATATAAAAGTTGGAGGGGATCAATATGCTCGACTTTATGATGACGAACGAAGAAAAAAAATTACGTGACGAAGTGCGCGCTTTTGTCAGCGAAGATATTGACAAACAGCTATTGCGCGATATGGATGAAGATAAAGTCCGCTATCCGCGAGAATTCCTGGAAAAAGCGGCCGCCCGGGGCTTGTTGGGTTTACGCTTTCCGAAGGAGTACGGCGGAAGGGGCCTGCCCTGGACCTCGGAAATTATTGCCCTGGAGGAAGTAGGTGTTCTCGGTACTTCCCTGGGCTGCCTTTACTCGCTGGTCAGTATTGTTGGTGAAGCGATTAACAAGTTTGGCTCAGATTTGCTCAAAGAGAAATACCTACGCCCGACCATCGCCGGGCGCCTGACTACCGCAGAAGCTTTAACAGAGCCGCGGGGCGGGTCTGACTTCTTTGGGGCAACCTGCACTGCGCGAAGAGATGGCAATTCTTATATCTTAAACGGTCAGAAGCGTTTTGTGGTCGGATCCGAAGGCGCCGATTATTTCATGGTTTATGCCCGCACTGATCCAGAAGCCCCCCCGCATAAATCAATCAGCGCTTTTTTGGTCGATCGCTGTCCGGAGGTTAAAGCAGAATATATTTACGGGTTGATGGGTACCCGCGGTGGCGGGACCGGCCGTTTGGTTTTTAAAGATGTGCGTGTCCCGGCGGAAAATATACTGGGAGAGGAGAATAATGGGTCGGCCATATTTTACCAGATGATGATTCCGGAGAGGATGACCAGCGCCGGAGGAGCGGTGGGTATGGGCAGAGCCGCCCTTGACGTGGCCGCCCGCTACAGTACCCGGCGTAAAGCCTTTGATCTGGAAATAAAGAATTTCCAGGCGGTCAGTTTCAAGGTGGCCGACAGTATTACCTGCCTGGACACCGCCCGGGCCATAATTTATCTGGCTGCCCGCTCTGTTGATGCGGGTGATCTGGCGGGCCGGTCAAGACGCCTTGTTTCCGAAGCAAAAAAAGTGGCCACAGAAAATGCCTGGAAAATAGTCAACAATGCGATGCAGATCATGGGCGGCATCGGTTATACAAATGTTTATCCAATTGAAAAGATGTTGCGCGACGTCCGCCTGATCATGATCTGGACCGGAACCAATGAAATTATGGATCTGATTATTCAACATGAATACTATAAAGAATTGGCCCGGGATGGTTTTAAGGGTCGCGATATAGAGTTCGACGCCCTCGAGGCCGAACAGGTTGATGAAAAAATCTACGAGTAAAATTAATTGATGATCACTTGAACTAAAAAGGGGCTAGCTATAAACGATGGAAAAAGATACAGTAAAGATCGGTCTATTGGGTGTAGGTACAATCGGCGGCGGCGTTGTCGCTCTGTTAAAACGTAATGGCATCAGGATCAATGAAACAATAAACGTTAATCTGGTCCTCGGACGGGTGGTTGATCGCGATCTTTCACGATTGAAAACCCTTGGCCTGTCGGAAGATATATTAGCAACAGAAGCCTCGCAAGTTCTTGACGATCCCGAAATTGATATCATTATCGAACTGATCGGCGGTGTAGAGCCTGCCCGCAGCTATATCACCAGGGCCCTGGAAAATGGCAAATACGTGGTCACAGCCAATAAAGATTTAATGGCTACCCATGGTGCAGAATTACTGGCTCTCGCACGTGAAAAAAACCTGAACATCTTTTATGAAGCCAGCGTCGGCGGCGGCATACCGCTAATTCGGCCCCTGAAGCACAGCCTGGTTGCCGATCGGGTGCAGCGCGTCATTGGTATTGTTAACGGCACGACCAATTATATCTTTACACGAATGGCCCGGGACAATCTCAGTTTTCAGGAAGCGCTCTCCGAAGCTCAGAAAAGTGGGTTTGCCGAAGCAGATCCAACTAACGACATCGCGGGGCTCGATGCCGCTTATAAGCTGGTTATTCTGGCCGGGCTTGTTTTTGGTAAAAAAGCCAGCCTGGATCAGGTTTATGTGCAGGGTATCGGCGGAGTTACCAGTGAAGATATCGCTTATGCCCGGGAAATCGGCTATGTCATAAAACTATTGGCAATTGGCGAGCAGATGCCTGAAGGGCTTGCTTTAAGGGTCCACCCGACCCTTGTCCCACAGGATCATCCGCTGGCCGCGGTGTGGAATGAGTTCAACGCCATTTGCGTTGAAGGTGAAGCAGTCGGGCAGATTATGTTTTACGGCCGGGGGGCGGGGGCAATGCCCACCGCCACTGCTGTTTTGGCCGATGTAGCTGAGGCAGCCCGCTGTATTAAAAATCAGGCGGCCTATGGCGTGATTGAAAAAATAGCCCCGGAAACGACTTATGTTCCGATCGGGGAACTGAGCACTCGTTTTTACCTCCGTTTCCTGGCCGAAGACCGGCCTGGTGTTTTTGCCGTCCTGGCAAACGCCTTTGGTGATGAACAGGTCAGCCTGGATATGGTTATCCAGAAACGCTGTGTTAACAATACGGCTGAAATAGTGCTGGTAACCCATATGGTTCGCGAGGATGCTTTCCAAAGAGCTATGGACCGGGTACTCAGCCTTCCGGTGATCAAACCGAACCCGAGCATAATCCGCCTGTTGAGTTAAAAAGTGAGGGATCATTTAAGTGCAATCATTATTCTCAGCCCGTCCCGCCTGGGTGGAAATCAACCTGGACCATATTGCTCACAACGTTAAGCAGTTTATCGAGCTTGGTGGCCCCAAAACCGGGATCATGGCTGTGGTTAAAGCCGATGGTTATGGTCACGGAGCGTTGACAATTGCCGAAACCGCTCTTCAAGCCGGTGCCAAAAGCCTGGCCGTTTCTTTTTCCGAAGAAGGCATTGAGCTCCGCCAGGCCGGGGTAGAGGCACCGATACTGATTTTTGGCTATACCGACCCGGTCCAATTCCCGGCGTTGATTCAATACAGGTTAACCCCTACAGTATTTGATCTCGACACAGCACTCGAATTTTCGCGGATGGCGGTTGAAAATGGCGCTGTACTGCCGCTTCAACTGAAGGTTGATACCGGTATGGGTCGGATCGGCCTACTGCCCGAAGAAGTTATCGAAGTGATTTACCGCGTTAACCGCCTGCCCGGCTTGCGAATTGAAGGGCTTTATACCCATCTCGCTGCCTCCGAAGAAGAAGATCGATCATATACTGAGGAACAGCTGCTTCTATTTGACAGGATCATCGATCGCTGCCGGGAAAAAGGGATTACCTTTCCCCAGGTCCACGCTGCCAACAGTGCTGGAGCAATTTATTTTCCGAACGCCCGCTATAATTTTATCCGTCTCGGCATCTCGCTTTACGGATGTTATCCCGCACCACCTTTGGAAAATAATCCAGTCAAATTACTTCCGGCGCTGACTTTGAAAAGCAAAGTTGCCATGGTCAAGGATTTACCACCGGGAAGTGCGATCAGCTATGGCTGCACCTACCGTACCGATAAAGAGTCCCTGATTGCCACCATTTCAATCGGCTACGCTGATGGTTACAGCAGGTTCCTGTCAAACCGGGGGCAGGTGTTGATTCGTGGCCAGCGAGCACCAATTGTCGGCCGTGTTTGTATGGATTCCTTGATGGTTGATGTCAGTGCTATTCCGGGAGTTCGCCGTGGTGATGAAACCGTTTTATACGGCCGGCA
>JAUWPV010000010.1 GCA_030611385.1 Bacillota bacterium | reverse complement strand
TAGTTCTAATCGGCCTTTACTGTCCCTGCGCCAGCCAGGATTGCTTAATCAATCAGCCTGTGCTATTGAGCTCCCCCAGGAACACCGCCACCACCTGCGGGTCAAAATGTTTGCCGCTCTCCTGCTTAATATGATCAAGCGCTTCTTCTCTGCTCCAGGCCTTGCGGTAGGGACGATCACTGGTCAGGGCATCGAAGACATCAACCACAGCAAAAATGCGTGCCGTGAGGGGGATATGTTCCCCTTTAAGCCCGCGCGGGTAGCCGCTGCCGTCGAATTTCTCGTGGTGGCAGTAGGGGATGGCCAGAGCCGGGCGCAAGTAATCAATCGGTGAGAGCATATCATAGGCGTAGCGGGGGTGCCGGTGCACGACCGCCCATTCGCGCTCAGTCAGAGGATCGGATTTGAGAAGAATGGCATCGGGGATGCCCATCTTGCCGATATCGTGCAGCAGGGCTCCCCGCCGCGTGTGGCCCAGTGCTTCATCCTTCACGCCCATCTCCCGGGCCAGGCGCAGGGTCATCTCGGTGACACGCTGGCTGTGATTCTTGGTCTCTTCGTCCTTCAGGTCGAGAGCGTAAGCCCAGCCTTCGATGGTAGCACCGTAGGCCTGGAGCAGTTCTAGGTTGGAGCTCTCCAGCTTTTGGAAGAGCTCTGCGTTGGTGATGGCCGAAGCGGCCTGGTCTGCCAGACCGGAGAGGAGCTCGGGGGTGTCCTCTATCAAAATATAATCTTCCCCGGCGGATCCGGCCACAAGCAGGCCCATGGGTAAGTTACCCCGCTTCAAAGAGGCATAGACGAAGTGTTTGATACCACGCTCCCGCAAAAACTCCACAGAGAGTAGGTCCGGCACGGCAGCGAGATCGGAAACTACGCCGGATTTGCCCAGCTTGTGGACCAACTCGTCGTAGACCGCCCGGGGAAGTGGCTTTACGGACTTAGCAACCTTTGGCGGCAGACCTGAGCTGCCGGCGAGATGAAAACTATGGCTTTTGTCATTGTAAAGCAGAAGGCCGGACAGCGGGACGTGGAGGGCGCTGCAGGTCTCTTCGCAAACCGTGTTTAGCACTGTTTCAAGATCCAGGTCAGCATTGAGGAGAGCGGCGTTTTTTAAAAGCGATTCCGCGCGGTCGCGCTGGCGCTGTATTTCCTCGCTCGCTTGCTTACTCTCGGTGATATCGCGCCCCACCGTCTGGAACTCTTTGACCTCTCCGGCTTTAGTGAATAAAACCTGATCTGTCCATTCCTGCCAGCGAATGCTGCCGTCAGTAATCAAAACATAATGCTCATATGTTACGCTGGGCTTATCGGGAGTCAAATTATTAATTAATTCAATTATCTGATCTTGTATTTCCGGCGGTTGAAACTCCAGAAACTTGTGGCCCACCAATTCCTGCCGGTTTCCCGTGAAACCGGCAGTAAGCATCGTTAACAAATGTTAGAGTTGTATCGGCTAAATAACGGGCGATCATTTCCGGCTGAGTGTCAACCACTGACTGGTACATTTGTTTGCTTTCAATGATCTGTTCTTCCAACTGTTTACGCTCGGTGATGTCTCGTGTGCTGCCCTGGATACCAATGACATTGTCCTGCTCATCCAGAAGCCATGTGGCGCTGAGCTCAACATGCACGAGGCGATTGTCCTTTGTTTTATGGCGAACCGTTATGATCATAGAATGATGTCGCTCTGCCGGCGGCTTGGCCAGCTCTTCCGCCAATCTCGCTACAAGAGCATCGCAATCCTCCTGGACAGTGTATTCATTAATGTTCATAGCCATAATCTCTTCGGGTGTATAACCGATCAGGTTCTTGATGGCCGGGCTCATATAAGTGATGCGACCTTCCAGATCCGCGGTCCAGATGACATCTGAAATATGCTCGGTCAGTAAACGATATTTTTCTTCGCTTTCCCGCAGGGCAGTGGTCATCTTCCGGGCCAGGGCAAGCGCCCGGTCGCCAGTGGTCTCCAGAATCCGAAGATAGATGAAGACCAGACAGCTGACCAGAAGGCCGGCGGCGAGAATGCCTCTGGGCGTATTTCGATCAACAGTAGCCTCAAAAGCCGGCGTGGAATGGGCGGCCAGGATCCATTGGTGACCGTACAGGTCCAGGGTTTTTCGGCTTCTAAACAGCGGCTTGTATTCCTCACCGGGCTCGTCGAGAAAGACATGGCTGTCGTAGACCGGGGCTTCCGGAGAGGCCTCTACGCCGTCATATATTTCAAAGTGGATATTTTGTAAGGGGTCCGGCGGAAAGAGATTCTGAATCATCGCTTGTATGCGTATTGCGCCCAAGACATAGCCTTCGATGGCCGCCCTTCGCTCTTCGGGGGTATTAAGCGACATACCCTGCGCATAGATAGGGATATACATCAGGAACCCCATTGGGCTGTCCTCGTCGGTCTCTGTGACCAGCGTCACCATACCGGTAATCGTGACAGCGCCGGTATCCCGCGCCTGCTCCATAGCGGCCCGGCGCATCGGTTCGGAAAATGAGTCATAGCCGAAAGCGCGCCGATTACGCGCGTCAAAGGGAGCCGCGAAAATAACAGGCGCATACACCTCGCGTTCTCCCGCGGGCCAGACCGTATAGTCGGGGAAACCTTCAGCCCTGATCTCTTCAATATGCTGTACCAGCTCAGGGGCCCAGACGACCCTGGAAACCGCTACAGCCTGGATGCCCGGATAAAGAGTACTGATTTGCCGGTATTCATAATAGGCCTGCCATTCCGCCCGGGTCACCGCTTCGGAAGCAGCGAATATTCCTGCGCCACCCTGAAGGAGCAGCTCATCTTTATTAATTAGTTTGGTGATGTCGTTTACAACGTTGTCGACATATTCGCCGTACCTGCGTTCTTCTCTCTGCAAGACATAGTTTTCATAAAACTGCCAGATCAAAACGGAGAGGATAAGTAAGACCGCCAGCACAATATAGGGTAGGCCCTTTTTGTATTTAGACGGTTTGAGCGTTCTGTCGAAAGGTTCCTTCATGATTAAACCCCCTCTTGGCCGGCATTCCCCTGCCCGCCTTTTATAAACTCATCGATCGCCGATTCGCTGATTCGCCATAGCTTGCCACCGCCAACTTTTACGCCTTTTAAGATGCCTTTGCGCAACCATATCCTGACCGTGGCCGGGGAGACAGCGAGTCTCTCCGCGACAGCATCTGGTGTTAGTAACTTACTCGTCATGTTGTCATCGCCTTCTTTGCTGCTGGATTGGCTATAACCTGAAATGTCCTTTTAAATAGACTAATGCCTATTGGCCAGATCTATTTCTGTATATTTTTATTTATTTATGCTACATGGTAATAATAACAGTTAATAGAATAAATGGCAAGGATAACTTTGTCAGGAGTTTATTGGCTCAAGAGTGTAAACAAAGCTATAGTTAAATATAACACCCAAAAAATGCACCATAGGCCACCATAAAGGTGCCGTTTTAAGGCGTTTATATTTTATGGTAGTGTAAATAAATTATTGAATGTTTATTTTAACAATGTTACACTATAGGAGATAACGGGAGACTGGCCATGAACTTTGCCTATAAAAGAGTAAGCACCGAGAAGCAGGATTTAAGGCGCCAGGAGGAAGCTTTTAAAGGTATTGCCATTGACCGGGATTATTGCGACAAGCTATCTGGCAGTAAAGTGGACCGCCCGCAGCTGAACAAGCTTAGATTAAAAGCCCAGAAGGGCGACAACATCTACGTGGAAAGCATCTCCAGGCTGGGCCGCAATGTAGACGACTTACGGCAGATCGTGCAGGAATTCAAGGATAAAGAGATAACCGTTCATTTCATCAAGGAAGGTTTTAACACCGGCGACGGCAATAACATGTTTAGGTTTATGCTGACCATCCTGGGCGCGGTAGCCGAGATGGAGCGCGAGATAACCGTGGAGCGCATCCGCGAGGGTATAGCAAAGGCGAAAAAATACGGCACCCGGTCGGGCCGCCCGATCGGCAGGCCACCGCGTCTGATACCACAGGCCTTTAAGAAATATTACCCGATGTGGAAAGACGGGGATATTACGGCTACTGAATTTGCCAGGCTGCTCGAGGTCAGCCGACCGACACTTTATCGGTATATTAGAGAGCATGAGGTGCGGTGGAGGGAGTAATATTTAATATCAGGTATCGTGAGCAATGTTAGCATAATGCTTCAGATAAGCGTAGATCTATAAGTTTTTGCGGTTCAGCGAACAGGCACCTATAGTGAGGGCCGCCCGAAGTCATTTGTTGGAAAGCCTTTCGCTGATAAACAACACCATCGTATGTTGCCCCTTGTATTTTCTATTTGATTTCTATGATGTATTAAAGATCGGGTTGAGCCACTTTCTATTGATATCAAGCGTCTTTTTATTTTGACCAGTTATTTGGCGCAAGTTTCGTTTTCATTGTCCAAGTAAATGTCCAGGCAAAAATTGTCCGGGTATTTCGGGACAACATCTTTATAAAAATCTTTGAGGATTTGCATGTCACTTTTATAACAGCCGCTGGGCATAAAATTGGGGCCAAGCACTGTCAGCTTTTTGGAGTAGTCTAGACTGATCAAAATTATCGGCACTTTCGCTTTTAGCGCTGCATAATAGAATCCGGTTTTCCACTTAACGGCGCGTTTTCGGGTGCCTTCGGGGGCAATCAATACGGCAATATTTTTATTTGATGTTGTAATTAATTCGGCCAAGCTATCAACCGTGGTATTTATTTTTGCTCTGTTTATACCAAGAGCCCCTGTAGATAGCAAAAAGTTCTTTATCGGAAAAAGCATGAGCCATTCCTGTTTTATCAAAAAGCGTACGGGGAGCTTCGTTTTATATAATCCGGCCATGACAAAAAACAAGTCATAATTACTGGTATGCGGCGCCCCCACAACAATACATTTCGTGATGTTGACAGGCATTTGTCCCTGCAGTTTCCAACCCGCAACCGCAAACAAAATTATGGCAAACATTTTCAAGCCCCCGCCAAAAGTGGCAGTTAATACGGTGAGTATATTCTGTTCCTTCCTAATCATAAAACCTCCCGTCTCCGTAAAACCGAATCGGGTTTAAGGGTGTCCAATTACTTTCATGCAATTCTAACAACATCATAAGCCACAAATTTCAGAGGCTCTCGTCTTACAATTAATCGCTGCGCGTTTTCACTGTTCTAGCGGTGACGCATTTGTCACCATGATCTTTTTAGAAACAAGCCAACTGGCAACTGACAATCTTGATCCCTGCCTCGTTACAAATCTTGCCTACAATTTCCGGAGAACAATCCGCTTCCTTAGCAATGATAAATGCTTTCCGGCAGGGCAATTTTAGCCCTACTGCTTCAAACAGAATTCTCCTGCTTAAATCTTTTTGTTTTTCTCGATCCACACATCTCCCCCCTATCTCGGCCAGTCGAATACATATAATTAATAACTGGTTAACATGACTCGACCCCATATTCCTATGCTTTTTTACCAACAAAGATCTTGACTCCGCACAACTAACCTTATGTTAAGTGTGAACTGTTACTTTATTATCTTCAACCCTGAAGACACTCTCCGTTTGTCCTCGACGATCTCTATAATCTTCTCGAAGCGACTCTTCCAGGTATATTGGTTTATATAGTCGGCGAGATTAGACTGGCCGCCTTCCTTCACGGACAAAGCCTTTTTCAGGGCTATGTAAATATCATCCCTGTTGCGGTAGGTATAAAGAGGCCCTTCCAGGATAGTCAGTTTGGATTGAGGTGGGGCAACTACCGGCAGACCGCAGGCCACGAACTCAAAATATTTAAGCGGGTTTACAGCCGTGGACAGATCGGTGAGACATAAAGGAATTATCCCAACGTCGCTGTGTTGCAGGTAAGCGGGAATCTTTTTATGCTCTCTCGCTCCAAGCCACGTGAAATTATCTTCATCCAACAAAGCCAACATCCTCGGTTTTAAATCCTCAAAAGTCAGGCGTCCAATTATCAGGAAGTGCAGATCTTTCATCGTATAAACAGCGTGGGCCAGCAGCTTCATATCAAAACAGTTGTCAAGGTCACCCACACAGACCACAACAGGCAGTCCATTTGTCGGAAAGTCCTCCGGGGGCGGTCCAGCCGGCTCAAAAAAGATTTCGCTTACCCCGTCAGGCAGGTAATGAACACCTCCTTCCCTCACAGTGTGCGCCCGCTCCAATAGGGAATGCGAGGCGGCCAACACAAAATCAACCCGCTTGATTAGCTTTTCCTGCTGTTCAGCCACGTTCGGCGGGATCATATCGTCCTGATCTTGGCGGTCGGCCAACCAATAGCAACTAACACGATGTGGCACCAGATCGAGCAGGTCCAAGGTTGTTGGCCCTGTACACCAAAGCAGATCAGCAGGCACAAATCCGGCTTTTTTTAGCTGCCTCTCAAGCGACGGCAAACAAGCACGGTACTGGCTACACCCCGCAAAGAAGTTGCGTATAAGAGGCAGATTATGGTAATCAGGGATCGATAAAGGCATTAGTCGGACAATCCCGCCGACCTGGCGCCTGCTCTCCCACCAAGCGCGAAAGCTATCCCGATTTAATATTTTGGTTTTAAAAAGATGTGTAGGGCTGGCTGTCGCCCCAAGCCAAAGACATTCGTGGCCGCCCTTTTGAAAAAGGCGGATATACTGGTACGACTCCAGCTGATCGGGACGATCCAGATGACATGATTCAGCGAAGATAACTTTCATTCAAATTAAACTCCTTCAATAGTTTAAATAACAGCACAACATACTAAAAAGGTGAGTAGGCTTGATTTGTTAGAGCCCGGCTTAACGGGCTCTAATTTCTGGCCTTTTAAAATCTAAATAATCATATTCCCAGATTAAAATCTAAATAATCATATTCCCAGATAGGATCGGTAGCTTCGGCTACTTTTTTACCGTACTCTTTTAGTCCTTTCTTATATTCGGGATCATGAAGGGCTTGTTGAGCAGCTTCGTCTATCGCCTTAGGTTGGTGTTCGTCCAATAATTTTTCCATCATATCGTAATGGTCTTTAATTGCGCAGGGGATCAACCAATTTCCCATTTCGTTAGGTTTTTTATCTAAAGCATAATCTTTTTGCCATTGCCTGATAGATTCAAAAAAGGGTTCCATTATTACATCGTTAAGAGTGCCCCCGGTTTTGTACACATCATTAATATTCACCGGTGAATATGGGTTGAAAACACAGGGAGTAACATTGCCATTCCAGTCTATATACAAATACCCACCCTGCCTGCCGGCAGAGATGCATCCGTTACTGGTACAACCGCTATTCCAAAAGTCCGCGATAAATATTTTACGCTCTTCTACTAAATGCTTAGTTCTCTTGAACATCTTGACTCTTTGCTCTGGGGTGACCATCAAATCTAATGAATCCGACCTACCAATAGGCATGAGTTGAAAAATCCAACCATAGACAGCCCCGCATTCATTGAAATAATAATCTACAAATTTATCATCTAATAATAAATCGGCATTGTTTCGGGTAGCTGTAAAGGAGATGCCAAAGGGCACCCCTACTTCTCTCAGGTTTGCCATTGCTTCTAAAACTTTTTTATGAGTGCCGCTTCCCCGCCGCTCATCGGTTTCTTTTTCGAAACCTTCAACAGAAATAGCCGGAGTAATATTGCCAACCTCGGCTAAACTCTTAGCCATTTCTTTATTAATTAAGGTACCGTTAGTGTATACCAAAAAAATATTATCCGGATGCTGTTTGGCTATATCGATGATAGTCTTCCCCCGACTTTTATAAAGAAATGGCTCGCCACCGGAAATAACCGTAAAATACGATCCCCAAAGGTTGGTCTTTTCAGCCATAATTTTTTCCAGAACACCCCATTCCAATTTTTCGGAAGTGGCTGAAGAACTGCTGGCATAACAGCCATCACATTTTAAATTACAAAATTTCGTTGGGCTAATGGTCAAGAAAAAAGGCGGATTGCGATGGAATTCGGCCTGGAATACTTCAAACTGCTTTTTTCTTTTTAAGGAAAAAGATTGCACTATGCTATTAACCATCGCCTTGCGGACATTAGGCGCCTTTTCAGCATTCTCATAGGCCTTTTCCATAGCCAAAACAAGGCTTCTGCCCATGGAATATCTATCTTTCTGTACTTGGTACGGATTGTTTTCGTTGTTCATAATAGCTTCATACATTTTCTTATCAACAAATTTTATTATTCGCTTTCTGGTTGCCGTGTTGGACACCAGCAACCTTAAAGGCTTGCTGTATTGTTTTTCCACAGCCTCAACGTAACGGCTTTCCAATATGGCTTGCGGTAGACTTAACATAATTGTTACCTCTTTTCTGGTTACTTATTTAGAATCCGTTGGATGGTCTAGCCTTTGACCTTTAAAACTTTAAAATAAAACTGCAATTATTTGATTTGCCACTTTCTCGGAATCAATTTTTTTATTTAAAAAGGAATACTCTAAAAGCAAGCCGTCCATCATACTGATTAGCAAGGAGGTTATTGAACGGCTATCAATTTTTTGCGATACTTCTTTGTTTAAAACTATTTCCGTCATTACCGGTTGAGTTAAATCAGCGATTTGCTCTCTGAGTTGAACTACACACTTTGTTACTTGAGGGTCGGGCGGTGAGAATTTTATTATTAAAGCCTTGATAAGATTTTTCTCGGTTAAACCAAAATCTAAATAGTTTTTGATAATTTTATATAATTTTTTTTCAGCTGTTGATTCCTTCAAAGCTTCTTTTATTGATAAGCTTAAATCAATAAAGACGTTTTCGAGCACTCTTTGATAAATTTCCGTTTTTCCTCCGAAATGATAATACAGCGCTGCTTTAGTGATATTTATTTTTTTTGCAATATCGTTCATAGAAACGCCAAGATAGCTATGCTCCGAAAACAGGTGCCGAGCTGTATCAATAATGTGTTGCTTAGTGCCCGGATTAACATCTTCTGGTTGTTGGGTGGTTAAGCTTGTCATATTCTTGAGATCCTCCTTTACTTACTTACCGGTTAGTAAGTTTCTTTAAATGTATCATGTTCACAAAAGGGTGTCAAGGGGTGACCCGCGAAACTAATTAAATATGTTTAATATTTTGATATTGCCCTCAAGTGTTATCTATAATCTATATAATTAACCATAGATAGATTTAAAAGATCGCCGCTTGGAGTGTCAACATAAATAGTTTAATGAGCATTTGAAGACGGTTTTGAGGACTACGTGGCATTATGGGAGGCACGGCAGCTTTCTATTGCAATACACCGTTATCTAATGCGTTGGGTCTCTGAAGAAATTTGTGAGTAGTGCTCTTTTTGCTTTCAGGGTGGGGCGCGAAATACAAAGCCCTTGCCCACGCAAGCAACTTACTATAGCAGCCCTATTATGTAAGAGGCGGGCTTTGCGCCGACCGCTTTAACCGGCGCTGGCCGATTTGCATAATATGCTGTTATCGGAAGTTGCACTTTGCACGTGGGATGAGACGGATCACAATTACTGGTGTCAATTCATCCATCATCAGATCGCCCTTCACAAATTTATAAAGATATTTCTCTATTGCATTAATAGCTGGGCGTGATAAACTGTCATTAATTGTTTTATTGAGGGGGGAAATACTTGTTAAAAATCTTTACAATTTTTTTATTCACAATAATGGGTTGGAAACTGCAGGGGAAGATGCCTGCCCACATTAATAAATGTATATTAGTAGCGGCTCCACATACCAGTAATGTTGATTTTCTTCTGGCCATGGCCTCGTTTTATAAAATGAAACTTCCCGTAAGATACCTGATCAAACAAGAATGGTTAAACATCTTTTTGCTAAAAAGAATCTTTAAAAACTCCGGTGCCCTTGGTGTAGAAAGGTCAAAAAATAACACCATGGTCGATGCTCTGGCCGAACTGATTACAACGTCAGAAGAAAATGTGGCTGTGATGATCTCCCCGGAAGGCACCCGAAAACTTGCCCCAAAATGGAAAACCGGCTTTTACTATGCGGCTTTAAAAGCCAGAGTGCCTATTGTGCTAAGCCATCTGGATTATGCCAAAAAGATAGCTGCGATCGGGCCGAGTTTCATGCCCAGCGGCTGTTTTAAAAAAGATATGCTTATCCTGAAGAACTATTACAAAGATATCACCCCGAAATTCCCGGAACAATTTAGCCTTGATATTTATGTAGCTGATGAGAACGCCCTCTGCACCGGTTAGGAAATTTAGCCCAGGGCCTGCAGAATATCATAAAATTATTAAGATATTTCTCTATTGCAATAATATCTGGGCATGATAAAATATTTTTAACCATTTTCCGGCAGGGGGGAGAAATACTTGTTAAAAATCTTTACACTTTTTATATTCAAGATGATGGGCTGGAAACTACAGGGTCAGATACCCGCCCACATTAATAAATGTATATTAGTCGGGGCACCACATACCAGCAATGTTGATTATTTTTTAGGTATGGCTGTGTTTTATAAATTAAATTTCCCCTTTAGATACCTGATGAAACAAGAATGGTTAAACGTCTCTTTTTTTAAAAAAATCTTTATAAAATCTGGCGCTCTTGGTGTAGAAAGATCAAAAAGTAACACCATGGTTGATACTATTGCCGAACTAATCGCAACGTCAAAAGAAAATATGATCGTGGTGATCTCCCCGGAAGGCACCAGAAAACTTGTCCAAAAATGGAAAACCGGCTTTTACTATATAGCTTTAAAGGCCAGAATACCCATTGTAATAGGCAAGCTGGATTATGCCAAAAAGATAGCCGATATCGGGCCGAGTTTCATGCCCTGCGGCTGTTTCAGAAGAGATATGCTTATCCTGAAGAACTATTATAAAGATATTGTCCCAAAATTCCCGGAAAAATTTAGCCTTGATATTTATGAGCCTGACAAGAACGCCATCTGCCCTGTTTAGAATATTTAACCCAGAGCCTGCAAGATATCATCATTCTTGATCATCTTCACAACTTCCGCAAAATCAGTATGCATTTCTCTGTCTGCCTCGAGGTAGCTAACCTTATTTCTGATTATTTCATAGACCCTCTGCAGCTTCGGCGACGGTTTTTTCTTTCTGAAATCGATTCCCTGGCAGGCACAGATCGCTTCAATAGCCAGAACATAGCGGACATTTTCCAGCACTTCCCGGCATTTCCTTGCTGCTATTGTGCCCATACTGACGTGATCTTCTTGGTTGGCTGAAGTAGGAATTGAATCGACACTGGCCGGGTGAGCCAGTATTTTATTTTCACTGACCAGTGAGGCGGCAGTATACTGAGCAACCATAAAGCCGTCATTTAAACCACCCTTTTCGACCAGGAAAGCGGGAAGACCCATGCTGAGGGCCGGATTTGTCAGTCTTTCAGTTCTGAGCTGAGAAATATTCGCTAATTCTGCCAGAGCAATCGCCAGAAAATCCATAACCAGGGCCACAGGCTGGCCGTGGAAGTTGCCGCCGGAAAGAACTTCACCCGTATCGGAAAAAACAAGCGGGTTATCTGTCACTGCGTTGATCTCTGTTTCAATCACTTTTTGTACATATTTTATAGTATCTTTTGAAGCCCCGTGCACCTGGGGTATACACCGCAGGGAATAAGCATCCTGCACCCGGTTATGTGAAGGATTAGCCAGTATTTCACTTCCCTTTAAAAGATCTCGCATATTGGCAGCAGTCTCAATCTGGCCCGGGTGAGGCCGGATAGCATGTATTTTATGGTCAAAAGCCATCTGCACCGCTTCCAGAGCCTCTGCCGACAGCGCTCCGAAAATGTCGGCATGGTAGGCTAATTTTATAGCATCATGCACTGCCAACACCCCCAGGGCTGTCATGGCCTGTGTGCCGTTACAAAGGGAAAGACCCTCTTTTGCTTTTAATACGACCACCGCGATGCCCGCCTTCTTCATTGCTTCCCCCCCGGGCAGCAGTTGCCCTTGATAATAGGCTTCTCCCCGCCCGAGCAGAACCAGGGCCAGATGGGAGAGAGGGGCCAGGTCACCACTGGCTCCAACTGAACCCTTTTGTGGCACCAGCGGATGAACCTTTTTATTGAGCATTTCGATCATCGTTTCCACAATAAGCGGCCTTACACCAGAGTTTCCTGCCGCCAAAGAGTTGGCTCTGAGCAGAAGCATTGCTCTGACAACTTCTTCCGGAAAGGGTTCCCCCACCCCCGTACAGCAGCTGACCACCAGATTGTACTGCAGCAGATCGAGATCATCTTCACTGATCGAAACATTGTTCAACTGGCCAAAGCCGGTATTGACGCCATAAACTACTTTTTTTTCTGCGAGAATTGATTCGATTACGCTGCGGGAACGACTCATATTTTGATGCGCTTCCCGGGCAATCTCAACCTGATCATATGCACGGGAGACAGCAACAACCTGATCGATGCTTAAATTAGAGCCATTTATAACAACTGTCATTGATCAATCACCTCAAGTTAATATATTTAAGCAATCCAGACTTTACTCCAGCAAGTTAGATTCAATGATTTGCTTGACCGAAAAATCATGCACCTGCAGGTAAAACCTGACAATCTCTTCCAGGGCGTTCAGGGGAACCGGTCCGACAAGTTCGGCCGCTGCGATGGAAACACCATACCGGGCAGCCTCAAAACGAATCGTTTCGATAACCCTGTGGATAGGAGTTTTAGTATAGTTGGTCAGGTTCATCGAGACCTGGACCATGCCCTGATCTCTTAAATTTACACTAATTGCCCTAACATAGCGATAGCCACCGCTTAAATTACGGACGCCTTTTGCAATCCGGTCAGCTATACTGATATCTGCCGTGTTCAAGTTCACGTTTAAGGCAATCAGGGGGAACCTGACTCCCACTGCGGTTGCCCCGGATTTCTGATTGAAAGTGGCCGTCCCTTCATCCGGAGCCCAGGAGGGGTTCTTCAATTTCTCTACTAAACCCTCATATTGACCCTTTCTGACCTCGACTAAATTTTTTCGCTCCGGAAAAGTGGCCGCGTCTTCGTAATAGTAAACCGGGATGCCTTTAGCCCCCAGGTAATTGCCCAAAACCCGGGCAATCTCAACTGCCTCCGCCGATGTAATGTTTCTGACCGGAATAAATGGCACCACATCCACAGCACCCATACGCGGATGATCTCCCTTATGCAAAGCCATATCGATACCATCAATACTTAAATCAGCCAATCTTTTGGTAGCCTCGAGAACCTTATCTGGTTCACCAAGATAGCTGAAAACCGAACGGTGGTGATCCTTATCAGAGGATACCTCCAGTAATTTTATCCCTTCAACCACTCTGACAGCTTCAGCAACTGCATCAATTAGTGATCTATTTTTTCCTTCACTAATATTGGGCACACACATCAATACCTTCATTTGTCTACCCCCTTCAAAAAATATCCGATAATGTTGATCGTAACTCGCTAATCCGATTTTCCAACCGCTGAACTGCTTCCTGGTCTTTGAGGGATGGCAGGTTGATTTCAATATTGATCAGGCAACCCTTTAATGCTGTCCTGGCCAGATCCCGGGCTACTTCCAGGTCAGAAACGGCAGCGGGGTTAGATCTTCCGTTCAACAAATTCGCCAGTTTCAGAACCTGTTTGCTGTAGCCGGCGTTTTCGGCAGGAATTCCAGCTGCCGCTTTAAAACCTTTTTCGATCATCAGCGAACGTTTCTCCTTTTCTTCCGCTGTGCCTTTCGGCTGAGCGTAGGCCGCTTTGATCATGGCAAAAGCTTCCAGATCTCTTACAGACCCGGCTAACAGCTGACTGCTCAGTTTTTCTGCTTCTAAAATAATTTCATGGTAATCTGACTGAGGCAGGCCAAAATCTTTTTTTAGCGAAAGTCTCGCTACCATAGCGGTAAGGGCAGCAGCCATCGCCCCGGCCAGAGCCGCGGCGGAACCTCCCCCTGTGCTGAAATCCTCGGCATTGAGTACTTTTTCGAATGCGTCACTTTCCATCTTTTTCAACCCTCTCAGCAGCTTAAATCCGGTGTTTTGAATGAAGGGTTCTCAACAACCAGTTTGCCCTTTTTAATAACCTTCTCCACAACATTGTCACCCAGACGGTAAATTACATGCTCATATTTCGGAACATCCCAGATCTGGATATCGGCATACTTTCCTGTTTCCAGCGATCCGTAATCACTCTCGCGATTCAGGGCTTTTGCTCCACCGATTGTTGCCGCCCGCAAAGCCTCTGCCGGACTCATTTTGTATAAGCGGCAGGCCAGTACCATCACAAACTGCATCGATTCAGTCCAGCAGCCGGGGCATAAGTTGGTAGCAAGGGCTAAAGTCATACCCTGTTCCTTCATCGCCAGGTAGTCAAAAGGCCGCTGATGCTGAACCGCAAAATCAAGAGCAGGCAGCAAGACCCCAACAACACCTGAATTTTTCAGCTTCTTCATCGCTGCTACCGGTGTATAGTTCAGGTGGTCAGCTGAAACCATTTTCATATCCGCGGCCAGGTCAGAGCCTCCGACATAAGAGTAAGCATCTGTATGGATCTTCGGTTTTATGCCATAATCCAGAGCAGCTTTTAAAATCTGCTCCGACTCCTCTGCTGAATAGTAGCCATGATCACACCAGATATCGCAGTACTCCGCGAGTTTCAGCTCAGCAACCCGGGGGATCATTTCGTTAATCAATATATCAATATACCGGGCGCGGGGCAGATCATTAGGCCAGCCGTGAGCCCCCAGAAATGTAGCCACAATATCGACCGGCGAACTCTTCTTTAAAAGGTTATTAACTTCCAACATTTTGATTTCATCTTTTGTGGACAAGCCGTAGCCACTCTTACTCTCCACGGTTGTTGTGCCAGAAGCGAGCATGCGGTTTAATCTGGTCAGAGCGGCCTGAAAAAGTTGAGTATCCGAGGCTTTCCGAGTCGCCTCAACAGTGGCCATGATCCCGGTTTTAAGCCCTTTTCGCTCCAGTTTTACCAAATCAACTCCGGTTAAATTGGCAGTATATTCTTCTACCCTGGAACCGCCGAAAACCAAATGGGTATGGCAATCGATAAAGCCGGGGGCGACAACTTTTCCGGCGGCGTCAATCAGCTTGGTTTTGTTTTTATCAAGCAAGGGAGCTACTGCATTTTCTTTACCCACAGCAACAATTCGCTCTCCGCTAATCGCCAGCCAGCCATTATTAATTACCTCAAAAGCATTGCCTTTAAGGGAACAAGTAACCAGCTCTGAAGCATTGGCAATAATCAGATCCGCTGCAGTATTCGTCACTCTGTATCTTCGCCTTCCTTTCAGCATCCCTATTTCTGTTCTTTTATATCTTTAGGCCCAAAGGTTGCTTCCGGTGTCCACCAGAGCGGAATCTTGATGCTTTCCCCGGTCAGATTTCCCCTGCCTTCAGCTACATCTTTAGCCGTTTGGTAACCGGCCTGGGCATGGCGGACAACTCCGATCCCCGAGTCAACCGTCATGCATACTGAAAGTCTGAAATCGGCCTCATCCGTACCATCAGCAATCATCGTTACGCCGGTATGAACCGCCTCACCCATGGAGTAGTTGGCTTGGATGGCGATCAAATCAGACATGCCGATTGCATTTAAAAGACCATTTAACATCGGCCAATCAGAAATCAGGTCACTGCCGTCAAGCATATTTTCTGATTCAAACGTAGGGTTAACGATCGAGCCGGAATCAAGATTGTCACGGGAAAAAGCCACAGGACCCTTAACTTCGCCGGTTCTGATCAAAGCGTTAACAGCCAAGGCAAATCGTTTACGCTGCCCGAAACCAAGGTAACAAATTCTTGCCGGCAGGGCTTCAATAGGAATATACTGCCGGGCCAGTGTGATCCATCTTGTAACCAGCAGGTCATCTTTAAACATCTCCAGGCAAAGATCGTCAAGTTTACTCAGATCGCCTGCTTCGCCGGAGACACAGGTCCAGCGAAACGGACCACGCCCCTCACAGAACAGCGGGCGGATATATTCGGCTACAAATCCCGGTATAGTCATCGCTTCACCCTGCGGCATACCTCCATCGCGGCATTCCTTGCGAATGCTGGTGCCGTATTCAAAGGTGGGTACACCCATTTCAAAAAATCTGTTCATAGCCCGAAGTTGTCTGATCATCGTTTCCCGGGCTTTTTCAAGATAAAGATCCCTATTTTCTGTTCTTAACTGATCTGCCTCTTCAGATGTATAACCGGATGGAATATAGGAGAAAGGATCGTGGCAGGGGCACATCTCAGTTACAATGTCCGGTCTAAAACCTTTTTCAAGGGCTTCTTCAAAGATATCGGCTGCATTGCCAGCCACACCAATGCCAATTGATTCTTTTTTAGCGGCATACTCCTTAGCCATAATGATCGCGTCGTCAAGAGAATCCGCTAAGATGTCCATAAATTTCTTCTTGATGCGTCTTTGAATAATATCTTTGCTCACATCACAAAGTATGGCTACGCCGCCATGCATGGTCATAGCTCTGGTCTGATTACCGCCCATACCACCAGCACCGGCGGTAAATAAAATTTTACCGGCAAGCGAATCATTGTAACATTTTCTGGCTACTGCCGAAAGAGTTTCAAAGGTGCCCTGAATAACCCCCTGGGTGCCGATATATTCCCAGGGCGCAGCAGTATACTGGGCAAACATGGTCAAATTTTTATCCTGCAATTCATAGAAAGTCGGCCAATCTGCCTTCATTATATTGGTGTTAGCCATAACCACTGTCGGGGCCAGGCGATGGGTTTTAAAAATTGCCACCGGCATTCCCGACTGCATAACCAGCGTTTCATCATTCTCCAAATCTTTTAAAGCTTTAACAATGGCATGATACGATTCCCAGTTGCGGGCACATTTGCCAATGCCTCCGTAAATGACCAGCTCTTCGGGCTTCTCGGCATTTTCCATGTTATTTTCCAGCATGCGCAGAACAGTTTCCTGTTTCCACCCTTTACAGCGCAGATTCGCTCCACGCCCGGCTTGAACCGAGTATAAAATTTCTGGTTTAGACAAATTAAAAACCTCCTCTGAATATTTATTACACCAAATATGTCACCGGAAGACTGAGGCAATTCCTTCTGTCTCATCCCTATAATATATAAGACTCTTCAATCCCAATCTTTCCAATTCGACTTTTACCATTATATACGATCCCTCAAGAGGCAACAAAAATAACACATTCATTTTCAGGGCTTCAATTTACATCCTGCCGCTGAATTCCGGTAATCCACGACGTCACTCCCTGCCTCACACTCCCTCTATCCAGTTAGCCCGTTTTTCGATATACTAAATATAGTGGTAAGGGGGCTGTATATGGAAAAAGTAACAGTAAGGCAGCTTATCCGGGAAACTGACACATATGACAACAAACAGCTATCGTTGAGCGGATGGATTAGAAATAATCGCGATCAAAAATCATTTGGTTTTATCTCTTTAAATGACGGTACCCATTTTAACACGATCCAGATAGTCTATGAAAACGAGTTTCTGTCAAACTATGACCAGGTAGCCAGGCTGGGCGTAGGCACTGCGATAAGCGTTACCGGTCAACTGGTGCTAACACCTCAGGCCAGGCAGCCTTTTGAAATAAAAGCAACAGAAATTGTCCTGGAGGGCGATTCCCCGGCCGATTACCCGATTCAACCGAAAAGGCACAGTCGGGAATTTTTAAGAGAGGTCGCCCATTTACGTCCCCGCACCAACCTTTTCTCAGCAGTCTTCAGAATTCGCTCGCTGCTGGCCTATGCAATCCATCAATTCTTTCAGGATAAAGGCTTCGTTTACCTGCACGCTCCGATTATCACTGCAAGCGACACCGAGGGCGCCGGCGAACTTTTCAGGGTAACCACCCTGGATCCAACAGGCCACCCGATAGCAAAAGGTAAATCGGTAGACTACTCTGCTGACTTCTTTTCTAAAAAAACAAACCTGACCGTCAGCGGTCAGCTTGAGGCTGAAGCTTTTGCTCTGGCCTTTAAAGATGTCTACACTTTCGGCCCGACCTTCAGAGCAGAGAACTCCAATACAACCAGGCATGCTGCGGAATTCTGGATGATCGAACCCGAGATAGCTTTTGCTGATTTAAACGATAATATGAACCTGGCCGAAGAAATGATCAAATACCTGATCAACTACCTCCTGGAAAAAGCCAATGCTGAAATGGCCTTCTTTAACCAGTTCGTCGATAAAGATCTACTTGAAAAACTGCAGAGCATTGTAACCGCCGAATTTACCCGGATCACCTACACACAGGCAATCGAAATACTTGGGGAAGCAAAGGAGAAATTTGAATACTCTGTGGAGTGGGGTAAAGACCTGCAGACCGAGCACGAACGCTACTTAACCGAAAAAGTATTTCATAAACCGGTCTTTGTTACCGGCTACCCTAAAGGGATCAAGGCATTCTATATGCGGTTAAACGATGATCAAAAAACAGTTGCCGCCATGGATCTGCTTGTGCCCGGGGTGGGTGAAATCATCGGTGGCAGCCAGAGGGAAGAACGGGCGGAAATCCTGGAAGAACGCATGGCAGAATGTAATATAGACAAAAAAGATCTCTGGTGGTATCTGGACCTGCGCAAATACGGCGGGGTCAAACATGCCGGTTTTGGGCTGGGCTTTGAGAGAGCGATTATGTACTTAACCGGGGTGAGTAACATCAGGGATGTAATCCCCTTCCCCCGGACAGTCAATTCCTGCGAATTCTAAATAATAGATTAGCGCGCATTGCTTAAAGTTGCTACCCAAATCAGGCCATAAATTTATTCATGACTTTTCCCAGGCGGATAATACCTTCTTCGATCTGCCCCTCAGTGGCGTTGGAAAAGTTGAGCCTCAACGTGTTAGCCCCTCCGCCGCCGGCAAAGAAACTGCCACCGGGAATAAAGACTACTTTTTCTTTAATCGCTTCCTTGAACAGCTCGGTAGCCACCGTGCCTTCGGGGAGCTGCACCCAGATAAAGAGGCCCCCTTCCGGTCTGGCCCACGTGGCCGTCGGTGGAAAATGCACAGACATTAATTCCAGCATTAAGTCACATTTCTTTCTGTAGTGCAATTTTAGCGACTCAATATGCGGCTTGATCAAGCCCTGTGCGCAAAACTCGTAAATGATCGCCTGGGTCAGGTTGCTGGTATGTACATCAGAAAGCTGCTTACCAACCACCAGTTTACCGACAATCTCTTTCGGTCCAACCGCGAAACCGACCCGCAGGCCGGGTGAAATAATCTTCGAAAATGAACCAAGGTAGACCGCCCGGTTCTCCCGATCATAACTCTTGACAGGCTTAATATTATCGCCGCTATATCGCAGGTCACCATAGGGGTCATCTTCGATCAAAACCATTTCCAACTCGCTTAGCAAATCAGCCAACTCCTGGCGTCTTTCTCCCGCCAGAGTAATACCGGTTGGGTTCTGAAAGTTGGATACCAGGTAAAGCAGTTTACAGTTTTTTTCTCCTGCCGCCCGCCTGAGCGACTGCGGTACAAAACCCTGTTCGTCGGCATCGCCATACACAAATTCGGCCCCGTAAAGAGAAAAGATCTGGATTGCCGCCAGGTAAGTGGGCTTTTCGATAACCACCCCGTCACCCGAATTCAAAAAAGCCTTCGCCATCAGGTCAATACCTTGCTGAGCACCACTGGTGATCAACACTTCATCCAGCTCAGTTTTTACCCCTTTTTCGGCCATCCAGGTAACAATAAATTCGCGCAGGGGTAAAAACCCCTCACTGGTGCCGTACTGGAAAATTCCACCCTTATATTTATCAAAAACCATCTCGCTAATTTCCCGCAAAGCGTCAACCGGAAAAGCGTCAACCGGCGGCATCCCACCGGCAAAAGAGATCACCTCAGGCTGCTGGGTAAGTTTAAGAATTTCCCTGATCATATTACCCGACATACCGGCAATGTTTTTCGAAAATGCAGGCCGCAATATAATACCCCCTTGAGTAGTTGGTAGAATAATAGATCCGGGCTGATAAAAAACCAACACATGCTGTCACAAAAGTAATTTTCGCCAAATTATTAATTTAACCTTCTTACACAGCTGCAACTACCAGCTCGGAAAAACTGGGAATCGTCCGCTACTGCAAAACCTATCACAAAGTCAGTGGACTGTCCGTTACCAGATTGGATTATAAATTAAACAGGGGGAAACAAGGACCGCTCCCCCGACTTCCCCTCTGTTTCCCTGTTTTTGGTTAAACCTGCAGCTCGGGAAGGTTTTTATAAAGGTCTAGTGATTCCGGGTTGGCCAATGCCTCCCGGTTCTTGACTTCCTCACCCTGAATAATCTTTCGCACAGCGATCTCGATTTTTTTCATATTAATGGTATAAGGTATATCGGCAATAGACATAATTATGGCGGGAACATGCCGCGGAGAAACATTTTCCCTGATCATTTTTTTAATTTCCCCGACCAGTGCTTCGTTGAAGGTGTTCCCCGGGAGTAGCTTAAGAAAAAGGACTATCCTCTCGTCGTTCAGCCAAGGTTGCCCAATCACCAGGCTGTCCCCCACTTCTGGAAGTGTTTCTACCAGGCGATATATCTCTGCTGTTCCAATCCGCACCCCACCTGGAAGAAGTGTGGCGTCCGAACGGCCATATATAATGACCCCTCCGGTTTCGGTTATTTCCATATAGTCTCCGTGACGCCAGACGTTTGGAAAAAATTCAAAATAGGCTGCACGATATTTCTGGTCGCTCTCGTCATTCCAAAAATAGACAGGCATACTGGGGAAAGGAGCGGTGCAAACTAATTCGCCTTTTTGATGACTCACCGCTTTACCGTTTTCATCAAACACCTCTACCTTCATCCCCAGACCGCAGCACTGCAGCTCCCCCCGGTAAACCGGAAGGGTGGGATTACCCAGAGCGAAGCATGAGATGATATCCGTTCCCCCTGAGACAGAAGATAAACAAAGATCTTTCTTAATATCGCGATAAACATAATCAAAACTTTCCGGAACTAGCGGAGAACCAGTCGATAGTATACTCTTTAAGTGCTTCAGGTTATAACTCTCCCCCGGTTTACAACCACTCTGTTCCAAAGATAACAGGTAGCGGGCGCTGGTTCCGAATATGGTCATCCCCGTCTCTTCGGCCAATTCAAACAAGGCCCCTGGTTCCGGATAAAAAACGGAACCATCATAAAGCAGTACAGTGGCCCCTAAGGTGAGCGAACTAACCAGCCAGTTCCACATCATCCACCCACAAGTAGTGGCATAAAAGATAATATCATCTCGTTTTACATCAGTATGAATAGCCAGTTCTTTGATATGCTGGATCAATGTTCCGCCGGCACCGTGAACGATACACTTTGGTGCGCCGGTGGTTCCCGAGGAGTACATAATATAGACCGGATGGTCAAAAGGTAGTTGTTCAAAAGTTAGTGCAGGGCTATCGTCTGGTCCCAAAAAATCTTCATAAAAAACTGGATCCGACAGTCCGCTTAAATCCGTTTCGGCACCCGTATAAGAGACTACCACCACCTTCTGCAGTGATGGTATCTGCTCGGCTATGTGCTGCACCTTCGGCAGGGTATCAAATCTCTTGCCGTTATAATAATAACCGTCGGTTGTAAAAATAATTCGTGGCGAGATCTGGCCGAAACGATCAATGGCACCCTGCACACCGAAATCGGGCGAGCAAGAAGACCAAATTGCCCCTAGACTGGTTGCTGCCAGCATTGCCACAACCGTTTCGATCATGTTGGGCATAAAACCGGCAATACGGTCGCCTGCTTCGATACCCATCCCTTTTAAAGAACGGCTGAGTCGGGCTACCTGCTCATAAAGCTCCCGGTAGGTTATACTCCGCAGTTCACGTCCTTCTCCTTTAAACAGCAGGGCGGTATGATCGTCCCGGTAGCGTAGGAGGTTTTCGGCAAAATTCAGCCGGGCCCCCTCGAACCATTTACATCCGGGCATCATATCCAGGCGGTTTACCACCCGATCATAGCCGCGGGAGTGTATAATATCGCCATATTGCCAAACAGTCTCCCAGAAATCGGGAATATATTCTATTGACCAATTGTAAAATTGATTATAGTCGGTAAAGCTTTTACCTGTTTTTTCTTCTACAAAACTCTGAAAACGAGTAATATTGGCTTCCTGGATCCGTTTTTCCGATGGAGACCACAATTTAATATTGTCTGGCATCCGATACCCCCCTGTATAGTAAAGTATATTCAACAAGTATACTTTAGTGATAACATTTCGACAGTTGTTGACTCTTTCCTTTTTACCATTACAGAAGCAGGAGGAAACAGTCTTCCCTTAACATTTTTGAAAAGTCTAAATGAACGTAGGGCAATCTGAGTTTATGGGGGAGGGTAAAACCGGCAATGTCTTGAGACAATTATTTAATAGAAAAGGGCTGATGAATACCGATTATATTTGTCGCTTTTTAAACCAGTTAATCAAAAACAATATGCCGATGAGAAATGCAGGCCCGGCAATTACCAGGCTCCAAGATAGGACTATATACCATTCTAACGTCGCTCGGGTAATAGTATGAAAAATATAAAACAAACCAGCCAGCAAGAAAATGACTCCCCCGACTACTTCATGCTTCCATGAAATAATCAGAACAATAATTAAAACAAATGCTGGTATGTTATGCATAAACAATCCGGCGATGATCTGCCAAATATTTAATTCAGAGGAGATAACATCCAAAGAAAATAATGCTAAGAAACATATATATATTATCGATAGAACTCTGGGGGTCCAATAAACAAAATTGCTAACCTTTTTTGCCATTTTCCCCACTCCGCTCATGTTAAAAACTCACTACTAACTCTCTTCTTCAATTCCTGCTATTATGCGAGCCAATTTTTTCTTGTGCTCAAAGTTAGCCTGACGAGCGATCATAACTCTCTGAGCCTGGGGTGAACCTGCACCATGCATCGATTCTGTACGATACGCTACCGCCGCACACCCCAGAGTGAGGTTTTCGATGAGCCGTAATATTCTGATTCGATGCTCTGTTGAAGTATTCGCCGAACCTTTCAAATACTTTTCAATATATTTTCCCAGTTCGGGGTGGCGGAAATCTTTTTCGGATGGAAGCGTAACCATTAAGCCGCCGGCAATATCCTCAGCCAGCCGGGCAATCTCATAAGGATAGCGGGTTACATTTTGTTTACATACATTGGCAAGTAGAAGATCCACCAGATAGGTTCCGGAAAGAGTTCTATCCCCCATGCTGGAACAAGCAATGCCACAGGAGTATAACGTCTCATTTAAATGGGTCATCTCGACCAGCTTATCCCGGATGTGGGCTGCTTTTTGGATACCGTTGTACTCGGCGATCTGAGCGGCAGCTCCAATAAGCACATCACCCACACCAACTTTGCATCCACCATAACTCTGGCGGTGGTAAGCTGCAAATCGCTCCACCAGTAATGAAGCATATTCATACTCACCGCACATAAATATACTCTCTGCGGGTATAAATACATCATCGAAAATAACCAGGGCCTCCTGTCCACCATACCGACAGTTGCCCACATCAATTTCACTGCCTTCGAGTTTGCGTGTATCACAGGATTGTCTACCATATATGTATATAATGCCTTTAGTGTCACTGGGTACCGCAAAGCTTACCGCATAACTTTTTTCACAGTCGATCAGAGCGACAGTTGGCATAACCAATATTTCATGAGCGCCCAGTGCACCGGTCTGGTGGGCTTTAGCTCCTCTAACCACAATACCATCTTTTCTCTTCTCGATCATGCGTAAATAAAGGTCGGGATCTTCCTGTTCTGATGGCCTTTTTGAGCGATCACCCTTCGGATCAGTCATAGCACCATCCACGGTCAGGTCTTTTTCTTGGACCATTTTTAAATAGGTTCGGAACCGTTGGTGATAATGTGTTCCGAGTTCTTTGTCCATCTCAAAAGTTACACTGTCTAAGGCATTAAGAGCATCCCAACCGACACATCTCTGGAAACAAGAAGCAGTTTTCTGTCCTAATAACCTTTGTAGTTTTATCTTGGCTATCAGATCATTGTTGCTTTGATGCAGGTGAGTAAACCGATTTACCGGGCTATTAATAATGTTTGAATGGGCTGTACTAAGATCTGCAAAGAGTGGATCTGCAGCTAACTCATAAGTTTTAGCAATTGAATTTAATGCCGGGCGCATCATCGGGTGTTCAACAACATTCTCTACTCTTTCTCCAAACAGATACACCACCGGGTTCAGCTTTTTCAGTGAGTCCAGATAATCCTTCGCATTTAGCAAAAAAACCACTCCTTTTATTCGATTTCTATTAACAGTTCGTCAAAGAATATTCATCGTTGGATGCTTTTATGTATATTGCTAATCACGCCTAAAAATTCGATCGAAGAGCTCCTCAAACACGCTGGTTATCTGAATTCTACTTGATTATCTCTGCCCCTGCAATTATTATCATTGAAGTGTTAATATTTTTTCTGTTTCATCACTAATTACAGGTTCATCTATATTCGAAAAAAGGTATCTATATCTACATTACCGAAGTACTACTTTTTATAAAAAGAGATTTGACCTAATTTATCAGGAGGGGCCTGGATGAAAGCTGATCAGGATAAATACCGTAATGAATCGCTGGAAGCCCTTTTTAAAAATTCCCTGGATGCAATCGTGAGCATTGATGCCAATTACTACGTGGTAGATATTAACCAGGCCTTTATTGATCTGTTCGGCTATAGCCTCGAAGAAATTAAGGGAAAACATGTCGATGAAGTTATGAATATGGGTAAGCAGGATTCTGCCAATACAGAGAGCACAGCAGCGGTTCTGGCCGGTGAACATACTAAAGAAGAAGGCATCCGCTATAAAAAAGATTGTTCGCCGGTTGATGTATTAATTCAAGGAATTCCGATCATGAATGCCGGTAAAATGGTCGGCGCATACGGAATCTATGCAGATATTACTGAGCGGAAACGAACGGAGATAGTGCTTCAGGAAAGTGAGGCGAGGAACCGGGCTATTCTCAACACGATTCCCGATCTGATGTTTATTTTTGATCAAGAGGGCATCTATCTTGATTTTCATGCCACTGACAAAAGCTTGCTGGCAGTTACACCTGAGGAATTCCTCGGCAAATCTGTCTGTGAAATCCTTCCAGAAGATCTATCAGCACAATTTATGCAATGCTTTGATCGAGTTAATACAACAAAACAAACACAAGTGATCGAATATACCTTAGACGTACCGAGTGGCACAAAACATTTTGAGGCGCGCATCACAATAATGGATGAACAACGACCGCTGGCTATAATACGTGATATTACGGAGAATAAACAGGCCGAGGATGAGCTCCAAATTCAGCGAAAGAGACTGGAGAATGTCATCGAAGGTTCCAATATCGGAACCTGGGAATGGACCAGACAAAGCGGGGAAACAATTTATAATGAGACCTGGGCAAACTTGTTAGGCTATACCCTGGACGAATTGCAACCCATTAGTGTTAAAACCTGGGAAATGCTGACCCACCCCGACGACAAACATATATCGAACGAACAGGCAGAGCGCCATATTTCCGGTGAGCTACCCAGTTACGAATGCGAATACCGCATGAAGCATAAGGACGGTCGCTGGATCTGGATACTTGATCGCGGGCGGATCTTAACGCGCAACACAGACGGTAAACCGCTGTCGATGTTCGGCACCCATACCGATATCACCGAACGAAAACTGATTGAAGAATATTCTCGATATATTAGCTTCCACGACAGCCTGACTGGCCTTTACAACCGATCATATTTCGACGAAGAACTGAAGAGACTTGATACTGAAAGACAGATGCCGGTCAGCTTGATTATGGCCGACTTAAACGGTCTGAAACTGATTAACGATACCTACGGGCATTCAATCGGAGACAGGGCTCTGCAAAGCGCCGCCACTACCTTAAAAGGAGCCTGCCGGAAAGAAGATATCATTGCCCGCTGGGGCGGTGATGAATTCGCTATCTTGCTGCCTCAAACTACAGCAAAAAGATCATTGCTGCTGTGCAAAAGAATCAGTGATCACTTCCTTGATATTTGCGTGGAAGATGTACCTATTTCGATAGCTTTGGGGGTTGCGAGCAAAACAGACCCGGCAATAAGCCTATCAGAAATTCTCCGTGAAGCTGAAAACAGCATGTACAAGCAGAAACTGACTGAAAACCGCAGCACTAAAAGCGCCGTGCTCAAAACACTTTTAAAAACCCTGGCCGAAAAAAGTTTTGAAACTGAAACACACACCCGGCGGATGCAGGAAATAGCACAAAATATAGGCCGAAAACTAAATCTGCCCAACGCTGAGCTGCACCGGTTAGATTTGCTGATCACATTGCATGATATCGGGAAAATCAATATTTCAGAAGAGATCCTGACCAAAAAGGACCCACTCAGCACAGAGGAATGGGAAATGATTAAGAAACACCCGGAAATCGGCTTCAGGATTGCCCGGGCCACTGAAGAATTTGCCCACGTCGCTGAAGACATTTTGGCTCATCACGAACGCTGGGACGGAACGGGTTATCCACAGGGCTTAAAGGGAAAGACTATCCCTTTGCTGGCGCGTATCACCGCTGTTGCTGATGCCTTCGAAGTGATGACCAATGGTCGGCCTTATAAAAAAGCGCTGACGTTCACTGAAGTAGCAGCTGAATTTAAAAGATGTGCCGGCACGCATTTCGACCCCAAATTGATCGAGATCTTTCTATCCCTTAATAATAGTAATTAATATAAACGTTATAAGTGAATCTGCCACTACTCACTTTTTAATTCAGGAGAGATATCATGTCTAAGCTTGAACTGATCGCCACGGCCACTTTTGGCCTTGAGGCCATTGTCGCCCAGGAGGTTAAAGATCTGGGTTACAGCCAGATGACAGTTGAAAATGGCAAGGTTACTTTTACCGCCGACGAAAAGGCCATTTGCCGCGCAAACCTCTGGCTGCGCACCGCAGATCGAATTCGCCTGAAAGTAGGCGAATTTAACGCAGTAACTTTTGATGAGCTTTTTGAAAAAACGAAGGCGCTGCCCTGGCCCGATCTGCTTCCTGCCGATGCCGCTTTCCCTGTAGACGGAAAGTCTATTCAATCCACCCTCTTCAGTATCTCTGACTGCCAGGCCATTGTTAAAAAAGCGGTCGTCGAGAGCATGAAGAAACGATACCGGACAGAGTGGTTTAAGGAAAAAGGCCCTCTTCACCGAATCGAAGTAGCGCTGTTAAAAGACGTGGCTACCCTGACCATTGATACCAGCGGAGCAGGCCTGCATAAACGGGGATACCGCATCGCTAACAGTGAAGCCCCACTGAAAGAAACTCTTGCCGCCGCCCTGATCCTGGTAGCGCGCTGGCATCCTGAGATTACCCTGATTGATCCTTTTTGCGGTTCGGGGACGATACCGATTGAAGCAGCCATGATCGGGCAGAATCTGGCTCCGGGTATGAACCGTACTTTTGTTTCCGAACAGTGGCCATCCATACCACGGGAGTATTGGCGTGAAGCGCGTAAAGAAACACATGACCGGGCTAATTATGATCAAAAGCTTGATCTGACCGGTACCGATATCAGCATCGCTTCGATCGAGATCGCCCGTAAGAATGCTGTCGAAGCCGGCGTGGATCAGCTGGTTCATTTTCAGGTCAGGCCGCTCGCAGAGCTGAGTTCGAATAAAAAATACGGCAAGGTTATCTGCAACCCGCCGTACGGAGAGCGCCTGGGCAGTTTAAAAGAAGCGGAAAAGCTCTATAAAGAAATGGGTAAGCTCTTTGAAAATCTCGACACCTGGTCTTATTATATTCTCTCGGCCAGTGAAAATTTTGAGGCTTTATTCGACAAGAAAGCCTCAAAGAGGCGCAAACTATACCACGGAAATATTAAAGTGCATTACTACCAGTATTTCGGCTCCCGCCCTCCCAGACGCTAACTAAGCCTGAAACTGTGTCAAGAGACGGTAGGCAGAACGCTTTCCAGCACCCGTAAAAAATTTTTAGAAGCAATCTTTTCAATATCGGCTGTACTAAAACCGCGCCGGGAAAGGCCCTCAATCAGGCGAGGCAGACCGGTAACATCTTCAAGACCCTCGACCACCTGCTCGATTCCGTCAAAATCCGAACCGGAGCCCAGGTGATCGATGCCCGCCACAGCGGCCACATGGACAAAATGGTCAAGTAGTTTATCGATGGTGGCATTTCCCTTCGTGATAAATCCAGGATGAAAGATCAACCCGACGACTCCATTTACGTCTCTTAGTTTTCTGAGCTGATCATCAGAAATATTACGGGGATGATCATAAACAGTACGGGCATTGGCATGTGACACAATCAGTGGAGCACTGCTTTCGGCAATGGCTTCGTAAAAACCTTTTTCATTGATATGGGCCAGGTCTACCACCATACCAAGTTTATTCATCTCTCTGATAACCTGCCGTCCAAAATGAGTTAAGCCATCACCATGTACCCCTTCACCGACACCGGTGGCCAGTTGGTTCGGGTGATTCCAGGTCAGGCCAAGCGCTCGAATTCCCAGGCGATAAAGCATTCTCAGTACAGCTAGCTCACCCTCCAGAGCCTCACCACCCTCTACACTGAGCAGGGCACCGGCTTTTGAGCCTCTCATAATTTCATTTAAATCGGCAATACAGTAAATAGTCTGTAGGTCATCACGACAGCGATCCATGGTTTCACAGTAGTTGTCGAGAAGTTGTAGACAGTAACGCAATGAACCCCGCTCCTTAAACTCTTCTTTTATGTAGAGGGCAAAAAACTGGAGTTTGACTCCTCCTTCCCGCATACGGGGCAGATCGAGGTGGCCAACTTTGTTGAGTCGGGTGAAATTGTAACTACGATTTTCGAGGTTAAACAGCCCGACAGTATCACAGTGAGCGTCGACAATTTGGTAGCGCATGTTCTGTTAATCCTTTCCGGGGTTCAAGTCCAGAGATAGAATACCCGCTACATTTTTGGCTGCTATCTGGCAAGGGTAGGAATAATAACAGCCTTAATTGAGATTCTGTTCAGAGGCAGATATTTTATCAATCGCGCACACAGCAACTGACACCGCATCCTTATATTTTGACTGCTGTTCCGTAAACCAATATTTCGGCCATACCGGATGCAATCTGGGATGAGGCGAAGCGAATGCCGATTATGGCGTTAGCCCCCTTATCTTTGGCCTCGTTGACCATGTCATCCATGGCTGAGTCACGGACACTAGTTAACAGATCGGCATATTCCTTTACTTCTCCACCGACCAGGTTTTTAAAACCAGCCATAATATCCCGTCCCAGATGGGCCGCTTTGACCCGGTTGCCCCTGACAATGCCCAGTACTTCATACTCCACGCTAAGATCTGTTGTCGTCAGTAACATTTCTTTTTCCTCCTTTTATATTTAAAAATCTCTTCTGCTGAAGATCCGCAATCCGACAGTCAACAGTAGAACATTAACAATCAGTCCGAAACCGAGACCGGGTAGCAACGATTGTCCGTAAAAAAAATAATCAACTGCCCGCATCTGGTAAAAGATCGAGAACTGCCGGCTTAAGGTAAAAGGCCGGGCAGGGAGAGTCCTATACCGACAAGACCGATGATTACTCCGGCTGTAATCGGCTCCCGGCTCAGGGTGGAGATGATACAGCCGACCAGATAATAGACATTTAACCAGACCAAGCTGACTACCAAGGCGGCAAAAAGTCTGCCCCAGTCAGCGCTCTGGCCAATGATTATCGATGCAGCCCAGATAATAATTGTCCCACCGCCAAAGATAATCAGTAATATCAACGAGCCAGCGGCTGCTTTAGCCAGAAAACCCTGCCACCGGGATATAGGACGAGTCAGGTAAAAACCGATCGTCCGTCTGCTAACTTCGCCGGCAAACTGGATAGCTGCGATAATAATAGCGAAGAGGGCGCCAACCTGGTAAAGGTTTTTTGCATTCCACTGGGACCAAACATATAAAGAGTAATTACCGAAAATAGCGAGCAGCTCGCGAGCCACTTCGTAATTGGTAAATAGTTCCATTATTTCAACAGGGATTTCTTCTACTATCTGCTCCAGGTAATTAAACGTGATTGCCAGGATTACTGCCAGTCCGGTACAGAATAACAACCCGATGATCATAATCCAGCGCATCTGGTAAAGTTCTTTGCGAACGAGGTTAGACACGGTCATTTACATCCCTCCCCGCGTAATCGTGAAACATGTCTTCCAGATTGCGATGATAAATCTCCAATACAAAGTGGGGAAAACTGCAGCAGGCTTCATAGATGGCATTAAAGTTCTCTTCAATCGTGATCAAATAGCCTGTTTTACCTTCTTTTTGAACCTGCTTAATACCGGGCATGCCGCGTAGTGTTTCGGGAGGCTCTTTTTGGAAAACTACGCGGATTGTTTTTTCTTCCACCTTAAGTTGTTCCATGGGCACTACCCTCTTCAGCTGTCCTTCATGAAGAAAGGCGATGCAATCAACAATACGTTCCAACTCCTCCAGGTAATGAGAGGAGATTAGAATACTGCGCCCATCCTGCCCTGTAAAATCTTCGAGGATCAGATTTAAAAATTCCAGACGGCGCATGGGGTCAAGACCATCGAGTGGTTCATCGAGAATCAGCAAGCGCGGCACCTGGGCCAGGGCCAAAGTGAGAGACAGCTGTGTCGTCATACCCCGGGATAAGTTCTTGACACTTTCGTGGAGGGGCAGGTTAAAGCGGGCAACCAGATCCCGGCACTTTTCTTCATCCCATTGTGGGAAAAACCCTCTGTTAAAATTTATCAACTTCTGAACACTCATAAAATCATAGAGGATCGGCTCATCGGCGATATAACCTACCTGGCGCCATTCACTACAGCTCAGGGTATCACGATCGTTACCGAAAATCTTTATTGAACCGGCAGTGGGATGGAGCAGACCCATAATCAATTTGATCATGGTAGTTTTTCCGGCACCGTTTGGGCCAACCAGGCCCATAATCTCCCCTTTTTCGAGGCTGAGCGTAACCGCAGAGAGAGTCCTTTTAGAACCAAAATCTTTCCCCAGGTTTTTAATCTGTAAACAGCTGTCGTTCAACTGTTCATACCTCCTATTTCCACTGATTCAGCGCACTCTTAAACAGTTCTTCCAGAACCGGTGGCTCAATATTCAACTGGCGGGCTTCCGGCAGCAGCTCATCCAGCAGCTTCTTGATGAGCAACACTTTCAATTATTCCCTGTCTACTTTTTTAACTTATTTGGCAGCGATACACTCGGTTATCCTTTTTGTGCCTGAATAAGTTTAACAGCATTCATAAAAAGAGGTTTGCTTACAACATTAGTAAAGCCGGCTGTAGCAGCTAGTTTTTCTGTATCCCTGGCGATATGATCACCGGTCAGGTGATAGAGGGGTTCGGAAAGGCCTGCCAGTAGACGCCCTATCAATCCGTGGGAACGGATATGTTCCAGGAGCAACAGCTGTCCGCCTGGTTTTAAAACTCTATACAGTTCCTGCAGACCCTGCAGGGGATTGTCCAGCTGACAGAAAAGGAAAGTAGTCACGGCGGAATCAAAGCTTTCATCCGCTAAAAGTAGGTTCTGCACATCTCCGAGAACGAATTCTACCTGCACCGGTTTCTCCCGAGCGCGGTAGCGTGCCCTCTCCAAAAAGCTTTTATTGCTGTCCAGGGCAGTAACTTGACACTGCGGTTTGTAGCAAGAAATATTCAACCCGGTTCCTACTCCTGCTTCTAAAACCCGGGGACCTTCCACCAGACTCCAGAGATGGTTTCTCCATCTTTTAACCATCAGGAAGTCAAGAGCCCTCATAAAAAGGTCGTATTTCGCTGCTGCCGATGCAGAGTTTTTCACAAACTAACCTCCGATCATTAGAATTTATGCGAATAGGCAACGGGGTGGCGCAGGACTGTTTTGAGCTTTTCCGGCGCCGCTTTCCGCGGATCAGAAAGGTAAATTTCGTGGTGTTTTCTTTCGCTTCCGATCTGATCAATCAAGTCGTTTTCGGCCATGTAAGCTTTCAGCAGGCCTATTGAACGCGGCTCGTCGGCATAGGGCCCAATATGCATGATCTGCGCACAAAGGCCTTCGGTAAAGGTTTCAAAGCGGGCTTTGGATAGATCGAGCCCTGGCTTCTTGCGGTGGCATTCTTCTAAAGCCCAGGTGAAAACCCCGGGAGTGACAAACTCGGGTTGGCGAATCATCGCGGTCCAGAGCCAGTTGCCGCGTTCTTCAAAAGAAAATGCCCCGCCGGAAATCCACCACAGCCCCTCGAGCGGAGGCACAACATATTCATAGTAGCCCTGGGGTTGGTTGCCGCTCATCTTACTCATTTTTATCGTGAAGGTCAGGGCGTAAAGAGTCTCGATCGCCTGCTGATATTCTCCCTGGGAAGGATCACCGGCCCCGTCAATCAACATAAAATTCATCGGCGGTACATCGATCAGCATCGGTTTCTGTTTAGGCAGATAGAGATCCTTATATTCCTTTTTGAAATCAAATTTCTCTGACATAAAGGCTACCTCCTTGGTTAACTGTTCGGTCTTACCCTGCATTATAGATGATTCGCCCTGCTTTTTTATGGCCCCTAGTAGCAAATACTACGCTTTCTTCCAAGCGGCTTTATGTTTGACAACCTGCTCTACTAAATCACGGGCTGTGGCCGGTGAAAGCAGGTGGTAATGATGCATGGTGTTATCCCCCTTATACAAGTAATAACTCCTTCCAGGTAATCATTCGAGGCGGATAGCGGCTATCCCTGCCGGCACATCGATCAGCATTGGCTTGTTTTCTGCTGTCGAAACAAGCATAGTTTTAGAATCACCATACTCAGAGAATCAGGTCACCGGCGGGGTTCAATCGTTATGCTGAAATGGATGCTTTATGAGAGCTCCAAATCCAGAGATTCGCTCTTCATCACTATACAGCTGTTTAACTTCCCGGCCCAGTTTCTCCAGGTAAACCAGACAAGATTTTAGAGCTGTTTTGCCCTGCAGCACTATTTTGCCGATGGAAGTAAACAGAACCAGCTCCTGTTCTCTGGGCAGATCAAAGTCAAGAAGCTTCTGCATAGAGCGCATTATCGCACTGATATTTTCCTCCGGCCGGAGCACTTTTATTTTTTCAGAAACAAAGAGATCACCGGAGAAACACCACCCTTTAGACGGTTCAATTAAAACCGAGTGATCGGCACTGTGGCCAGGTGCTTCCACAACCTGAAAAGAGTAATGCTCAGTCTGTAATTCATTCCCCGGCAGAACCTGAACTTCTGTCGGTTCCGGGTACCCCCAGACCAGCTCCTGGTATGGATAGAGTAGGGGAGTGCTGTTAATCAGGGGAATCGAACAGGGTTGAGCCCAAATTTTAAGATTCAGCTTGTGCTGAAGAAGCGCGCAACCACCGATATGATCTTCATGGTAGTGGCTGATATATACTTCCCGGATCGGCCGGTGCTGCAGATAATCCAGCAGATCTTCAGCGGTATGCCGGCACCCGGTATCAATCAATAAGCCGTCAAGCAGGTAAGCAGCAACCCAATAGAGAACCCGGCCGTCCATTGCGCGGCCCATTTTTAGTTGTGTAATTTCACCATATTCAACTGCTTCAAGAATTTTAGCTTCCCCCTTTTCGCCCTTTGTTCACCAGGCAACCATAAGAGATATATTTAAGCGACAAGCCGGTTTTACTTAATTATATTATGTTTAATTGAATATGTATAACCAAATCGTCAGTATGTAATGATCAAAAAAATATAAATTTACAAAATCAAGAATTAAATATACAATTGTTGCAACAACAACATACAGTCACTAGCGGATTCTGTTGGTAGTGCTTTTATTTAATGAAAAAGGAGATGAAGAAATGCAAGAAGAAAAAAAACTGCGCAAAGAAATTAGTTTTCTCGGTCTTCTGGCCATGTCTGTCGGCGGCAATATCGGTGGTGCATTATTCTCTCTAACCAATATCGCCGGAGCCCTTGCCGGTCCGGCCCTGCCCCTGGCCATGCTCATATCGGCCGTGCCGGTCTTGCTGGCAATCATACCACTGAGCATGCTTACCTCGGCCTGGCCCACAACCAGCGGTACATACCGCTACGCCCAGCTCTTCAATCCAAAACTTGCCTTTATCATCATGCTTTCTCTGGCCGCGTGTGCCGCAATCGGGGGTCAACCGCTTTTTGCTCTTACCTTTGGACTTTTCCTCGGTGAAATTATTCCAATATCGCCAGTACTGGCCGGCGTTCTTTTACTGGTTGCCTTTTTCCTGATCAATCTTTTTGGTATCAAGTTGACCGCGCGTATCCAGATTGTACTTTTTTTCGTGTTGGTTTTTGCACTACTGATCTATGTTGCTCTCGGTACGTCCAAGATGGAGGCCATTAATTTTAACGGTTTCTTCGCTACCGGTGTCGGCGGACTGATTGCGGCGGCGGGTATTCTCTTCACTTTCTGCGCGGGAGGCCTGCTGATTATCGATGTTGGCAGCGAGGTAATCAACGGTGAGAGCACTTACCCGAAAGCCCTTTTCTACGGCATTCTTATTGCCCTGGCTATCTATTTCGCCATTCATGTTGTCACGATCGGTGTTTTTGACTGGCAGGCACTCGGAGGAACCACATTATTTGATGTGGCCGCCTCTTTCATGAGTCGCGGTGCTTTAAACGTTTTTATCATCGGAGGGGCGCTTGTTGCCTGTGCGACCACGGTCAATATTCTTTTTACTTATATACCCCGCGGTTTAATGGTTGTCTCTTCTGAAGGTCTCCTACCAGCATTTATTGGCAAGGTGAACAGCAGGTACGGCACTCCACACTGGGCCTTGGCAATCACATGCCTGCTGGCGGTCATAGCGATTATCGTCATCCCCTCTTTAACTTTCTTTGGGGCGATGTTAAACTTCGGTTTGATCCTGGCTATAGCCACTGTTTGCCTGGCGGCCGCAGTGCTCCCGAAAAAGTACCCGGCTCTTTATGCAAGAGCCAAGCTAAAGTTTACGCCACGCCTGCTGAAGGTAGTTACGACTCTGATTGTAGTTAGTAACGGCCTTATTTTCCTCTTCCTGGCGATGGCTATAAAACAGTCGGCTTTGATCTACGCCGGGATTGTACTTGTCATTTTCCTGATTTCCTTAACCCACAATGATATTTTCCGGGAAATAACCCGGATGCAGCAGGAACAGAAACTACCCGGTAATTAAATGAAACATCTATCAAGGGAGCAGGATACCTGCTTCAGATAGTAAGGGGGTGGTGTTATTGCTTCATTGCGAAGCAGTTACCCTGCCCCCTTGCTGCGTAAATTATTACTGATCAATAGAAGCCGTGTTCCCGGGCGGCCTTGTAGATAGCCCAGATTTTCTCAGGCGGCACTTCTTCCTGGATGTCGTGGATCGGGCAAAAAATATAGCCGCCGTCAGGCTTAAATATACTGATCAACTCGCGCACCTCCCGGGCCAAATCAGCCAGGGAACCTTTAACCAGGGTGGTTTGCGTGCGCACCCCACCACCCCAAAAGGTTATTTCGCGGCCGAACTCCCGCTTCAACCAAGCCGGATCCATTCCCGTTGCTGTGATCTGAACAGGGTTAAGGGCATCGATACCGGCCTCGATAAAATCAGGGATGTATGGCGCTATGCTCCCGCAGGAATGCAGCAGTACTCGTATCTTAGGGGCAAATGCTTTGACCGCCCGGCAGACCCTGATCAGGTAGGGTTTAAACAGCTCGCGGAACATCTGTGGCGACATCTGCGGTCCGTTTTGAAATCCATAATCATCACCCATCATGATCACGTCAAGATAAGGGCCCAGAGCCGTCAAATATTTTCCCAACCGCTCAATGCAGGTTGATGTCAGGAATTCCAGCCAGCAGTGGATCAGCTCAGGCTTGGAAGCCATGAATATAAAAAACTTTTCATAACCGAAGAGCTCCTGCCCAACCTGGTAAAGAGAGAAAAACAGGGGGCCGCCAGTAGCCACCAGGGCATAGTCGGTTTCAGTATGCAATCTCTTTGCTGTAGCCTGCAGAATGCCTAACTCTTCGTCAGTGATAGAGAAGGCACCGCTCTGCCTGAGCATGGGGAGAATATTTTCAAGCTGGGAAAGTTCCTCGATAATGCCCAGGGGCCGGCTGACCATATTAAAATGATGGCCGCGCTCCGGCATAGAGAGGATGGCGAGGCCACCCAACAGCGACATTTCCAGGGCGCCGTTTTCTTTTCTTTCCGGCTGGAACCCCCCCGGCACCAGACAGACAGACCCGTCTTTCAGGGTCCATTCCCGCCAGTTGATGGCCGGTATACCAAAACTGTTATAGCGAGGCAGGGGCAGCAGATCTCCACCCATCAGTTTTAAAAACTCCAGGCCCTCTTCCAGATCCGGTGAAGCAAGCATCGGAATGGGATCGCGCATATAGGTGGCAGTATCGATGCCCAGGTGTTTTTTAAGCCGATTATAGGCCAACACATTGATACCGCTGTTATGAGTTGAAGAGAAATCAATCGGCACACAATCAGGCTCACGGTGTTCAAAGGTTGCTATAACCCTTTCCCGGGAAGTCATAGTTTCAACCATATTATACGCTCCTTCCATTCCGATGATCTTAAACGGAGCAGGATCCTTAATCTATGTATATTCTGATCCGCTTCCTTCTCTGATAAGAGAGCTCTAACAGCAATCCAAGCATGAAAGGGATTATCGTGATCAGAATCATGCCGAGAACGATATTCCACCGCTCACCGGGAGGGGTTTCCGCACCGATAAAAACAAGCAGCCAGAGTAATCCGGTAATGGCAAACAGGGTTCTGCTCAGAAATGCTTTCCAAACCTCTTTTTTAGGTGGCAGATATTTTTTACCGCTACTATCGGTGACGACCTCTTCCCAACGATAATTCCTGACAGCAGGTCCAACAAACAACGGAATAGCAGGGGGCGCCGGAATGACGAGTGGCATTACCGGGAACGGTATCGCTGGTGGCGGTATCGCTGGTGGCGGTATCGCTGGTGGCAGCACCAGATTTTTTGCTGCTACCCGACCGGCCAGGGAAAGCCACCGGCCACGGCGAAGAGTCCTGTATCCTATAAAATAAACCGCTATAATCAGGGGAATGAAGAGCAGCATGAGGAAATTTTCCGCTGAAAGCAGAGTATTATAGAGAGCATGGGTCAGATAGGCTAAGAATAAGCCCCTGATGATTATATTTGTAGGTTTTGACTGATCAGTAAATCTCGCCAGGCCAGCATGATAGCCGATAATCACTCCGCAAAAGGTATGAAGGGGAATCGATGTAAAAGCCCGCAGTATCCCGATGGTAAAGCCATAGTCAAACACATAGAAAATATTTTCAAGCAGGGCAAAGCCAATTGCCCCGGCCCCATAGTAAACTATCCCATCATTTATTTCATTGTAAAATGGCTTTTTTCTGATGAACAAATAAATGAAAATAAACTTCGAGAACTCTTCGGAGGGGGCAACCTGGATAAACGATTCATAAAAGGCCCCGGCCAGTCCACCAATCTGAAAAAGAGGGAGCGGGTCTGAGACCAGTTGAATTATTACCGCTGGAATAATACTTAATGCCCCGATGAACATCGCCATCATAATTGTTCGTAAGGATTCTGGTTCATACCTGTCCATCCAGTAAATGAAATACATAAAAGCAATCGGAGGAGCAATGGCCAGGATAAGCAGCAGGATTGTATTCATAAACGGTACTCCTTAAGACAATAATTATTGCAGCCTCGCTACGAGAAATCCCCACCACACCAATAGACTATCATCAGAGCTAGCGAACAGACTGCGTCAAGAACATCGTCGATTTCTATGTATTCATTAACAGTATGGGCAAAACTGACATCACCGGGACCATACATGACTGTAGGAATATTAGCGTAAAGGCTGAAGATACGCATATCTGATCCATAGGTGGCCGCCTCAAACTCCAGGGTACGGCCTAATATATCACGGTGGCAAGCAGTCAGGGTATTGGCCAGATCACTGTTAGCATCTGTGCTTGCCGGCTCGAAGAGCCCTTCATACCATTCGATCTCGGGCTGATTTTCTGACAGCCAGGGATCTCCGGCTACAGCTGTCCGGACCGTTGCTTCGAAATCACGGTGCATCTCCTCCACGGTTTCCCCGGGAAATATGCCCATTCGCCCATGGGCTTCGAGCCGGTCGGGCACGCTTGAAGGCCATTCTCCGGCTGTGATAGTCCCAACGTTCAGGGGTGCTATATTGTTGGGATTTTCGTAACATGCGGCATATTCACTGCCAAACTGTTCGTGCCGGCGGCGGTCCATAATCTTCAGCGCGTCGTAGATAACATAGAATTTATCAATTGCATTGATTCCCTTGTAAGCCATACAGGCATGAATCGAACGACCCCTGATTGTGAGTTTAAAGGTGTGGCATCCCGATTGAATATGACATATCTTCAGCTTCGTCGGCTCAAGAATGATACAGCCATCAGCGTTTATTCCATCTTCGACAAGAGCAAAAGCGCCGCTACCACCAGTTTCTTCCCCACAGACACTGGCGAAAATAATATCACCGTAGTTGGCAAAGTTCAGTTCCTGAAGGATCTTAATTGCTGTAATTGCTGCTGAAAGGCCGCCTTTCATATCAAGTGAACCCCTGCCGTAGACCTTCCCCTGCTCATACTTGCCGCTTAAGGGATCGTCGTCCCAGCAGGAAATATCTCCGGGGGGGACAACATCGACATGCCCGTTAAGGATCAGTGATTTCCCGTGTTTGCTTGCATCAGCTATTTCTGCTAAACATTCCGGGCCGCTTCCACTCTTCACACCAACCAGATTATAGCGGTGGTCATAGGAAAAACCATCATAACTGAAGCCTTTATACTGCTCCAGCCTTTCCGGTTTTACCTTGATCAACCGGTTTTCCATACCAAGATCGGCTAATTTCTGCTGCAGAAAGAGCTGAATCTTTTCGGGCTCGCCGGAATAACTGCTTATTCTGACAGCATCCTGGATTAACTGCACCAGGAATTCGCGATTCTTTTCAGCCTGTTCTTTGATCATCCTGATAATTATTTCCATCGGTAATTTCCCCTATTAAACAGAAAAGGAACCATCCTTTAAATATAATATAAAAAGAATCGTTCCTTATGTTTGTCCCTTTTGTATTTTTATGCTACAAATCGGGCTTAACACCAAAAAAGCGATCGCTGGTTAGCTGTAGTTGAAATATATAGTTATAGATAGCTTCTTTTACTGCATCTGATATCTCGTGATAATCAACGGCTATGCCAACTTTGCCGCTATCTGCCAGATGATCTTTCCTGATTACCTTGCCTTTTACGATTATGTCCGCCTCTCCCGGTATATTCACTGATAGATTCAAAACTACCCCTTCGTCAACTTGCGGATCTTGATCTATCAAGGCGTAGCAACCGTTCAATGATAAGTCGCTTAACATACCTGAACCTGAAGTCGCCCCGATGGTATATTTAAAAGGCAGGTCTACACTAAAGCGGGAAAAGTGGCGAAGCGAAGTCTTTTCTATTTTTTGCGGCTTACTGCATACCAACAGGGGTATTTTACCCTGACGGATGTCAATAACAAACACATTAGTCAGATAAGCTTCTTTTTTCTGATCAGCCAAACGCCGCAGGGTCAGTTCCTGGCTCTCACGAAAAACTACCGGGATGTTTTCAACAAGCGGTGCCTGCAAGACAAGGTATAAACCTTCTAGATCTTCTACCCGGGTACTGCAGTTTACTATCGCCTCTTGAGCATCGACATATTCAATTATAACCCTGCTGCCGGGTGAAAATATTATTTCGATTAATTCCTGATTATCCATAATCAACTTCCTCCTGCTGGTGATTTCTCCACTAAAAGCTAAAATCCTGCCATATTGCTATTAACTTTTCTCCAGTGCCAATAATGCCGAGCGAAGGGGAATTCCCTGGCGTTTTAGTTCACGTTTAATAAGAATAAACGTGACCATAAAAGCCAGAAGATCGCTTACCGGACGCGAAATCCAGATTCCGTCTAAACCTAAAAAACTGGAAAAGAACAACAGTAGCGGAATAAATAAAATCACTTCCCGCAATATTGACAAAAGCAATGAGGGCATTCCCTTGCCGATCGCCTGAAAATAGGTGGCAAAAACTATCTGGGCTCCGATTACAGGGAACATGATCACCATGATCCGTAATGCCCGGCTGCCCAGGGTTATCAGTTCTGTTTCTCTGGTGAAGATATTCAGGAAAAGGGAAGGCCAGATAAAATAAACAGTTCCGAATAGAATAACGATGCCTGTGCTGAGAGCAACTCCTTTTAGCAGAGCTTCGCGGATGCGATGCATTTTGCCCGCTCCGAAATTAAAACCAATAATTGGCAAAAGTCCCTGCGAAATACCGATAACCGGCATCAAGGCAAACATAAACAGGCGGAAAATCAAACCCAGAGAGGCGATAGCCAAGTGACCGTAAAGAGCCAGGATGTTATTGGCAATGACCAGTGAAAGGTTGGTCGAAAGCTGCATTATCATTGCCGGAAAACCGATAACATATATTTTTCGGATAGTTTCCAGGCAGGGCCTAAGGCAGGAAAAGTTAATAGTTAGTACACCTTTGCCGGAAGTAAAGTAGCGCAGCATGATCACTACACCGACAATCTTTGCGATCACTGTAGCCACAGCAGCTCCCTGGACTCCCATTCCCAGCTGAAAAATAAATATCGGGTCGAGGATTATATTGGTTATTGCTGAAATAATCATCACATACATCGACAACTTCGGGTTGCCTGCTCCCCGGACCACGTTGTTCAGGCTCATGATCAGGAAGAACATGACCGAACCGCTGGTTATAACAATAACGTACTCTCCGGTCAGGGCAATAATATCCGGCGTGGCACCGAAGATTACCAGTAACGGTTCGAGAAAATAAAATCCGACCAGGGCTATCACCACACCGTAGAGCACCGAGAGGCTGATCACCTGACCAACCGCTTTCGTAGCCACATCCTTATGGCCGGAGCCCAAGGAACGTGATATCAGCGACGCAGCGCCAACACCGGTGCCGATCCCAAGTGCACCTAAAAGCATCTGGAAGGGAAAAGCAATCGACAGCGCCGCAATAGCTTTACTACCGAGCATGCCGACAAAGATTGTATCCACAATATTATAAGTAGCCATAACCAGCATGCCGGTCGTAGCCGGTAAAGAAAATCGGATTAAAAGCCTGGTTATACTTTCTTCACCCATTTGAGCGGCGTTATTCTGCATTTTTACGATGGTCTCCTTCTCGTTTGCCCTTTAAGGCGGCAGGCATGTGCTTATTCTACGTCTAAACCTCAGACTGGGCAAGAGGTATATAGATAAATCAATACAAGCAGTTAAAATGCTGGCGGTATTATAGTCACCAGAAATCTAATCGTCCAAGTAGATAATGAAACTTCGTGTGCATGGGGTTTAAGTCAATTTACATATTTCTATTTACTCTGCTATTAGTAATAACTATAAACAAGCGCTATCCCAAAGCAGTCCTGTTTTGGTCAATCTGGGTATTCTGAAACAAACAGAAAACGTTCGCAGGAACCGTGTCTTTGCTTATGAAGATTACTTGACAATACTGCGAAAAAACACTTAGAGCCTAATCCCGGGGGTGGAATTAGGCTCCTATTTTGCTTACAACCGGGCTTTAAAATGATCGGCGACTTCCTTTAGGAGGCGAAATGATTTGGCAACTGTTTCTTCACCATCCTGATTGACCAGGCAGCAGCGGGCCGGTGCAAGCCAGGCTTGGGCCAGAAGCTGCTCGTAAGGGATACCGGCCTGGTCAAGACTCTTCCAGAGGCTATCAAGTATAACGATCATCGATTGCACGTTTTCCTTCTCATATTCCTCGGTCAAGGTCGGCGTTATTCCCCAGGAAATAATACCACCGTGATCGAGGAAGGCGCGAATATCTTCTGTATAGCGGCTAAAGATATGACCGCGGGCAAAAACATCGAGAGACAAGACATCCAAATCCATCTGCAGCAGAAACGACCAGTCGGGGTTGCCGCAGAGGTGCACCCCTTTGGGTCCGGGAAAGCTATCCAGGAAAATCCGGTAATCCTCTCTCGCCCGCTCGCTGATATAGCCGCTAAAGGCCATGAAGATCATTTCCAAACCCGGCTCGTCGACCCAGACAAAGGCACCGGTGTGGACTTTCTGCATCTCACTTAACTGGGCCTGCAGTTTTTTAGCCACAAAGTCGAAAACAATCTGCCTTACTTCCTCATAGTAAATCATCGGCTTTTTGTTTTCATCGAGTATTTTAAGCCCGTAACTGACCGGACCAATATTCTGGCCGCGGATAAATTTATAACTCGAGAGGTCTTGTTCGAGAAAGCGGTGAAAGACTACCGAATATTCGGGTGAAAGACGAAAATATTCTTCTTCTTCCCAGCGCTGCAGAAACTCTTCCAGGTCCTCGTAAAACCGGTCAATTGAAAAATGAATAAGTCGCTTTTCTTCATCAAGAGTTATTCCGGGGAAATGCTCGGAGATCTGGACATACATATCCTCAAAAAAATTTACTTTGGGCAGCTGTGGCCAGTAAGGAATGTCAAGGGAGAGAGCCAGTTTGAGCGCTTTTTCTACATCGGTTTGGGGCATGATACCCATGGCTGTGGTTTGACAATTACCTTCAAGTTTCATCGTTCACTATTTCCTCCATCAAGTAGTCTCCTTTCTCCCTGCAGGCAAATGATCTGAAATCTGCCTCCAAGGCAGTAATCGGTTCTTCCTTTTATATAAGCAATCAGCATACCTCCTTGTACAATTTCTACTTTATTCGAACATCCTTCCAGTCTCCTGTAGGCGCAAATGCCACTGGTAAGCCTTTTCCAAAAGATGCGGCCGATTACCACCGCTCATATTAATCGCTTCCATTAAATATTCTCGTAGTAATGATCGATATTGCGGTGCCGCACAATTATCAATAATTGATTCTGCCCTTTCTACAGCTGAAAGCCCTCTGAGATCGGCAATGCCTTCCTCTGTGACGATAATCATAACATCATGTTCGGTATGATCAGTGTGAGTAACCATTGGCACAATACATGATATAGCGCCGTCTTTGATAGTGGAGGGAGTTACAAAAATAGATAATGACCCGTTGCGGGCAAAATCGCCTGAACCGCCAATCCCGTTAAGCAGCTCGGATCCCATATAATGTGTGGAATTAATCTGGCCATATAGATCCAGTTCTACGGCCGTATTAATCGCGATTACACCGAGCCTTCTGATTAATTCAGGTTGGTTGCTGATTTCCTGAGGCCGTAAAACCATCCTGTCTTTGAATAAACTAAGTCGGGGAAGATAACGTTTTTGCCCCTCCTGAGATAATGTGATCGCACACCCCGAGGCAGCGACAATTTTACCTTCTTCCATTAATTTAAAAACATTGTCTTGGAGCACTTCGGAATATATTTCTACTCCACTAAATTCAGACAAACCTTCGAGGATAGCATTTCCGATTGTCCCGACGCCACTCTGTACCGGAAGCAGGTTAGCCGGAAGTCGCCCAACTGCGATTTCACTTTTCAAGAAATTACATAATTGCCATGCAATCTTGAGCGATACCTCGTCAGGGACAGCAATCGAATAAGGATTATCCGCTACATCTGAGCCAATAATATAGTGTATCTTCTCCAGCGGCACCTCGATATACGGCAGCCCGATGCGATCCTGGGTGCGGTAGAGAGGTATTTCCCGACGAAAAGGGGGATCGCCAGGAATATATATATCATGAATTCCTTCCAGTTCCGGGGGTTGGGCCGTATTTATTTCCACCACGGCCGCTTCGGCTTCCCGGGCATAAGTAGGAGAGTTACCGACTGAAGTGGTCGGGATAATTCCACCATCCTCCGTGATAGCCAGTGCTTCGATTACAGCCAGATCTATTTTGCCAAGGTAACCATAGCGAACCTGTTCGGCTGTTTGGCTCAGGTGTTGATCAACGAAGAAAATATTTCGATTATTGATTTCTCCACGAATTGATCTAATCGATTGGTAAGGCAACCTTCTCTTGATCATATGCAGAGAGCTAAGTTGTCCGTCCAGTTCTTCACCTACAGAAGCTCCGGTATAGAGGTTGACTTGCAACTTCTCTCCAGCCCGCCCCCGGTCGGCCAGAGCAAGAGGAAAAGCTTTTGGATAACCGGCTCTGGCCATGCCGCTTGTAGCCAGAGTTGCACCATCCTTCACCGCAGATGCTGTCATTTCCGGGGGAGTTATTCGATTCCGTAGCTTAATATTTCGCACTCTATCTGACAGCTGTTCATAGTTAGTATTCACTTCATGAATCTCCTTTAAAGATTAATGCCGGCTACGGGAAAGATTACTTTAATAATGCATAAAACAAACTTTTTGCAGGCAGCCTGCCAGCAAGATCGGTTTAAGCACTGTCACAATCTATTGATACTTTTTTATGATGTAGCCTCTTTTTCCAGTGCAGCCTGCAAAATTCCTAAACCGGTAGCAAGTTGCTCTTCAGTCACTACGAGTGGAACCAGCATGCGGACTACATTGTCGTAAATGCCCGCTTTTAAAACGAGCAAACCACTGTTGATGCAGTTGGCAATTATCCTACCTGTCCTGCCGGAATCTGGCTCCTTAGTTGCCCGATCTTTAACAACCTCAAATGCGACCATTGCCCCTAACCCGCGCACATCACCGATGAAAGTATATTTTTTCTCAAACTCTTTCAGCCTGGACATAATCTGGTTCCCTATTTTTTCGCTTTTGGCCGGAAGATTTTCCTTCTCCATAATTTTGATTACTTCAAGGGCGGCGGCGCATGCAACAGGATTCCCTCCATAAGTGGTGCCAATTTCACCTGGCCCTACGGAATCCATAATCTCCGCTTTACCGGTTACTGCACTGATCGGCAATCCTGCTCCCAGCGATTTTGCGGTTGTAGCAATATCGGGAACTACTCCACTATGTTCCATAGCAAAAAATTTACCTGTCCGCGCAAAACCGGTCTGTATTTCATCTATGATCAAAAGAATGTTGTTTTGATCACATATTTCTCTTAATCTTTGCATATATTCAGGGGGAGTAACAATAAAACCTCCCTCGCCCTCTACCGGTTCAATTATTATCGCGGCTATCTTTTCAGGTTCTGCCTGAGTAATGAAGAATCTATCCAGGAATCCCAGGCATTCTAAATTACATTCGGGGTATTCTTTTCCCTGCAAGCAACGATAGCAGTATGGAGAGGGAATCTTGTAAGTGTCTGGAACAAAAGGCCCGTATTGATACCGGTAGGGTTTCACCTTACCGGTCAGACTCATCCCCAGATAGGTTCGGCCATGGAAGCTGCAGTCAAGAGTAATAATACCTGTTTTTTTAGTAAACCTTCTAGCTATTTTAACTGCATTTTCAACTGCTTCTGCCCCGCTATTCACCAGCATCGTTTTCTTGCTGAAGTCGCCGGGGATAATCTGATTTAATCTTTCTGCAAGAAGTAGATAGGGTTCATATGGCACCACTTGGAAACAGGTGTGAATATACTTTCCGACTTGTTCTCTTATCGCTTCTACTACTTCAGGCGGGCAGTGGCCAGCATTTGTGGTGCCTATCCCACCGGCAAAATCAATAAAAACATTCCCATCAACGTCTTTTATTAACGCCCCATTAGCCTCAGCAGCATAAACCGGCGCCAGAGAAGAAAGTCCCCGTGGTACATTTTTTACCCGTAGTTCTTCCATATTCTTGGAAATGGGGCCCGGAATGGTCGTTTTAAAGCTTACACTTTTCTCTTCCATTTTCCATGAGCTCCTTTTCAAATTGTGGCTGTCCGTAAACCTGTTATTATTCTTTCCGGTATTGAGGTTCTCTTTTTTCCAAAAAGGCTGCAACTCCTTCTTTCTTATCTTCACTTGCACAGGCCAAAGCATGAAGGTAAGATTCATGGGCCAAACCTTCGTACAATCCAACCTCCAGAGAGCGGTTAACCGCTTCTTTTGCATACTGTATAGCCAGTGGAGCCTTGGCGGCAATATGCAAGGCAAGCCTTTTCGCTTCTTCTAAAAGCTGATCCGGCTCAACAACTTTATTCACTAACCCGATACGATAGCCTTCGTCTGCATTGATCATGTTACCTGTTAAGATCATCTCCATAGCCCGCCCAATTCCAATGAGACGAGGCAGGCGCTGTGTAGCGCCATCTCCGGGGATGATCCCCAAATTTACTTCAGGTGAACCCATCTTTGCGATGTTTGAAGCCACCCGTAAAGTACAGGCCAAGGCAAGTTCCAACCCTGCGCCCAATGCAAATCCATTAATAGCGGCTATTACCGGAATCGGCATCTCGCATAGCATATTAAAAACGTCCTGGCGGCGCTTGGTTTGTTTACGGCCCAAGACAAAATTCCGTTCTTGGAGTTCCTTGATATCTGCTCCCGCCATGAAAGCTTTTTCACCTTCACCTGTAATAATCAAAGCTCTGATCTCTTCATCCTTTTCCACTTCACCGAATGATCGGGCCAGCTCTTCAACAAGTGCGTTGGAGAGAGCATTTCTTACTTCGGGGCGATTAATGGTGATCACCGCAAGAGGAGGTTCTTTTGTAAATTTTAGAAGCTTGTACATTTTTGCCACTCCAAATATTTTATTTAAGTGAAAGAAGAAGATAGTCTCTTCTTTCACTTATCTTTCATTTAATCTAAGAAAATATCTGTTAAACAAATGCGGGAATCCCAAGCTCTATGTTACCCAGAATAAGCTGTTGTATCTGGGAAGTCCCCTCATATAGCGTATTCACCCGGGCGTCACGGTAGATCCTTTCGAGTGGATATTCTGCAGAAAAACCGTACCCGCCGAGGACCTGAATAGCATTGTATGCCACCCGGTTAACCATTTCACTGCAGAAATACTTGGCTAGTGATGTCTCACGGGTGTTGGGAACCTTTTTGTTCTTCAAGTGACCGGCACGATAAACTAGCAATCTGCCGCATTCGATGTCCAAAAGCATGTTCGCAATCAACTGCTGTACCAGTTGATGGCCGGCGATCGGCTTGCCGAACTGGATCCTTTCCTTTGCATACGCTTTAGACGTATCAAACGCCGATTGAGCAGCGCCAACGCAGCCTGCCGATACTGTGAAGCGGGCATTATCGAGAGCAGCAAGAGCAACCTTGAAACCTTTTCCGACTGCACCGAGAACACTCTCCTTACCAACCTCGGCATTGTCGAAGATAAGTTCCGCGGTATTGGAAGCACGCAGCCCTAACTTGTCATGAATATCACAGGTAGAGTAGCCGGGCGTATCTTTGTCAACCAGAAAAGCTGTAATGCCCCTGGCCCCGGCATCCTTGTCTGTTTTTGCAAACACCAGCGCAACATCAGCAATACCACCGTTAGTAATCCACATCTTGCCGCCGTTTAAGACATAGTGGTCACCTTTATCTTCAGCGGTACATTTCATGCTGGCAGCATCACTGCCAGAATCCGCTTCAGTAAGGCCGTAACAGCCAACCAGTTCTCCCATTGCCATCTTGGGAACATATTTCTGCTTCTGCTCTTCGGTTCCATAAGCAAGAATTGTTTTTGCGCAAAGCGAAACCTGGACTGAATATGTGCCCCTAATCGAACTGCAGCCGTAACCAAGTTCCTCGGCCACGATAGCGTGGGTAATGAAGTCCATCCCGCTTCCATCGTATTCTTCCGGGATCGATGTACCTGTAATCCCTAAATCGCCCATTTTTTTCCACACGTCGGTTGGAAACCTTGCTTCTTTATCCCATTGGCCGGCGTTGGGAGTAATTTCCTTGGCAACAAAGCTTCGCACCATTTTCTGTACCTGTTCTTGTTCCGGTGTTAAATCAAAATTCAAGAACGACACCTCCTTATTTTAGCCTCTTAACAGGCTATTGTTCATTAATTTAACTTCATTGGAGCAGGGGGATCCTGCTTATAATCATAAAAACCCTTTTTGGTCTTACGTCCCAGGTATCCTGCATGAACCATTTTCTCAAGCAGGTAGCAGGGGCGGTAACGCGGATCACCAAATTTTTCGTAGAGAGTCCTGGTTTTAGCCAGGTGAGTATCAATGCCGATCAGATCGATTAATTCCAGTGGTCCCATTGGTTGATTGGCACCCAGTTTCATTGCTTTATCGATATCTTCAACCGTGCCGATGCCTTCATCGAGAACCCAGACCGCCTCGTTCAACTGGGCCGCCAAGACACGGCTGGCAATACCGGCAATGCCTTCCTTGGCTGTTACAACCGGTTCTTTGCCGAGGAATACAGCCAAGGCCCGTGTTTTTTCTACAATCGCAGGGTCTGTGGACACACCGGGCATGATTTCAACAAGTTTCATGACCACGGCGGGGTTGAAGAAGTGCATGCCTACCACCCTGTTCGGGTTGGAAACAGCGGAGGCTATTTCAGAAATAGAGCAGGCCGTTGTATTCGTCGCCAAAACCGCATCAGGCGTGGTGATCTTTTCCATTTTGGCAAATACTTTCTGCTTGATTTCAACGTTTTCGACAATAGCTTCAATAATGAAATCTGCATCCTTAGCTTCTTCCATTTTAGTGGAAGTTGTAATTCGGCTTGAGATGTCTTTAACCTCATTATCAGTCATCTTGCCTTTCTCTACCCTTTTCTGCAGCCCTTTCTCAATACCGGCCAGACTACGCTTGACGATCGCTTCATCCATATCGACCAGGGTGACCTCTATACCTTTTTGAGCCATCAACTGGGCAATCCCGGAGCCCATAATTCCGGCACCCAAAACGAATCCTTTCTTAATTGTCACGCTTACATCCTCCTGTCAAATATTCGATACTAAATATTTACTTGAGCCTTTCCACGATAATGGCCAGGCCCTGACCGCCGCCTACACATGCACTGACCATGCCCAATGTCTTATCATTGTTTTTCAATGCGTAAAGTAGTGTTGTTAAAATTTTGGTGCCAGTGGCTCCCACCGGATGGCCCAGGGCGATAGCCCCGCCATAGACATTCACTTTGTCCCGATTCCATTTCATCTCTCTTTCAACAGCAAGGTACTGAACGGCAAAAGCTTCATTCAGTTCGATCAAATCAATGTCATCGAGCTTTAGACCAGCTTTTGCCAGGGCAAGAGGCACAGCCGCTACCGGACCTATCCCCATATATTTTGGATCTACGCCGGCAGATGCATAGCCGCTTATTGCAGCCATCGGCTCTAAGCCCAGTTCACTGGCTTTTTCTGCGGACATAATGACCATTGCTGATGCACTATCGCATAATGCACAGCTGTTTCCTGCTGTTACGGTGCCGTCCTTTTTAAAAATCGGCTTAAGATTGCTCAACATTTCCACCGAAGCATCTGTACGAGGGATTTCTTCTTCACTAACTAGTACAGTTTCTTTCTTCTGAACAACTTCTATCGGCAAAACTTCTTCCTTAAATTTGCCTTCGTTTATCGCCTTTGCTGCTTTTTGATGGCTTTCCAGGGCAAACTGATCTTGCTCCTTCCGGTCGATCCCGTATTTCTCCGCAAGAAGTTCTGCCGTGTTACCCATCAACATGCCAGCCAACGGGCACATAAATCCATCTTTATGCAGGCCGTCATAGGCGGTCATGTCGCCCATACGAGCCCCCCAGCGCGCTTTGTCCATTAAATAAGGAACATTTGAAGCCGATTCCGTTCCACCGACAACAACCACATGAGCATCTCCACATATAATCGCTCTGGCGCCCTGGATTGTCGCCTGAAGGCTTGACGCACAGCGTATATTAATCGTATAAGCAGGCACTTCCACTGGAAGCCCACCGTTAACTGATGCCACCCTGGCCACATTGGGTCCTATGCCGGCTTGCCAACCACAGCCAAACACCAATTCGTCTACTTCCTCACCAGAAAGTCGTGCTCTTTTAGCTGCTTCTTTCACTACTGCCGCGCCTAATTCCGGTGCACTTAAGCCGCTTAAACCCCCTCCATACCTGCCTCCTATAGTTCGAACTGCACTTACAATAACCGGTTTACCCATAATTTTTTCGGAAAGAAATATTTTCCGAAACAACCCTCCTTGTAGTATGATCCCGCACATTGATCCAACCTTATATTACGGCAAGGCATTCCCAAATATAACTGCCCTGAATTATAGATAGAACAATAACTAAGCTCAATCACCTCATTTCGAAAGATAAACCTCATCTGGACAAGAATGATCGGGCTAATCGATGTGATTTGCTTAGTGAATGGATTATAGCAATATTTATGCGCCGATGCGGTGCTTACGCCCTGGCTGTTCAAAGCGATCGATCACATTGAGTTCATCCAATAGCTTCTGCGATGAACATGGGGTTTCAGTCTTCCATGATCAGATAATCGGCAACAGAGTCGTTGGCATTTCACTGATGGTACCGGCCTGGTTTACCAGGCACTGTGATCTCCTCCTCAAGTCTTTTTGAAGTGATAAGTTCTCCTGTTACCGGAGTTACTCTGAAATCGGATCTGCTACAGCAACGATTTCTTCTTTCTTACCGGTCAGATAGAGGATAAACGCCCCGGCTGCGAAGAGGACAGCCGCCAGGTGAATCAGCCAGCCGATGTAGGGAATCTTGATCAGCAGGGCCAGGACCAGGACACCGATCAGGGTGGTCCATACCGGGTGCAGCCGTTTATTGAAACGCTCAAGGGCCATCAAAACCAGAAAGTAGCCGGCAAAGACCCGGGTCAGGTAGATTAAAACAATATAGAGCAGCATCGACAGCACGCTGATTGGTATACCGATCACCGTGATCAGCAGGATCAGGGCTGCAATAGGTGCAACGAAAACAATTAGGGCGCCAGAGCCAATACTAAGACCAGGCCGCTCTTTGATGGTCCGGGCTGTGCCGCCGGTGAGTCCGGGAAATAGCAGCGCCAACAACAGCGCTACGGCAAGAAGTGAAAGAACAGGTCGGATAAAACTCCAGGCGCTGCGGGTCGGCGAAACAAATACTGCTTTATCTGGCGGATCCAGCCTTTTGATGACACCTTGAATCACTGCCTGGTTATTGACGGTTGCCTCATTTTCCGAAGTATAGGTGACTTTACCGTCAACCATCGCCCTGGAGCTAAATATTAGATCATTGACAACAGCGGAGATATCTCCGCCTACCGGTGCATCGATTACCAGACGGTCCATGGCTGCCTGTATATTGCGGCCGACTGATCCCGTTACAGTGCTGCTATTGGCAGCGCCAAAGAAATCCTGGCCGATTGAACCGGTGATGCTGATCGTATTTGCCCCCATCACCAGGTCTCTGCCAGATGTGCCCTGGAAAGAGATCGTGTTGGCACCACCCCTGATTGTGCCTCCGACATCGCCGGATATTCTAACTGTTTGGGCAAAAACGAGGAGGCTGCCTGTAACTGATCCGTCGATGATTGCCTCATTGGCGAAAACGACAGCATCACCGAGAACTGTTCCGCTGATGGTGACCGTCTCGCCAAAAAGATAAAGGTCACCGTCAACTGTCTCTCCCGCGCCGATAGTTAAACTGTCGCCTGTTGATACCCTGGCGGCTTCCGCCGCGCCAGGGGCGAGAAACAATACTGATAAGAAAAACACAATCAGGAAAATTATGACAGCTTTTTGATTGGAAACCATGATCTCATCTCCCTCAAATTTATGTCAATTCTTAATCCTTTGCTCATACTTTTTCATTCTTCATTAATTCTTACGATCCTGCTTCACCAACGCGAAGTTAACTTATGGGAGTCCGTTGAATTCTTTTAAGACTGCTATAAAAACCGGAACCAGCTCAGGATCAAACTGACTGCCGGCATGATCTTCAAGCTCTTTGACAGCTTCTTCCATCGTTTTGGTTTTATTATAAGGCCGTTTATTAGTCATAGCATCAAAGGCATCGACAATCGCCAGAATGCGGCATTCCACCGGAATCTCGGTTTTGCTGAGTTTTAATGGATAGCCGCTACCGTCCCAGCATTCGTGGTGTTTCAAGATCAGATCAGCTACCCCGGACAGATCAGGTGATGCCGCGGCAATACGGTAACCTTTCTCAGAATGTCCGCGCATGATCTCCCACTCTTCCTCTGTCAGCGGGCCCGGTTTAAAGAGAATCTGATCTGGAATACCTACTTTGCCCAGGTCATGAATCTGGGCTAAAAGAGCTAAATCGGCAAGCTGGTGTGATGATAGGTTAACTTTTTTACCTACCTCTCGGCATAGTTCTTCCAGGCGCCTGCCATGCCCTTCGGTGATATAATCCCTTTCAGTCAGGGCCGCCAGCAAACTCTGGACGATTTTACTGCGACTGCTACTGCTGCTGTAAAGTTTATCCCTGTACATCAAATCGTCAGCACGCTTGAAAATTTCCTTAAGGGATATCTCCGCATGATCTGCTACTGCTATCCCCATGGATATACCCAACGGTAAATCTTGATGATCCTGATTATAGATGGCAGCGTTTTTCCGAATACGGCGAACTATATTTTCGCCGGTTGCCTTATCCGTGCGCGTCAATATGATTGCAAATTCATCTCCACCAACCCGGGCCAGAATATCTGACTGGCGCAACGACTCTTTAAAGATCCATGCACAACCAACCAGCAGCACATCTCCAACATCATGGCCCCTAGTATCGTTAACCAGCTTCAGGCCATCAAGGTCAGCAGAGATAATTGCAATCGGGTATTCCCGACTTATGTTCAACCGGGTAAGTTCCGCTTCGAAATAAGCTCGGTTATAAATACCGGTCAGCTGATCGTGCAGGCTCAAATATTCCAGGCGCTGATCATACTGAATACGCTCGGTAACATCTTTACCAATACCCTTAAAACCGGTAATGAAACCTTTTTTATCCTTGATTAAAGTAATAGATATTTCAGCAAAAAAAGTGGAACCGTCTTTACGGATCATTTCTAAGACCAGGCCTTTTTCCGGCTTACCGGTTAAAAATACACGGTGGAAAGCCTTGTAAGCGGCTTTAGGATCTTTGTATAACTTATGATAACTTGAACCAACTGTTTCTTCAGCGCTATAACCGCCGAACAGACGGAAGCCAGCGTCGTTAGAGAAAACGATATCACCCGTCAAGTCTGTTTCGTAGTACATTTCTTCGATGGTAGCCAATATTTCGCGGTAGCGTTTTTCCGAATCTTTCAGTGCTTCTTCGGCTTCTTGCTTGACAATAGCCCAGGCAATGATCTCGGTCACGACCTTGAGCAAAACAATCTGCTGGTCGGCCCAGGTCTTCTTCTCTTTAACCGCATCAAAACCGAAAAATCCGAATAGTTTACCGTCTTTGAGCATAGGAATAGTCAGCAATGACTTTATCTCTTCAATCATGAAATCTTTTTTGTCCGTTTCCGCCTCCGCCGGTAAAAGCTCGACGTCAGGTACATACACATGTTCATGTTTTTTTATCTGTTCGGCCCACCATGGGTTGCCAACAATCGGAAAGTTCTGGTTCCGGGCCACCTGTGAGGATATTCCTTCCGCGCACCACTCATGGGTAATGTTTATAAACAAGCCATCATCGCTAAACCGAAAAATATAGCTGCGATCAGCATTAAATAATTCTCCGCTTAGTTTCAGGGCATCATTGATGGCACCATCAATCTTTTCGGCAGGCATACTAACTAAAGAAGACGAAATAGCAGCAACAACTTTTTCAAATTGAAACTGGTATTGAATGGCCTCTTCCGCCTCGCGCTGCTCGGTAATGTCTTCTCCGACGGTAAAAAATTCTTTTAAGTATCCTTTATCGTCAAAAATAGCCCGGTTTTTCCATCTCAGCAAACGAGAGTGGTTTAAGTGTTCATAGGTGACATGAGGTCTATCCGGGGTTAAAGAGTATAAATCCTCTCTGATAAGTTGGCGGTACTCAGATGGAACTAATGCGAAGAAGTCCTGCCCGATAATTTCTTCTGCAGGCTTACCAATGACCTGACAAGAGGCATTGTTAACATGGGTCACTTTGCCCTCTGGTGAAATCCTGGTTATCAGTAGCGGAACGTCTTCGTAAGAGTTCGGTACCAATCTCGATCATTTTCGCTGACCCCATCTTGAATAGCATTAAAAGAGTCCTGAATCAATTTTCCAGGAGTATGATCATTGTGTTCTTTTTCAGGTACCAAGACTTCAACCTCCAGTGATCAACCGATAATACCGTTTGAGTTAAATAAGCGATTCGCCTTTAACCTATATGCCCTTTTAGACGGGCCGGGAACGATTTTTGAAACTGTTTATCAGAATTCCGGGCAGTGATCGGCCTTCTATGTACTCCTTACCGGAAAGGTAGAGCTTTTCTACTTTGAGTTCAAGTAAGTTACCCGGAGCCAGCTGCAAAGGGTTTTTATTGAGGATGATCATATCAGCAATCTTCCCGTTTTCAAGGCTGCCCCGCTCTTTTTCATCAAAAGAAGTCCAGGCAATATTATATGTGTACATCCGTAGGGCATCAACTATGCTGACCGATTGTTCTGGATCGTGGTGGTTACAGGCTCCGTAGATTCCCTCGATCGGATTCGGAACTGTTACCGGTCCGTCGGAGCCTCCACTGACATGGATGCCCATTTCAATCATCTTCCTGATCGGCGAACTCTGGTGAGCTCGTTCACCAATGATCTTTTCAAGGTAGTCTGCCGGTTCCAATGGTGAAATAAGGAATCCCGGCTGGAGGGTTACCCCGATACCCAGCGAAGCTATCTTTTCTAAAATCGGTTCGGGAATAAGGCAGGCATGAATAAGGGTGTGCCGGTGATCCATACGTGGATAGTCCTCTAAAGCGGCTTTGATCGCTTTCACTGCCTGAACAACAGCAGCATCGCCGATACAGTGCAGCTGAACCTGCAGACCGGCCTGATTGGCCTTTGTCACAAAATCCATAACTGCCTCATCGCTGTAGTAGAGGATACCCTTATTTTGGCTATCATCTGAATAAGGGTCCAGAAGAGCGGCATCTTTTACTCCGAAACATCCATCGAGGGCACAGGCAAAACAGCCACCGATACGGGGTAGCTTGCGCTTAAGGACTTTATTAACTTCCATGGTCTGGAAGTAAATGCGGAATTGAATCTGCGCACTTCTAGCCACAAAGCGGACCAGGTCAACATCCAGATCACGGGGGAAGCCGACTCCTTCAACGGTATGGACCAGGCCGATGCCGTATTCGGCGAGTGTATCGATTCCTTTGGCTATAAATGACATAAGCTTTAGTGGCGGTATTCGGCCAGAGATAAGATCGGTCGCTTCCAGAAAAGCTTCATGAAATAGTTGTCCTGATTCCAGGTCGAACCCACGCAGAGCGCGGATTTTAGGAGAAAGCAGACCAATGGCCGCGGAATTGGCCACGGCAGAATGGCCATCGTAACAAACCAGATAAACGGGGCGGTCTTTACTTGCTTCATCGAGTTCAGTACGGGTAATCAACCGCTTTTCAGAAAGAATATGCCTGGAATGTCCAAACCCGAAGATTACTTTGGCTTTCGGATCGCTGTCAGCATAACTTTTAATAATAGGTTTAATTTCAGCAATGGTGGTGGCAGATCGCACATCAAAGGTTGAATTAAAAAGAGCCCAGCTTGAAAAATGGATATGCCCGTCGCCGAAGGCTGGTAGCAATGCGTTTGGACCCAGCTCGACGATCTCGGAGCAATCTGCATAAACTGCCGGCAGTTCATCGCCGACAAAGATTATTTTTCCTTCCTCTTCCACCAGGCATTTAAAGACAGAGCCGTTCTGGTCACAGGTCACGATGTCACCGTGAAATATCTGCATCTGTACTCACCACGCTCCTCAGTATTTACTTGCTGAATTACTGTCGGGATCAATAACAATTTAAAACTATAACAACAGTGCTGTAATGCGGGGTTAGGCCTACTCATTTGACATTTACAGCACGGCCGGTTGTGTCTCTATGATTCATACTTAAAAAAATTTTCTTTAAATAATTTAACGCAGATATCTACTACCTCCGGGTCGTATAGAATGCCTTTGTTGTTTGAAATTTCTTCTAAGGCTTTATCGATACCGAGAGCAGGGCGGTAGGGCCGGTGAGAAGACATCGCCTCCACTACATCAGCTACTCCGATTATTTTTGCTGCCAGAAGAATATCCTCACCTTTAAGTCCCGGGGGATAGCCTGAACCATTTAGTCTTTCGTGGTGTTGGAGGACAATCTTGGCAATCGGCCAGGAAAATATTATTGATTTTAAGATATCATACCCGATCTGGGAATGTTCCTTAATTAAACTGAACTCTATTTCACTTAATTTAATGGACTTATTCAAGATCTCTGCTGGCACGCCAATCTTTCCTATGTCATGGAGTAGAGAGGCTATCCTGAGGCCTTCAATCCTATTTTGAGGAAGCTCCATTTCTTGGGCTATCATGGAAGCCAGCTTGGAGACATTAGTCTGGTGTCCAGCAGTATAAGGGTCTTTAACCTCTACAATATTACCGACAACATTGTAACACCTTCCTCTGGT
>JAUWPV010000025.1 GCA_030611385.1 Bacillota bacterium | reverse complement strand
CTGCCGATCCTCCTGTATCCAGGATATACAGTGGCATTACTATATATTGTATGATTGATCCTATGTCTGATACTACTCTTCCAAGCAATAAGAGGAATAGATTGGTGTTGATTTTTTTAAACTTCAATACATCACTTGCTTCTTCAGCCTTCAAATTTCCATTTCCAACTCCTTCTACGTTAGTGTACCATATTCTTAATTAACTTAAAATCTGGATCGTATTTGAGGGATCCTGCCAGATAAGTATTATTCATACCCTTTAAACAATAAGCCATTAAATCAGCTATAATTTCTTTTGGTGTAAATGAAATGGCAAACAAAACGAATAGTGTATTATCTATTCTATTAACTCACCCCCATCCCCAAAGGGATAGTTAATCTGTTCACTCATACTATAAAAGTAGGTTTTTCCGGTCAGTCTGCCACCCACCATGATTGTGGTATGGAAAAGCAAACCTCGGAAAGTCCTTTATTACTGTGTTTCCCCTCCTATTTAGTTGTTACACATGACATCAAGCCTACCGTCTCAACGTGGCTGGTATGTGGGAACATATCCCCCGGCTGAATCTTCATCAGAGTGTAGCCCTTTTCGGCCAGGCCCCTTAAATCTCTGGCCAGAGTGGCCGGGTTACAGGAAACATATATAATTCGCTCCGGCGCTGCTGCAACTATTGTCTCCAAAAGTTTAACCTCGCAACCTTTACGCGGTGGATCTACCACAATCAAATCCGGATGATATCCTTTTTCCAGTAGATCGGGGACAACATCTTCCGCTCGTCCGGAATAAAACTCGCTGTTGTTAATCCGGTTAATTGAAGCATTCATACGGGCGTCCTCCACAGCTCTGAGCACATTATCCACCCCGATCACCCGGCCTGCTTGCCCGGCCAGGTAGATGGCGATGGCGCCGGTGCCGCAATAAAGATCGAAGACCGTTTCACGACCGGTTAGTCCGGCGAAAGCGAGAACCCGATCATATAACACCTCGGACTGGGCTGGGTTCACCTGAAAAAAAGACTGGGATGAGATTTGGAAGGTTAACCCACCCAGTTTTTCCGCCAAGTACGGCCTCCCCCACAGCGTAATGTTGTTGGTTCCCAGAATATTGTTGCCTGGCCGGTTATTGACGTTTTGTACGATTCCAACCAGGCTTTCGATACTGCCGCACAGTCTTTCCACCAACTGGGCTGTGTGAAGAAGTTTTTCACCTTTGGTGATTATAGTTAACAACAATTCTCCGGTGGAAAACGAAACACGAGAGAGAATATGGCGGACTATCCCTTTGTGATTTTTTTCATCATAAATTGGTATTTGAAGCTCTTGCAGGGCAGCGCGGGTTTCGTTGATAACCTGGTTGCTGCCAGGGTGTTGAATCGAGCACTCTTCAATATTGACAACCCGGTGGCTGCGTTTTTCATAAAAACCGGCGACAACCCGGCCGTGTTCGAACGCTAACGGTACCTGGGCCTTGTTGCGGTAGCTCCAGGGGTAGGGCATGCCGATAATTGGCTGTACCTGTACTTCAAGGCCGCCCAGCCGTTGCAGCGCATCGACGACTCTTTTTTGCTTGAGGTGTAGTTGATGATTATATTGAATATGCTGCAGCTGGCAGCCACCACACTCATGGAAGTGTTTACATGCAGGGGTAGTCCGATGTGGAGAGAGGCGTATAATTGAAACCGGCAATGCCCGGGCGTACGATTTTTGCACCGTGATGACCTTAACTGCGGCCAAATCCCCGGGAGCTGTTTCCGGGACAAACAGGGTAAACCCTTCCGCGAAGCCTACCCCCTCCCCATCATGGGATAAATCAACGATTTCCACTTCCACGACATCCCCCTTGCTAACCGGGGAAACATTAATCTTCTTTACTGGCATCCACCAGCGGCCCCTTTACAACAATCTAATATATTTACTTCCAGTATATCAGATTACCATAACCTTGAAAAAGATGATTTTATGTGATATTTATGATAAACTTCAATAGCGGTAAAGGAAATTAACGAAGTCATTGTTCATTATCAAATGAAATACTGTTCGCCAGACAATGGATTTAGTGCTCGATGCCAACATTAAATATGTTTACTGATTGCTATCCGGGTAAAGGGGATGAAATCTGCAATGGAGTTATGGTTTACGGAAAAACAACTGACCGAAGAAGAAATATCCACGGTTTGCCTGAGTGTCCGGATCAGAGACGTGCTCTACCGGGAAAAGACACCCCTTCAAGAAATAGCGGTTTTTGATACCTATGAATTCGGACGTATGCTTGTGCTTGACGGGATTATCCAACTGACAACTGCTGATGAGTTTATCTATCATGAGATGATTGCCCACGTTCCCATGCGTACTCACTCTTCGCCGGAAAATATTTTAATCGTGGGTGGGGGCGACGGAGGAACAGTACGAGAGGTTAGTAAATATCCTGGGGTTCAAAAAATAACTCTGGCTGAAATTGATCAAAAGGTTATCGAAACATCCAGGAAATACCTGCCGGAACTGGGCACTGCTTTTGATGATCCCAGGGTGGAAATCAAGATCATTGACGGCGTAGAATACGTCCACTCTTTGAAAAATACTTTCGATTTGGTTATTGTTGATTCGCCGGATCCGCTGGGCCCGGCAAAAGACCTTTTCAAGGCAGATTTTTACAAAGATGTTTTCGAAGCGTTAAAACAAGACGGTATTATGACGATCCAGTGCGAATCGCCGATCTTAAACCGCAAGTTAACCCGTCGGCTTTACCAGAGCATTAAACATGCGTTTCCCAATTTTTATTACTACCTGGCCCCGGTGCCTACCTACCCAAGCGGTTTGTGGAGTTTCGCCGTTGGTTCCAAGCGATATAATCCTTTACAGCCCCAGAATGATTTCACGCCCGGACACACACGCTACTATTCCCCGCAGATTCATCTGAGCGCCTTTACCCTGCCACCCTTCATTCAGGACATATTCACAACATGAGTTGCTCTCCTTTATGCTTATATTGCTAATTGACTTCCGGTTGCCAGATACTCAATTTTTTCTCCCATAATCACTTTTAAATTGTTGTAAGGTTCAATTCCTGTACAATGGCAAGTATAGTACATTGAGCCTGTAATTTCTAAGTATTCGCCTATTTGCTTGACAAGTGCGGGATCTTCATACGTATCTCTTGAATGGTCATATAAATGGAATCCCCCAAAAGCATGACTTGGAAAACCTTTTTTCAGAGTGTAAAGATGATCCAAAATATTCGCGATTCCTTTATGCGCGCACCCGGCAACCAAAATGTTTTTGCCGCCCTCTTTAATGATCAGGTTCTGTTCGTGGGCAAAATCATCTTGTACCAGCATAGTTCCGGACTGCATTAATAGATCTTGATTCCCAGACGGATTAAATTTTATACTTTTGACATTGGAAAACAGTTCGAATTCATCATCGATCATCATATGATTTCCCACAAATATTAAGCGATCATTTTGCATTAAACCTTCATCCAATCCAATATAGATCTTTTCTCCATTTGGTTCATTTGCGTAATGTTTACCAAATGCCTTGTGATGCAGGTATATTTTGGCTTTCGAATTCAAATTCAAAAAAGCTTCTAGACCGCCGCCATGATCATAGTGCCCGTGGGAAATCACAACCAGGTCAACAGCTGTAATATCAACACCCATTTTCTTGGCATTATCTGCAAACAATGCGCTTGCTCCTAAGTCAAACAGAAGCTTGCAATTCTTTGTTTCGATATATAGACTAAGTCCATGCTCAGCCTTAAATTCATCCGAGGTTGAAGTATTCTCCACAAGAGTTTTTATTATCATATTCTAGACCTATAACTTCCATTAAGTAGTATTTTGATAGCCTTATCAAAAACATCTCTAACCCTTTTCTTGTCTTCCCAATCAACGAACTTATCTTGGCATATCCCCCACTTCGTTAAAATCATATTAGATTCTTTTTGCCGGACAAGTCCCTGCCTCCCTGTCAGCTGCTTATTCCGGGTGGTTCACTAATAGCTGGTAATCATCAGGTGTGTCAATATCGGTTATTATCTCCGGTGTGTTGGTTTCTATATAATCAATTTCCATGGCCGCTATACTATGGATAATCTGTCTTCCGCCCTGATCACCGGTTAGATCCATTAAATCCGGCCAGGTACGACGGTCGAATAATACCGGGTTTCCTCTTTTCCCCTGGTATGTGGGGCAGGTAACCAGTTTTAGCTGTTTTTGATAGTTTTCGATCAACTGCCTGTAGATTTGCGCAGGAATAAGGGGTTGATCGGCCAGGGCAAATAGAACTCCCTGTGCTCTGTTATTGATAGCTGTCAAACCCGCCTTTAATGAACTGGTAATCCCTGAAGCATATTCCCCGTTTTCAGTAATTCTAACTCCTGATTTTATTAATGAAGACGGTAATTTACTGCCTGGCTTGATTACCAGAACAAGATCATCGATCCCGGACTGTCGGATTTGATCAAGAGTATGCTCCAGGATAGTTTTTTCTTTATACTTTAAAAAGAGCTTTTCTGTACCCATGCGCGATGAGGTGCCTGCCGCCAGGACTACACACGAAACCGGTGCTATTGGCCGGTCCGATGAAAGACCCAGACTAATTTTAACTGGGTTTGCGTTGTTTCCGACAGTAGCGAGAAGCTGATCAGTATTCCGGCAGCCGATCAGTTCACGGGCAATAGCTGTTACCACTTTGTTTGGAGAGTTCACCGTATCGACCTTGTTTAATAGTGGGGTTACTCTAGCCAAGGGAACCTGCTTATAACCAAGCCCGATCATCTGTATTAATATTTTGGCCAGATGCGTTTCGGAGATGGCCTGCCCTTTTTCTGAACCGGTAATCTTCAGTAGCTGTTCGAGGCGGTGCACATGTTCCGGTGTAAATAATTGTTCCAATGAATCGAGCCCGATTACCGGGATTAACAAATCTGAGCAACATGGTAAAACAGGCTCGTGTTGACCATAGCCTTTAACCGACTTACCTCTGGAGCCATCCGCTTCAATCAGAATCGTTACCGGTAAATTGTGAGCCAGGTGTTCAATTTGGGATCGGTCAAACCCCTCAATTTTATTTTCAGAGGATCTAGCTCGCCCGGATACAACGATTGGGTATCGCTCAAACTGCTTTGTAAGCTCAGAGACGGCTTTGCCTGGATCGCAGCTCATGACAAGCGGTAAGTCAGGCGATTTGTACATCTTTGTGGTAGTGGTGATTAGCACTTTCTTCCCTGCGCTTTTCATCTCATCAGCCAGACGGTGTATTAAAGTAGTTTTCCCGCCGGCTCCATAAAAAGATACCACTGCCTGATCTTTTATATTCAGACTTCGGTATATAGATAAGATTTCCATTTTCATTATTCCCCGCAGGTCCGAAAATAGCAACGGTCGGCACATTCTATGCCGGACTCGTTATGGACAATGCCTTTTCCGGCCCGTGGGCATTTAACTGCAGAAATCTTTTGGTGCGGACAAATTACCCATCCCGGTTCCTCAAGATTATAATGACCACACTTACTGCATTGAATCCCCTGTGCCGTGATCACCAGATCCGACGCCACGATCATACGGTTGCAGCCCTGATAGAAACAATATTCCCATGATCTTATTTTTTCAGCCAAGTTTTCGATGCCCATTTTTTCCTCCAGTATTAAATGCTTAACGTATTAAGTATAATATTTTTCATTGAAGTAACAATCATTCTCTCTGGAAACAGAAATGATGCATAATCGCTTCCAACACTCCGCCGCCGATCGCCCGGGCTTTGTCTGATATGGTCAGATAATCAACTGCTGTCCCCCGGGGATCGATATCGCCAACCTTCATGCCCGTAGCTACAGTCAATCCCGGGTAGAGTATGCCACGTACCAGGCCGTTGATGGCCGCATAGATTTGGGTTCGATCAATGGAAGCGACAATATCTCCGGCTTTAACCAGATCACCAATCTTTTTAAGAGGTTTAAAGATTCCGTCAACCGGCGCCCGCAGAAGCCTCTCTTTGCTGTAACCTGCTATTTCGGCAGGTTCTGTCGTATCCTCAGCAGCCGAGTCTTGATAAATAACCCTGCCGAGAATATGGCCTCGCAGTGTTTCAATAACAGCGTGAACATCCTGACCGGCAGTAAAACCGGGACCGAGACCGATGACCAATTCGGCATCGTTCAGCTTGGTAACCTGGTTATGTTTGGCCATGATCGCATCAATAAGAATCTCGGGCTTCAGTGTGGTCAGGGAATGGCTTTCGGGATCGATTAAAATCGGGATCACGCCCTTCTTTAAAAAGGCGCTAACCAGATCCGGGGAAGGGCAAAGCACAGCCCGAAGCGCTTCAACTTCAACTTCACCCTCATAGACAGCAGCGGCGAAGGATACTGTCCGGCGCACAACCAGCGGCTTGGGCAGCTCGAGCATGACCACGTCGAAGCCTGCGTTCCAGAGACGGTGGGCTGTTCCTGTCGCCAGGTCTCCGGCACCACGAATTACAACTTTGCGATGGATCACCTTTTGTTCAGCTCACTTCCGCACTACAGTGAAATATAGCTGTTTTATAGCCATGGGCACCACCCACTCAGCATCTTTTTTGTAGTGTCAGGTTATTTTATTGAACGAGGGCGCGGTAAGCCGCACCCTCATTTTCTTTGCCTGAAGGTACTGCTATTGTTTTGCCTTGATTGCCCGCCATACTCTTTCCGGTGTCAGGGGAAATGTATTAAAATCAACACCGAGAGCATCACAGACGGCATTGGCAATAGCCGGGGCCACACCAATCATCGGTTGTTCACCGATCCCCCGTGCCCCGTAGGGCCCGTTTGTCTCCGGGGTTTCGATGATAAAGCTGTCCATATGTGGGACATTCTCGATGGTCGCAATTTTATAATCGGTAAAATTGCGATTAAGCATGATCCCTTTATCGAAAAGAACCTCTTCATAGAGCGCTGTGGAGAGTCCCATAATCGTTCCGCCGTGCAGCTGGGTCGTGCAGAGTCGGGGGTTAATCGCTTTACCGGAGTCAATCGATGCTGCCAACTGTAGTATTTTAATCACCCCGGTCTCCGGATCAACTTCCACTTCAACAGCCGTTGCGCCGAAACAGTAGAACATTCCTGGATTACCCTGACCGGTTTCCGAATCCAGGTTGGTCATATTAGTAGGAACAAATGAACCGGTGCCGATAATCGGCCCGGCAATCCCTTCCCCGGTACATTTTTTACAGCTGTCGGCTACTTCCCGGATTGTTGCTGATTTAGTGGGATCTTTAGTCGAATAGACTTTTTCGCCATCGAAGATCAGATCTTCCGGCGGTACTTCGAGAAGATTGGAGGCATTGCGGTAGATCTGTCCGAGGGCATCTTCGGCGGCGCGTTTAACCGAGGTACCGCAGGTATAGGTGATCCTGCTGCCGACACTCTGCCACTCGTATGGGGTAAAGTCAGTGTCCGGTACCTTGATGTCAATTTTATCGACCGGAATGTGCAGGCCTTCCGCAGCAATCTGGCTGATTACCGTGAGCATACCCTGGCCCATTTCGGTGGCCCCGACCATTACATGAGCAGTGCCATCCTCATTGATGCGGATAATCGCCGAAGAGGCGGCATTACTGGGCTGTGCCGGACATTTAACCAGGCCGGCAATGCCCTTTCCGCGGAAATTACCTTCCTTTTTGCCCCAACCTATTTTTTCAGCCACAATTTTGAGGCATTTATCAAAGGCGACATCGTGAACAACCTGGCCGGACGCCGTGGTTGAGCCTTCTTTCATGCCATTGATCAGGCGGATCTCCAAGGGATCCATTTTCAACTCTTTGGCGATCGCCTCGAGCTGACGCTCGATGCCCCACTGCATCTCACACATTCCGAAACCGCGGACAGGACCACCGATGGAGTTGTTTGTATAGACGCAGTAAGAATCGGTTTTTACATTAGGGATATCATAGGCGCCGGTTGAGCTGTAACCGGCGGCGCGGACAATATTTACGCCGTATTCAGTATAGGCCCCACCGTCCCAGATCATTTTATATTCAAGGGCAGTGATCCGTCCGTTTTTACGCACACCGGTTTTTAAATGCGCATTGAGCGCCTGGCGGGTAAAAGTCCCCTGCATATCCTCTTCGCGGTTAAAAACAATCCTGACAACGTGGCCAGGGAATTTTTGAGCGAAGGGCACGACCAGCCCTTCGAGAGAAGCGCCGGCTTTGCAGCCAAAACCGCCACCGATATAGCTGGAGATAATTCTGATCTTGTGCATCGGGATATTCATTGATTTGGCCAGCAGTTGGCGCACCACGTTCGGCGACTGGGCAGTGCTCCAGATGGTCAACTTGCCATCCGGACTCCAATGAGCAGCCGCTTTATGGGTTTCAATTGGCACGTGCTGCATTTGCGGAACGTAGTAATCCCTTTCGATGACCATATCAGCTTCGGCAAAACCTTTATCGACATCACCTTTGCGAAGTTTAAAGTGGTTGGCAATGTTTGTGCCCGGCTGAGGATAGAAAATCGGGACTAGATCATAGCTGCCTAAATCTTCATGGATGATCGGTGCATCCGGCTTCATCGCTTCGATGGGATCAAAAACACCGGGTAGCTCTTCATATTCTACTTCAATCAATTCCACCGCTTCAACGGCAGCTTGTTCCGTGACAGCAGCAACTATCGCCACCGGTTCACCCCAGAAACGAACTTTTTCTACCGCCATAAAATCTCTGTCAACAAGGTATAAGCCGATTTTATTTGGATAATCTTTGCCGGTCAGGACTGCCTTGACTCCGGGGTGCTTCAGCGCTTTGGTTGTATCGAGGCGCTTGATTTTACCGTGGGCAACCGTGCTTTTTTTCATCTTAGCATAAAGCATTGGTCCCAGGAAGCGATCTTCGATAAACTGAGCCGAACCGGTAACTTTTTCGATCGCATCTTTACGTGGTACCGAGGTTCCAACATATTTTAATTCCGCCATATTTTTATCCTCCTTTCCCGTTTACTTTTTGGAAGAGGCTTTGATCGCCTCTCTGATTTCCTGGTAGGCACCGCAACGGCAGAGATTGCCGCTTAAGGCTTCGTTGATATCTTCGTCAGTCGGGCTCGGTTTGCGGTCAAGAAGCGCCCGGGCCGATATGATCATGCCCGGGGTGCAGTAACCGCACTGAAAAGCAGCATGATCTATAAAGGCCTGCTGGATACGATCCAATTCACCGTTCTTTGCGAGGCCTTCGATCGTAACAAGCTCCTGGCCGTCGAGCTCGACCGCCAGAACCATGCAGGAGTTAACCGGTTTACCGTTTAAGAGAACAATACAGGCACCGCATTCGCCGATCTCGCAGCCTTCTTTGGTTCCAGTCAGGTGCAGTTCGTCCCTGATGAACTTCAAAAGGGTCTGCCCGACAACCGCTTCACGCGTTTCCTGATCACCGTTAACAGAAAAATTAATGTTTACTTTTTCTGACATAATCACACCTCCATCGTCTGTTCAAGGCCGCGCCGGACGAGCACTTCAACCATATGGAAGCGGTATTCGCGAGAGCCCCTTAAATCAGTAATCGGTGAAATATCATTATGAACCAGCTTCGCCGCATTGGCCCAGTCCTTCTCGCCTTTTTCGTTGACAGCTTTCTCCACGGAAACGGCTCTAACCGGTGTTGGTGCGACCGCGCCGACGGCGATTCTGACCTGGTTGCCCCAGCTCTGTACCGCCACGCCAACCGTGGCCAGATCAACCGACCCAGTGCGTGAAGCCTTAGAATAGACTCCCTTCGCCTGTGGATAGGGTTTTGGGATAAAGATCGATTGGACAAGCTCGCCTTTCTGTAAAGCAGTCTTCCCCGGTCCGGTAAAGAATTCACCAATCGGTACTGCCCTGGTTCCACTTGAGCTTACAATATTTACAGACGCATCTAGGCAGCAGAGCGGCGCTGCCGTATCGGCCGCCGGTGAAGCATTGCAGATGTTACCGGCTAACGTGGCCCGATTGCGGATTGAGTAACTACCGACACTGTGACAGCCATCGGCCAGGATCGGAATATTCTTTTGGACGGGCGCAAAGAGGGTAATTTCATTTAAAGTGACTGCCGCGCCGATCGTAATTCCTTTTTCGTCTTCTTTCAACACTTTCAATTCTTCCAGCCCTTTGATATCAATCAGCATTTTAGCGGCATATTTGCCGCCGCGCATGCCGACCATCAGATCTGTTCCGCCGGCAAGGGGATAAACCTGTTCGCCTTTATCCATCAGTTGAAAGACCTGGTTTAGATCTGTACACTTTACATATTCATAAGAAAGCATTTACCTGGTTCACCTCCATTTACAAATTAAGCAGACCCGCCACTTGTTGCGATTGTTTATTTTGCCAGCTCTTGTAAAGCAGCAATAAATATCTCCATAGGCGGTTTGACAATGCCGGCGCCAACCTGCCCGATACCCGGCTCTTTATGAGCAATACCGGTGTTGATTCGGGGAACTATGCCTTTTTCGACAACCTTGCGGACATCGATACCGGTTGGTGTGCCTTTGAAGTCCATTGCCGGGATGTTGAAGTTATTATTTTCAGCTACAGTAATTTCATACATTTCGTTAGTTGCATCAAACGCGTCGGCAGGGGAACCCCCGATAAAGTTAACAATAGCGGGTGCCGCTGCCATAGCGAACCCGCCGATACCAACTGTTTCGGTAATCACGCTATCTCCGATATCCGGGTTTGCATCCGCGGCGCTGAAACCTGAGAAGTAAAGACCGGCCGGTACATTGGCCGGAGCTGTAAACCACTTGTCACCGGTGCTGCTGACCCTGATCCCGAAATCGGTTCCATTGCGGGCCATTGTTGTTACAACTGTCGAATGCTCAACACCGTGTCCGGCGAGAGCCATGCTCTTGCAGGCTGCCATAATCGCATTGAGTGAGGTCAGATCGTTGCTGTGCATGAATGCAAGAACCTCAGCGGCAGCAGAGGCTTTTTTACCTTTAAAATACTCGGATACGTTGGAGAGATCGAGACGCGGAGCAGCGTAGTCAGTTTTCTTGCCCCACTCTGTTTCAACAATAAAGGGCGCGATAGCTCTTATTAACAGTGAAGTGGTCGCCCGGTTACGGTTGTGGGCATCATCACCCATATGCAAAGCCTGGGCAATAATTGACTTCATATCAATACCTTTGACCAGATGAACAGCTTCCCTGATTACCGGGGCGTAAACTTCATCAAGCCAATGTAAACGGTTCAGAACCTCATCATCATACGCGCCGTAACGGAGAACCTTACCGTACCCTTCATTCATGTTGGAATAGGTATATCCGCCCCATTCTTTATCCTCGATGATAAATACCATCTGTGAAGGAGTGATTACACCGGCCATCGGGCCAACGGCATTATAGTGATGGCAGGGGGCAAACTCAAAGGTGCCGGATGCGGCCACTTTTTCCGCCTCCGCGGCATCTTTCGCTTTTCCTTCGTAGATCAAACCACCGATAATCGCTCCTTTCAGAGGACCGCTCATCCGGTCCCAGGTAATCGGCGGACCGGCATGGAGGAATAAATTGTCCTTCATTCCGGGGATTACATCCCTGGCCCTGCCGATATCGACCCACACCGGTCGTGAAAGCATCATTCTTTTTACTGCTTCCTGATTCGCTTGATCAATCTTACTCATTAACGATCACACCTCCCGAATTTTATTTTAATTTATCGAGCAGACGGAGCAAATCTTCATTGCCCATGGCCGGCGGTTGCCAGCGCACGTGCATGACTGGTGTTCCCCGTTCTTTTAACGTTTCAGCAAATCCGGCAAGCCCCATATTGATAACTTTCAGTTCACTGTTAAAAAGGGTATCCATAGAACTGACCCTCCTTTTTTTATTATAGCAAATAGAAATACTAAGACGATAAAAGCACGGCTAAATACCCGGCTGCGTCAGCGTTGCTCGGAAAAACCAAAATTCCCTCTTTCTCAAGCTTGGCAACCTGTTCGCTGCGCTTCTGAAAATCTTCGTCCGTTCCGCAAACAGTAGTGACAAATGTAAGATGACGTTTCTCTTTGGCGGCGATTTCTTTGGCCTCTTTAATGGCTTCCAGGGCTGAACCGGCCGGATCAGGGTGGGCGTTATAACCAAGCACCAGATCCAGGGCAATGACCGCTGTTTCCGGGTCTTTAGCCTCAGCAATAATGCGGCTGTTACGCAGAGATGGATCAATCATCGGGTGCAGACGGCCCTGGGTGAATTCATCTTCACCGAAGTCAATAACTGTATGTTCCCGACTTTTATAGACATTGTCAATTCTTTCAGCCCGATCGAAGTTGAGATTGGTATAAATAGTGCCGATCGATTCCTGTAGGAGGACAAGCGATTCATAAGCAAGCGTGCCCCCTGAATATAGAGCTCTTAAATAGCGCTGTCCGCTCTTGTAGCGGGTTTTTTCGGCTATGGCCAGTTTCTGATCGACTGGATCAATATCTTTATCGCGATCAGCGGGCAATCCCCGAACAAGATTAACCGCCTTGTGAGCTGCCTCCTTCAGAGTCGCTGCCGGTTCACAGCCAGCTTTGCGGATCAGATCAAGATCACCGCCGATAAAGTTTACCACTAGCGGCTTTTTACTTTGGATCGCGACTGCCAGCACTTTTTCGGAAACTTCCGGATCTGGTGGTTTAGAGACAATCACAATAACCTGCGTATCCTTGTCGCCGATCAGCGCTTTTAAACCCTGGATCATTGTAATGCCGCCTACGGCTTTCTTCACATCACGCCCGCCAGTGCCGATGCCCTGGCTGATCCCCTCACCAAGGTTGCTGATTAAAGACGACACTTCCTGTAGACCGGTACCCGCAGCGGCAACAATACCGATCTTGCCCCGTTTAATTTCGTTTGAAAAAGCCAGGGGGACTCCGTTGATAATAGCGGTTCCGCAGTCCGGTCCCATGACGAGGAGCCCTTTCTCCAGCGCTTTCTTTTTCAGGGCGACCTCTGCTTCCAGGGAGACATTATCGCTGAAGATCATCAGATGCAAACCGGCATCGAGAATCTGGTCCGCTTCGCGCTGGACATAGCGTCCCGGAATCGAGAGTAAGGCCAGGTTAGCCCCGTGTAGATTTTTTAATGCGGTTTCGAATGTGCGTGGTACGTAATCACCGAGCAGATTCTCACTTTCTACAGATTTATTCAGTTCATCCAGAGCACTCTGGATTGCCTGTTCAGCTTTAACTTCGTTTTCTGCTTTAACGGCGATGATCAGATCATTCGCCCCGGCATTCTGTTCGATCTCTTCGGTCCAGAGGCCGCCGGAGCGGAGAAATTTTTTATTATGATCAGTGCCGATAATTACTTCAGCTTCAATTACTCCGGCGAACTCTCTGACAATACTGGATAGGCGCATCAGATAAACCGAGTCGCGAAAAGTGTTTTTGAAGATATAACTTTTCAAAAACAAAACTTTTGCCTCCTTTTACTCATTTCAATCAAATACAAGATCAATTCTCAATCATGCTGCTATAAATATATGAAATCCTTTCAAAAGGCGATTAAAGCGAAGCGATCAGTAATATTCCTGATAATTAACTGGACATTTCTAAAAATTAAACATTTTTTTTTCATATCCTCTAGATTATTGTACTATATTTATGTATATTTTTGTATAGTTCTCATAGTTTCATTGACAGAAGACCCCTATATTGATATTATTTCGATCAAGTTAATTGTCGGAGAGGAACGGCTCGAATGCAAAAACAATATGGCATTACAGTCATGGAAGCGCTCACTCTTGATACAGTCAATCGCCTAAAGGTCGTCGGCGGTCAAGATGGTCTCGACCGGGTCATTAAACTGGTTAACGTCATCGAGGTGCCCGATATCATGGATTGGTTAATCGATGGTGAATTCCTGCTTACTACCGGTTATTCCTTCCGCGAATACCCTGAATTAATGGAAAAACTGATCCCGCGTATGCATGAAAATCACAGCGCTGCTCTGGCCATCAAGACAAAACGTTACCTCAATGAAATCCCGGATCAAATCATCAACAGTGCTAATGAATGTAATATTCCCCTGCTGGAAGTACCCTATGATCTTTCTTTTTCTGAAATCATCGCCCCGATTCTTGGCGTTATATTTAATATGCAGAATAAAATTCTCCAAAAATTGGAACAAGCCCACAAAAAGCTGATGGATTTAGCTCTAAACGGCAGTCCCCTCGAAGAACTTTGTAAGGAAACCGGAAAACTTATTTCCAATCCAGTAGCAATTATGAATCTGGAAGGTCGTTTAATTGTCAACGAAGACTGCCCGGATAAACATAAATTCGGGCTTTTCTTTTCAGAAGGCAGTATTGAAATCAAGAAGGAAAAACTGCGTTTCGGCAATATTAAGGAGGTCAAGTATTCGCTGGAATACACAGCCGACCGTGAAAATACGCTCACAATCAAGGCGATCCGCATTCCGATATGCGCTAACAAATACACCTACGGCCATATTGTTGCGATCATTAACAACCCCATCTTCGAACCGGACATTCTGATTATGGAGCGGGCTGCCACGATCGCTGCTCTTGAATTTACCAAACGTAAAGCAATTTTTGAAATTGAAAAAGGGTATTACAACGAATTTTTGGAAATTCTTCTCTCCTGCGATTTTGAAAGCGAAGAAGAAATCGTCAAACGCGGCCGTCTTTTTAATATAAACCTGGTCAAACCAACTGCAGTGATCATAATTAATGATCAGAGTTTCAAAGAGATCGAAGATAGCCCACTGCAGATGGATTTTAACGGGCCCCGTTCAAAAGAAGATTTACTGAAAGCAATAAATAATTACAAAGGTTGCCAGGAAGATCACAGTTTCATTGCCGGTATTAAAGGTAATAATGTCGTGGTTATAACGAGCATTCCCGAAGATAACACTACCTGCTCTCTTAAGGACAATATAACTGCGCTGTTTAATTATTTACAGGAAACTGTAAATCCAGAAATGCAGCTCAAAATTGGGGTTGGAAAACCTTATGACAATATCCGCAACATTAACCGCAGTTTTCAGGAAGCTCGCGAAGCATTGAAAATTTGCCAGTTTTCCCGTAAAGCCAACGTAGTCTTTTTTGAAGATCTTGGTTTTTATAAAATCTTAAGTGAAAAAAACCGGGGTGAACTGGAACACTTTGTCGAAGAACTACTTCGCCCTGTATTTGAATACGATCGCACTAAAAAGGGTGATTTACTGAACACCCTGGAAACATATTTTGCAACTAACCGCAATCTGAAACTTACTTCCACCAGGCTTTTTACCCACTACAATACAATCCTATACCGCATTAAAAAAATAGAGGATCTGACCGGAATCAGTCTCGCTAATCCGGATAATGCTCTTAATCTTGAGATTGCCATCAATATTCTAAAACTATTTCGCAACCAGAATGTGTAGCCACACCGATTTTCAGCAAAAAGAGGCAGTCAACTTAATGACCACCTCTTTTTATTTTACTGGTTAAAGATTAGCTTTTCTTCTTTTCACCAAACATATGCAAACCGCGCTCTTCTTCGGTTCCTGGAATAACGTTATCCAAAATTAAACCTAAGATAGCAGCGACTGCCATACCGGTTGAACCGATTGAAACAACTATATTGGAAAGCCATAGCGGTTCAAACGATACACCGGCTGTCTGGAAGTAATAGGGAAGGCTCAAGCCCATGAAGAGAATGAAACCCATGATCATCTGGTTGCGCATCGAATTCAGGTCAGCTTTCGCTGAGTTGCTTATACCGATCGAAGCGATTAACCCGAACAGGGTGCAGTATAAACCTCCGACAATGGCACCCGGAATGGTTGCAACCAAACCACCGAACTTACCGACGATCCCCATGAGAATGAGGAGAATCACAGCAATATTGACAACATAGCGGCTGGCCACTTTAGTCAATCCGACCAGACCGATGTTCTCGGTGTAACTGGTGCTGGCAAATCCACCGAAGAGACCGGTGAAGAAGCAGCCCACACCCTCGAAACCGATACCGCGGCTGATCTGCTTATCGGTAAGCGGTGGTGCTTGTGCTGCTTCGTTAATAGCGTGGTAGTCACCGTAGGATTCGATCATCGAAGCCAGGTAACCGGCCAGGATTATAAGCAAAAAGCCGATTTCAAATTTGGGCATACCCCAAGGCAGGATCCACCCACCCGGACCCCATGGTAAACGAAACCAGGGAGAGGCAGTGACGGCCGTAAAATCGACCACACCTAAAACCAGGGCCAAAAGATATGCACCAATTACAGCAAGAAGCATCGGGAAAAGAGAAAAGAAAGGCTGTTTTGGTCCTAAAATCAGGGCAAAAACAAAAGCCAGAACAATCACCGTTCCGGCAAGCCACCAGTTCTGGCCAGCCATTGGTGCGCCAGCCTGATATAGAGCCAAACCGATCAGGGCGATGACCGGGCCGATAACCACAGGGCTGACATACTTTTGCACTTTGCCGATTAGCCCGGTAAAACCAACGAACATCTCTACCAGGGCGCCCAGGATAATAGCCCCGGCGATATACTGCATGGATACTTCGGGGCCACCAGCAATTGTTAAGCCAATAATCGCAAAAAACGGGCCTAAAAATGAGAACGATACACCTTGAATAATCGGAAGCCTTGTTCCAAAGTTAACCTGGAAAAATGTGGCAACTCCAGAAGCGAGCATAACCGAGGCGACGAGAATAGCAGTTTGCTCTGGAGACATGCCCAGGGCCGGCGATAAAATCAGCGGAACAGCCACTGTAGCGCCGAACATGGTCAGTACGTGCTGAATTCCCAAACCAACAGCCTTGGTAAATGGCTTCGGAATATCATCCAGCGTGTAAACCATTTTTTTAGGTTCACTCATTACTTAAATTCCTCCTTTTTTGTTCTTGCTGCCGTAAATCACACTTATCTTTCTCTGACAATCACCTCCCTCACTGCATTGTCCTAAATCATAGTAATCATTTCAATGCTGTTTGTTAACTTCTGAATAAATCATATATTTCTTTTATTAAGTAAATTCAAGACCTGTACAAAAAACCCTTTAGTATTAAATAATAATTTTTAAATTATTATTTGTTTGTTTTATCCATATAATTTGCTATCCTTGTTTTGTATCTACGGCGCGTGCAAAATATATCGCCGAAATTACCAGATCATAGCCGGAGCAGGAACCGATAGCTACCACCCGCTCCAGCGTTTCACTTGATGGCCTGCCTTCAACGATTGTTTCCAAAAAATAGATCATAGCCAGCGGGGTCAGACCTTTCATGCCCAGCTCCAGCATGTGCCTGCCGAATATATTTGTACCGGCCGTCAACTTGCTTAATTCATTACCAACCTGTCGGGTAAATTTAGCGCTATAGGCAAAATAGTGAAATGCAACCAGGGCTCCGTGAATCAAGTCGTCACCAGTCGGCGTCAATCCACGCCCCATACCAATAATATTTCGACAATTTACCAGAAATTCCTGCCAGTTGCCGATCAGGATTGCTTTAATTAAAACTGGAATATATTTATTGATTTGCTGTCTGAAGAACGCTTCTCCGCCCGGCAAACCCAGGAGAACAGCCGCGGCTGTCGGTATCGGCTTTTTGGACAGCAGCGATCGGTATTCCAGCAAGGCATTGTCGGTAGATTTTCGATCAAAGTTTTCATAGTGTATCGGAGTAAAGGATACCGGTCTGCACTCTCGCCAATCCAGGCGTAGTGTCATATTCCGGCTCTTAAGTTCAAGTTGGCCGGGATTAAAGGAGCCACCGGATATTTCGGCCAAATGAGCTCTGAATAAGGCAAAATCATCACTTTTAAGGCAAATAGTCGCCGGCCCTTTTTCCAGAAATGGATCGGCAATAATCAATAAGTGCTTCCAAGAAGCAACCTGCAGGTTGATAGCATGATCGTGGACCGATACTAAAATAAAACTACTGCTGTCAGTGTAATCCTGCAGATCAGTGGCATGCCAGATAGCCTCTATTGATCTCTCGATCCAATTCACGCTCTTTTCGCTTAGATTACACCATTTTCATGAAGGGCTGCTATTTCCTGCCCAGAGAAACCGATTTCTTTTAAAATTTCGTCAGTATGCTGACCCAAAGTTGGCGGCGGCAGCTTTATATCCCCGGGGGTCAGTGATAGTTTGATCGGCACCCCAATCAGCTTGATCATGCCGGCAGTAGGATGCTGTTTTTCAATAACCATTTCCCGAACAGCGACGTGCGGATCCGTTAAAACCTGTTCAATAGTACGAATACGACCGCAGGGTACTCCGGCTGTTTCCATTATTTTGACCCATTCCGCTGTTCTCTTCTGCCTCGTGATCGCTTCAAGAATATTTTTAAGCTCCCCGGGATGCTGGTTGCGGGATTTTATATCGGCAAAACGGGGGTCTTCATTCAGATCTTCCCTGTTCAGTGTTTTAACAAAACTTTCCCAGAGCCGCTGGTTGCCAACCGCAAAAATAACGTAACCGTCGCTGGTTTCAAAACTTTCATAGGGGGTAATCATCGGATGGCGGTTTCCAACCCGTTGCGGCGCTTCACCGGTGGCCAGAAAGTTCCCGGCCTGGTAGGTCAGTATGGCAATAATAGAATCCATCAGGGATACATCGATAAACTGCCCCTGCCCCGTTTTCTGGCGCACAAGTAAAGCCAGCAGGATCCCTTCGACAGCATGAAACCCGCCGATGATATCGGCAATGGCCACTCCAACCCGTTGGGGCGGCCCATCAGGAAACCCGGTAATGCTCATCAGACCGGCTTCACCCTGGATCATCACGTCGAAACTCGGTTTTTCCCGGTACGGACTGTTATGACCATAACCGGTAATGGAGCAGTAGATTATATCATCTTTAATCTTTTTAACATCGTCGTAGGTCAAACCCATCTGTTCGGTAATACCGACGCGAAAGTTTTCCACAAAAACATCAGCTTCACTAATCAGGCGGCGCAGAATTTCCTGGGCTTTTTGATCTCTTAAGTTCAGGGTAATGCTTTTTTTATTGCGATTAAAAGAGAGGTAATAAGCCGACTCGCCTCCCAGAAACGGGGGACCCAGTTCCCGTGAATCGTCTCCCCGACCCGGAGTTTCCACTTTAATCACTTCTGCGCCCATGTCACCGAGTTTCATGGTGCAGTATGGTCCGGCAATAAACCGGCTTAAATCGACAACTTTTATTCCTGACAGCGGTTTCTGCATTTAACTTGAACCTCCTTTGCTTGCCGAAATCATTCTACAAAACCGACCTTAAATCCTTCCCCCTATTTTTCCTTTTCTTTTTGCAGAAGTAGTTGTATAATGAGCTTAGCAAACATTAGTTCGTAGAACGGGTGATCGGTAATCGTTGAGTAATCGGGTTATTTTTTTAGCCGATATGGAATCTTTCTATGCCAGCGTCGAAGCGGCCCGCAACCCCGCCCTGCTCGGCAAACCAGTGGCTGTTTGCGGCGACCCGGCCCAGCGACACGGCATTATTCTTGCTGCCAGCCGCGAAGCCAAAGCCTACGGGATTAAAGCCGGACAGCCTGCCTGGGAGGCCCGGCGGATGTGCCCCTGGGTCATTTTTGTCCATCCCCATATGCAAACCTACATCGATTATTCACTGCGCATAACCCAGATCTTTGAGCGTTTCACCGAGCGCGCCCTTCCTTATTCTATTGATGAGCAATTTCTCGATCTAACCGGTTCGGAAAAACTTTTCGGCTCGCCACGCGAAACGGCAACGGCAATAATCCTGGGGGTCTGGGAAGAAATCGGAATCCGCTGCCGTATCGGCATGGGTGAAAATCTACTCCAGGCTAAAATGGCCTGCGACTGTTTTGCCAAGAAAAGTGCAGCCGCTTTTTTTGAACTGACGAGCGCTACTTATGCCGCCCATGCCTGGCCTCCGCCAATTGGCTCTCTTTTCGGCGTTGGGCACCGTATGGAGCGAAATTTCCACCGGATCGGGGTGCGCACCATCGGTCACCTGGCCGGTTTGCCCCGGGAAATGCTGCGCCGACACTGGGGGATCAATGGCGAAGTCCTCTGGCTTAATGCCCACGGTATCGATTACTCGACGATTGAACCGGGCGCGGTTTCGGAACAAAAAGGAGTCGGCCATACGGCAACGCTGCCCCGGGATTACCGGAAACAGGCTGAGATCGAGACGGTCCTGCTGGAAATGACCGAAGAAGTCTGCTTCAGAGCCCGCAGGCAGGGAAAAATAGGCACCACAGTGCACCTCTACTGCCGGGGGACCGACTTCGATTACCCGACCGGTTTTTCCCGCCAAAAAAAGCTGCCGGAACCGACAGCAGCAGCACTTGACGTGTACCCGCTAGTTTTCGAGCTTTTCCAAAAGCACTGGAACAGGAAACCGCTGCGGGCGATCGGTATCAGTCTGACCGGACTGACCGCTTATCGTCAACTTCAATTGCTGTTATCCGACCATCACAAGCGGGAGGGCGCTTTGCTGCAAACAACCGACCTGGTGCGGGAGCATTTCGGCAGGACCAGCCTCTTCCGGGCCGCCTCATTAGCACCGGGAGCCCAGCTTTTTCAGCGCGCCGGCAAGATTGGAGGGCACGATTCGTGAGTAAAAAATTCAATCAGCAGTTTGCCTGTAGTAAAATGATGCTGCCTGAACACCGCAGCAGTCTGCAAGAACAGAGTGTCAAAACACAGTGCAACGAAACCCACCGCCGTCCTCTTTTCGACGAACAGCGGCAGGAAGAGCTGCAGCAGATTCTTGATCAGGCGATCATTAAACGGCAAACTCTTCAGTGTACCATCTTACACAGCAGCGGTTATCAAGTTTACAGCGGCGTTCCCCGGCGCATCGACCAAACCGCCGGCAAAATAATCTTTGCCACCGGTGGTCTCCGGACACAGGCAATCACGGCTGCCGAGGTGGTGCACCTTGAAGTTAAATCCTCCTGAAAGCAGGTGCAACGCAAGATAATGTTTACATTATCAGGGCCATGATTGCTTTCTGGACATGCAGGCGGTTTTCAGCCTGATCAAAAACAATTGAGTGGGGCCCGTCAATGACTTCATCGGTGATTTCTTCGCCCCGGTGGGCCGGTAGGCAATGCATCACCAAAACGTCTTCTTTCGCCTTTTCTAGTAGAGCGCCGTTTACCTGGAACCTGGAGAAAGTCTTCAGGCGCTGCTCGTATTCGGTTTCCATGCCCATACTGGTCCAAACATCTGTGTAAATAACGTCAGCAGCCTGGACTGCTTCAGCAGGATCGTTTTTAATTGTGATTGTTGCACCGGATTTAGCGGCGTCTAACTTTGAAAGACGCGTTACTTCCGGATCCGGTTCAAAACCGGAAGGTGAACAGATCACAATATGCATACCCATTTTGGCCCCGCCAAACATCAGGGAATGAGCCATGTTATTACCATCACCGATATAGGCAAGTTTAAGGCCAATCAAATTATTTTTCTTTTCCCTAATAGTAAACAGGTCAGCGAGAACCTGGCAGGGGTGCAGCAGGTCGGTTAACCCGTTGATCACTGGAACAGAACTAGACTCGGCAAGTTCGATGACATCCTGATGCGCAAATGTGCGAATCATGATGCCGTCGAGATAGCGACTCAGGTTTCTGGCTGTATCGGCGATTGTTTCACCGCGGTTAAGTTGTAAATCATTCGCACCCAGGAACAGCGCGTAACCACCCAATTGCCACATGCCAACTTCAAATGATACTCTGGTCCTGGTTGATGACTTTTGAAAGATCATACCCAGCGCCTTACCCTTTAAGGGGTGGTAGATTTCGCCAAGTTTATGCTTCATCTTCAGGATATGAGCTGTATCAAGAATCTGCTCTGTTTCTTCCCTGCTCAGATCATGAATTGAAACAAGATCCTTTCCCTTCATAGTAATCGCCATTGTTAAACAACCTCCTGTAAGTTAATCCCTCTCAATAACACAGGCAATACCCTGTCCTCCACCAATGCAGAGTGTGGCCAGCCCGCGTTTTGCCTCTCTCTTTTGCATTTCGTATAGCAGGGTGATCATTATCCTGGTACCGCTTGCCCCAATCGGGTGTCCCAGAGCAATGGCTCCACCATTTACATTAACTTTAGACGGATCCATGTTTAGCTCTTTCGCAACACAGAGAGCCTGAGCGGCAAAAGCCTCATTGGCCTCAATTAAGTCTAGATCTTCGATCTTCCAACCGGCCAGGGCCAGAGCTTTTCTGGTTGCCGGAATCGGACCGGTTCCCATAACCGCAGGATCGACTCCGGCCGAAGCATAACCGCGGATAGCAGCCAGCGGTTTAAGACTGAGTGCCAATGCCTTTTCCCGGCTCATAACCAAAACAGCTCCGGCGCTGTCATTGATTCCGGAAGCGTTACCGGCAGTGACCGTACCATCTTTTTTGAAGGCCGGTCGCAGCTTTGCCAGTGCTTCCAAAGTAGTCATCCGGGGATGTTCGTCAACAGCAAAAACAAGGGGTTCTCCTTTTCTTTGAGGCACCGAAACCGGCATTATTTCTTCCTTAAAACGGTTAGTCTCAATGGCAGCGTGGGCTTTTTGCTGACTTTTTAAGGCAAACTGATCCTGCATCTCCCTGGTAATGCCGTATCGTTCGGCAACATTTTCTGCGGTTATACCCATATGATAATTGTTAAAGGCACACCATAAACCGTCTTTGATCATCAGGTCCACCATACTGCTATCGCCCATCCGCAGGCCCCATCTGGCTCCATTAACCCCATAGGGTGTCGCGCTCATATTTTCAGTTCCACCGGCAACAATAATTTCGGCTTCACCGGCAGAGATCATCGCTGCCGCCATTGTGACACTTTTTAAGCCAGAGCCGCATACTTTATTGATCGTCATAGCGGGTGTTTCAACCGGCAATCCTGCTTTCAGGGCTGCCTGTCGGGCGACATTTTGTCCGAGTCCGGTTTGCAGAACACAACCCATGATGACCTCATCGATCTGATCCAGCCTGACTCCAGCTCTTTCAAGGACTTCTTTAATCACCAGACTACCCAACTCAACTGCGCTAACGTCCCTAAGTGCACCGCCGAAAGTTCCTACAGCAGTGCGAACCGCACTGACAATTACGGCTTCTCTCATATGCTAACCTCCTTGTCATCCTCGACCGATAATATAGCGGTATGGGTCTACCTCTTCGCGCAGGCATTTCAGTTCATCGTTAGTAGGCACTCCGCTTTGTGCAAGGTCTTCTGCCCATAACAGCTCAAAACCGGTATTGTCAATTATAGCATCTCTGGTAATTCCGGGATGCATGCTTTCAACCTTCATCCGCTTGGTTTGATCGTCAAAACCGATTATACACAGATTGGTAATCACTTTGTAGGGTCCACAGCCAGGCGGCAAACCGGCCGCTTCACGGGCTCCCGGACCGGTCAGATATCCCGGTGAAGTGATAAAATCGATCTTTTCTGTAAAGCGCCGCGGATCATGTGGGGTAATCATCATGGTTTTCCAGCAGAACGATGCAAGGTCGTTCGCTCCGCCGCTGCCCGGAAAACGGACTTTCGGCTTTTGGTGATCGCTTCCGACCATCGTTGAGTTTATATTGCCATACTGGTCGATCTGTGCCCCGCCAAGAAAGGTATAGTCGACCAGTCCACGCTGGCATGTTTCCATTACTTCCGGCATGCTGCTGGCGACGAGGGCACGGTAGAAAGTTCGTGAATCACCAACGGAAATGGGCATCGAAGGAAGCTGCGGACCGATACCCCCGGCTTCAAACATAATCATCAGGCGCGGTGAATACATTTTTTGGGCCAGCATTGCTGCAGCACAGGGCGCTCCGGTACCAACTACTACAATGCTGTCATCTTCCAGATATCGCGAAGCAAGACAAATCATCAGTTCCATATCGTTGTAATCCATTATCATAACCTCCACTTAAAGGGAATTTTGCCGTCTTTATTTTTCAATCAGGTTTTCCAGAATCCTCAGTTCCTGCAGACGGGTTAACCCGCCGATAGTATCAAGATAACCATTAAAATCTTTGACTCCATAGATATGGTGATTCAGAAAAGCAGATAGTGTATCCGGATCATTTTCAGCCTTAAGCCACTCCTGCAGATGATCCTCGTCACTGAAATATTCATAGGCCATATTACCCGGGTAGCTGCCAAATGGAACTTCGATGATTGCATCGACCAGGTAATATGGAATAACTGTCCTGGCCGGATCACGGCGAATATACTCATTGGGCACCAGACGTTCGGTAGTGATGATTAGGCGATGAGCAGCCCGTGCCAGATCCAGATCCGCAACCATGATCCCGTCAATCTGGCAATTACCGTAAACATCAGCGCGGTGAACATGGATAATTCCGACGTCAGGAAAGAGCGCCGGGACAGCAAGGTATTTTGATCCGGTAAATGGGCATTCTATCTGCACTGCGGCGCTATATTTTTCGGTGTCGGTTCCGAGCATACAGCGAACCGGTAAAAAAGAAACACCCATCGCTGCTGCCTTGTATCGCCAGGTCAGGGCGGCATTTGTCCACTCCGTAATATCAATTGAACCGCTTTCAATTGCCTGGCGGGCTATTTTCGACAATCCGCGAGCTTCGAGACCAACTACGTAGGCAATATCACAGCGGTTAACACATTCACCGGCTACAAGAATTTGAAAATCGTGAGTGGCGGTATGTCCAGCCAGGCCTAAATTTTTCTTTTTTTGACGGACCATTTCATGTAAAACTGCCGTCGGAATACGATTTGCGCCAAAACCTCCCACACCGATATAATCCCCATCATTAATCAGACCGGAAACAGCCTGGTTAACAGTGGTTAGCTTTTCGATCATTTTACGCGGTTTCTGATCACGAAAATACTCCCGCGGATCAAGTCCGTAATGTTGTGTAAAAACGATTTCAGTTAGAACTAACAGCTTAACCAATACGCGTAACCTTTTTAATATCTTTAGGCCGGTCATTTAACCAGGCATCAAATTCGGCCATTTCAAAGTAGCGGCGGCCGCT
>JAUWPV010000033.1 GCA_030611385.1 Bacillota bacterium | reverse complement strand
TCAGGGAATCATTCTGCCGACCAGGCGGGCGATGCTCAGGCAGCAGGTTAACCCGGGTGATTCAATGCCGATCAGGTTGATTAAACCGGGCAGACCGCGATCACTTTCTTCCCGGATTACAAAATCACGGAACGGCTCGCCGGGTCTGGAGAGCTTGGGTCGGATACCGGCCATTTCCGGCTGCAGATCGGCAGCGGCGAGAAAAGGTAAAAATGTCTTGGCGGTGCTGAAAAAGTCAACGGCATGATCCGAATCAACACTGTAATCTTCTACATCGATATAGATAGCATTAGGCCCGAGCCTGAGGCGGCCGTCGATGGTTTTGGTGACATGAATGCCGAGACCGGTGAGCTCATGCAGCGGGGGTGGATAAACCAGTCGGGAGACCAAGGCTGCTTTGGATTGGGGAAGATGGAAGTATTCGCCTTTACAGAGATGCTGGCGGTAGCCGGCCTCGTCGACAGCAATACCGGCCATGCCAGCAACGTGATCGGCCTGCAGACCGGCGCAGTTGATCAAGTAATGTGTATCGATGGTATCAATACTGCCATCGGGGTTCTGAAAACGCACCCGGTAACCTTCGCTTAAAGGCTCAATCGCCTGTACCTGGTGACAGTACGCTGGCAGGACACCGTTTTGCAGGGAGATCTGTTCAAGGCGAGCCATCAGCCCATGAGAGTCGATTATACCGGTAGATGGTGATAAGAGGGCACTCGTGGCTTGAAGATGCGGTTCGAGGCGGACTACCTGCGAAGCATCAAGCGCTTCCAGATCACCGACGCCGTTGGCGACCGCCTGGATGTAAAGTTCATCGAGCGAAGCACTCTCTGCCGGGGTATTGGCGACAATCAGTTTTCCGCAACGGTGGTGGGCAATACCCCACTTCTCGCAGAAGCGATAAGCTAAGGGGTTTCCCTCCACACACAGCTTCGCCTTCAGGCTACCAGTGGGGTAGTATATGCCGGTATGGATCACTTCGCTGTTGCGGCTAGATGTTTCCCGGCCGAAACTTTCGTTCCGCTCCAGGAGCACAATCGAATAGCCGGGTTGCCGGGCGGATAGTTCCGCCGCTACCGCCAGGCCGACTACACCGGCGCCAATAATAAGAATATCAATTTTCTCAGTTCTAACATCAAGACTTTTTATAGATTGTTTATCTCCTTTTTAAAACTCAACTAGCTTGTGTCGACCAACAGCAAGCAACACAATAACATTTTCCCGATACTGCCAAAGAATATGCAAATCTTTATTCACCCGAGACTCCATTAAACTAGTTTTCACTAAGCTCGTTTGAGCACTGCTTCGCGGAGGTGAGCTAGTTTCAGGTCGGCTTCGGCAGCAGTTGGGGCACAAACCGAGATGTAGAATTTCACTTTTAGTTCGGTTCCCGAGGGACGCACGGCAAACCAGGAACCGTCAGACAGAGTATAGTGCAAAACTCTCGATTTAGGTAAAGTAAGCTTAAATTCCCGGTTGGTGACTAAATCCCAACCTTTACCCTGTTCGTAGTCCCTCTTCTCCACTACTTTCAAGCTGGCTATTTCTGGCGGCAGAGTGTCGTAAGCATCGACATACCGGCCGGCCTCCTCTATATCTTTCAGGGCTATCGTAAAAAGATCTTCATGGTAGTAACCATGGCGCTGCTGTAATTCTTCGAGTAACTGCAGCAGATTTTTCCCCTGATCTTTGTAGTATGCGGTCATTTCAGCAATTAAAAATGAGGCTATTACAGAGTCCTTATCACGAACGAATGTGCCGGTGAGGTAACCGCAGCTTTCTTCATAGCCGAATAGAAAGTTTGATTTGCCTCCGGCTTTTAGTTCTTTGATTTGTTCACCAATAAATTTAAAACCGGTCAGGGTTTCTACCGTCTGCAGGCCATATGATTCAGCTACAATCCGGCCGAGGTCGCCGGTAACGATGGTTTTAACCAGAACCGGGTCTACCGGCATGGTTTCTCTCGCAATGAGGCGGCTGCAGATATATTCGATCAGCAGGGCACCAACCTGGTTGCCGCTTAAGATTACGTAATTACCGGAAGCATCGCGCACGGCTGTCCCGACGCGGTCGCCGTCGGGGTCGGTGGCTAAAACCAGTTCCGCTTTAACCTGGCGCGCTTTTTCCAGGGCCATCTCGAGGGCAGCGGGATCTTCAGGGTTGGGTATGCTGACAGTCCGGAAGTCGGAATCAGGCTGCATCTGCTCGTCGACCAGGGTGAGATCGATACAGCGTGTCCGGGTCAGCAGGTTCGGTATATAGACTGAACCGGTGCCGTGTAAGGGCGTGTAAACCACTTTCAGGCAGGCTTTCGGATTGCTCAGGGAAAGAGTTCTGACCTGTTCCAGATAAGCCTGGTCCAAAGCGGGGTTGACAGTCTCAAGCAGGCCACGGTCGATTGCTTCGTCGCGGGTAACGGTTTTCACATCATTAAATATATCAACAGCATTGATCGCGTTGATCAGATCGTCAACCAGCGGACTGACTGCCTGACCGCCGTCCGGTCCGTATACTTTATAGCCGTTATACTGCGATGGATTGTGGCTGGCGGTGATGACAATGCCGGCGGCGCAGCCAAGTTCGCGAGTGGTATAAGATAGCATTGGCGTCGGCCGAATGTCATCGAAAAGCAGGGCTTTTATGTCGTTAGCAGCGAGAACAAGGGCGGCCGCTTCAGCGTATTGATCTGAATAGAGACGGGTGTCGAATGCGATAGCTACCTGTTTTGGAACGCCGGCAGCGGCAGCGCCGACCGCAGGCAGATTATTCAGGCAATCGGCCAGGCCCTGGGTGGCACGGCGGATGGTGTAGCAGTTGATGCGGTTTAGGCCGGGGCCGATAATACCGCGCATACCGCCGGTGCCGAAGGCCAGTTCAGCGGCGAAGTGGTTCTCGATTTCGGTGGGATCGTCCTGTATGGCCAGCAGTTCTTCTCGCATGACCGGGTCGAGTGCGGGGTGGGCGAGCCAATTGTTGAAGCGCTGACGGGCGATGGTGAGTTCACCCCCACCCCGCCCCTCCCCCTTGAGGGGGGAGGGGGTATTATGGTTCTCCGGTGTTGCTCCCTCTCCACTGGGGGAAAAGGAGTGGAGTGAGGGAGAAGAAGACTTTTCGAGGCGGCCGTAGTCGTCTTCGTAGCGGACGATGTCATCTTCGCCGAGGTAGTCGCCGTTTTGCACTTCTATCAGAACCAGGGTTTCTTTACTCCGGTTTTCTATACGGTGGCGGGCTCCCCTGGGGATGAAGGCGCTCTCTCCTTTTTTCACAGAAATCTGTTGGTCGTCAATAGTGACCAGCGCCTCTCCGGTAACCACGATCCAGTTTTCGGCTCGGTGGCCATGGCTCTGCAGGCTGAGACGGGCACCGGGGTTGACATTGATCCGCTTGACCTGGTAGGTATCACCCTTTTCGAGTGAAGTGTAGCTGCCCCAGGGGCGATAGATCGTACTATGCTCCCTGGCTTCCACAGCTCCTTCTCTGCTTAACCGGTCAACTATTTTTTTTACATCCTGGGATTGCCGGCGATCACAAACCAGCAGGGCATCGTCAGTATCGACAATAACCAGGTCTTTAAGGCCAACAGCGCCGACCAGGCGTGAGCCGGCAATAATCAGGGTGTTCTCAGTATCGAACGGGAGTACCCGGCCTTTAAGATAATTGCCCTGCTCATCTTTGGCGGAAACCTGGTAGTAAGCCTCCCAGCTGCCGAGATCACTCCAGCCGATCTCGGTCGGAATGACGGTGACACCGGCGGCGCGCTCGAGGATAGCGTAGTCGATTGATATTTTTTCAAGAGCCGCGTAGGTCGGTTCAAGATTATCGAGTTGAGGATAGTCAAGTTGGTCGAGGGCGGCATACATTTCCGGTAGAAGTTGTTTATACTGTTCAATCAAAGCGCCAACTCGAAAGACAAACATACCGCTGTTCCAGAGATAGCGGGAATCTTCCAGGTAAATTTTCGCCTGAACCAGATCCGGTTTTTCGACAAATTTTTCAACTCCGTATGTTGAGTGATCAAGTTTTTTACCGCAATAGATATAACCGTAGCCGGTTTCAGGGTAGGTTGGTCGGATCCCATATGTTACCAGGCCGTATTTTTTAGCCGCCGCCGCACCAAGTTTAAGCAGATCGGAAAACTGCCCGCGGTCGGGAATGAGGTGATCCGAAGGAAGCACGGCCATAATGGCATCGGGACCTTCCTCCCGCAGTAACAACCAGGCGGCCAGGCCAATGGCCGGGGCAGTGTTACGGGCCAGGGGTTCTGTCAGTAAACGGATACCGGTCAGGCTGGCCTGATCCAGTTGACGCCTGATTTCACCGGCCTGGTCGATGTGGGTGACGACTATAATTTTTTCTAAAGGCACCGTTTCTTTAACCCGATCAATGGTGGCCTGGAAGAGGGAGATTTTATTTTTTGGATCTATTAAACCGGCAATTGGTAACGGTAGGTATTGCTTGGGAAATAGCTCCCGGCTGAGTGGCCAGAGACGGGTACCGCTGCCGCCGGCTAAAATTATGGCATACATATGATCACTCCATTTCATGAAAATCTGCGCGGAGGGTGAATTATAGCTTGGTTAGTTTTAGCTGCTGCTGTTGAAAGAGATCCCGATGAGCAGCCAGGTGCACGCGCTGCAGCGCTAACAGCAGCGAAACGACTGATTCGCCCCCCTGGTTCTGGTTAATCCCTCCGGGTTGGAGGCCATCGAAACATCCGCCGCTGAAGAAATCATAGAGCTGTTGATGAACGTCGTTACTGCCAAAGAACCAGTTAAAGGCCCATTCCATTTTTCTCAGCCAGCTATCTTCGCCGGTTAAAACAAAGGCCTGGTAGCAGGCATCGACCAGGGCAGCAGCGTCAACCGGCTGTTGGTCAAAACGAGCTTTTTCTCCACCGCGCTTGAACCAGCCTTCATTGCCAACCAGTGATAAGTGACCGTCTTCCGGGCTGGTTTGAACATTGATCAGCCATTGAAGGCTGTTTAAACCAGTTGCAAACATTTCCTCATGTTCCAGGTAGCTTCCGGCAACAATTAAAGCCTGCGGGATGCGGGCGTTGTCGTAGGTAAGAACATCCTCAAACCAGTACCATTCTTCTGCAGCATTTTTTACGAAGAGCTGCAACAGCTTTTTACTCAGATCGGTCAGGATCTGGCGAACCCGGGCATCGCCAACGAAACGGCGCAGGTAATTATATAACCCGATGATCGAAAAGGCCCAGGCTCGCGGTGATATAAAGGTAAGTGGGGTATTGATCAACTCTTTAAAAAGACGTGTGGCCAAACCGAGCACCGCATCATCCGGTGGGTGGGCTATGGTATAACCGAGAGCCCAGAGAGTGCGGCCGTGGCTGTCTTCAGAACCGCTTTCTTCAAGCCAGCGGTGATCATAGCTCATAAAATTGCGCACACGACCGCGTTTTTCGTTTAAAGCATGATAGAGGAAGGCTAAATAGGTTTTCAGCAGAGGATTAATTGTTTCATCTTTGAAAAGACGCCAGTTCATCACTGCAGCAATCAACCCGCGGGCGTTATCGTCGGTGCAATAACCGTGGTTGCGGTCGGGAACAGAGAATACAGAGTGCTGCAGTAATCCTGTATGATCAGTCATAACCTGTAAATGATTCAAATTAACTTCAGGTAAAATGGCACGGTCGGTTACATCGGCGCCCTGCACAGTTTGGGAGAACATTTCGCTGAAGCTAAAACGGGCCTGTTCGAAGGCCGCGGCATAACTGCGGGCTACCTCTTTCCAGATCATCTGCCGACCATATTGGTATGAGGTTTTACGCATCCGGTTGCGCAATGCTTCATCTTCCAAGAGCTCAATAACAGTTTCTGCCAAAGCTTCGCTGTCGCGGAAAGGAACCAGACTGCCGCGCCCTTCGGCGAGCAGCTCTTCGGCGTAAATATAGGGTGTGGAAACAATCGCTTTACCACAGGCCAGGGCATAGGCGAGCGTGCCGGAAGCGATCTGCTCGCGACTCAAATAGGGGGTAATATAAACGTCAGTGGCCACCAGAAACTGAACCAACCGCTCGAGGGAGACATACTGATTGTAGAAAGTGACGTTGCGTTCGAGTCCTTTGTCGTGGACCATCTTTTCAAGGGAATGACGGTACTCTTCACCATGGCGGCGCTTAACCTCGGGGTGGGTGGCCCCGAGAATGATGTATAAAGCGTCTGGATGGATTTCAACCACTTTTTCCATAGCCGAAATGGCATATTCAAGTCCCTTGCTCGGGCTGAGCAAGCCGAAGGTGAGAAGCACCTTTCGCCCTTCAGCCTGGAACTGGTCCTTGTAGTAGGAAGAATCAAGGAAGGGCACGTCGGGTGAACCGTGCGGAATCATTAATATTTTATCGGCCGGTATCCGGTAAACACGGGTGAGAATATCGACAGCGGCCTGGGCCATAACCACAACGGAAACCGACTGCTCACAGATGCGCATCATGGTCTGCTTCTGGCCAGGGGAAGGTTCCTCGAGGACTGTATGCAGGGTAGTAATCGCCGGCTTTCTCAGGTTGGCCAGCAGGTAGTTGATATAGCTGCCGTCTTCACCTCCGAAAATGCCATATTCGTGCTGAACCAGAACAGCGTCAACCGGTGAGTGGTTGATGAAGTCAGCAGCCCGCTGGTAGTCGCTGCGCTGCTGCTCGCGGATGTGAAAGGTCACTTCACGGCCATAGTTGTAAGCGTTGTTACCGTTATTGAGGGCGATTACTTCAAGGTTTTTCTGTTCATCATCGCTTTCCCTGCTGCCGTAAAGCGCCTTCATGCTGTTGTGTAGATCAGCACAAAAGGTGGCGATACCACACTGGCGCGGCGGGTAAGTCGAGATAAATGAAATCTTAATCGGGCGTAAAATCTTTGCGTTATACACAGAAATCACCTCAATTATTTAAAATCAGCTATCATGAACCTGGAACCAGTTATCTATTAGATGATCGCCTTGTAAATTTCAATGTAGCGCTTGACCATCAGGTCAACGGTAAAATTCACTTCGATATGGCGACGGCAGCTTTGGCGATTAATGGTTTTTAGATGAGCAATGGCTGTGCAGGCTTGGTTGAGATCATCGACCAGGAAACCGGTTTCAGAGTCTTTGATCAACTCGGGCATCGAACCACGGTTAAAGGCAATAACGGGTGTGCCGCAGGCCATCGCTTCCACCACACTCAAACCGAAAGGCTCGTCAAAGTTAATCAGGTGCAGCAGGGCCAGGGCGCCACCGAGCACAGCCCCCTTCTTTTCCGGTCCGACCGGACCGATATAACTAACCTGATCATCTAGATAGGGCTTAACGTAGCGGTCGAAGTAGTTTTGATCCTGAATAATTCCCGCTATGACCAGGGGCAGGCCGACCTGCTTGGCCAGGCGGATCGACTCATAAACGCCTTTGTCATGATGGATGCGCCCGAAAAAGAGCAGGTAACGATCCGGAGTTTCCCGGTAAGGATATTGCTCAACCGGTATGCCGTGATGAATGGTCGCCCGATAGTTTAGATCGGGATGGCGATCTGACTCGCTGATCGCCACGTAGTGAACACGCCCATTATATTTTCGGTAAACTGGTAGAATCTGCGGCGACGAAAAGCCGTGAATTGTTGTCAGCAGAGGGGTGGTGACCAGCCCCGAGTAGCTTAAGGGCAAAAAGTCGAAATGATTATGGATCAGATCATATTCGGCCGCTTCTTCAAAAACGGCGGAGATATGCAGGCATTCCCATACCTTCGGGTCAAGTTCAGAGTCTTCCGACCAGGGCCGGGGCGCAGTAGAACGCAGGCGGCCTTTAGTCAGGGAATCGGCGGTGGCGTAAAGGGTAACGTCAACCCCACGCTTTACCAACCCTTCTGTAAGCATGCTGACCACCCACTCCCAGGGGCCGTAATGACGGGGTGGGGTGCGCCATGATATGGGAGCCAGCATCGCAATTTTCATTTTAAAGGCAGAAACCTTCCTCCTTCGAATCAGTACAGTTTAGCAGGTGATCAATCATGTCTTTCAATTGGGCAGTAGCCCGACAGACACTGGAATCGGCGGCGCCGTAATACATGGTCAACTCATCTGTATCTTTATCATAGACCGTCCCGGTAGGGAAGGTTACTCCGGGCACATCGCCGACCCGCTCATAGGGCTCGTGCGGGCCAAAAACCCATTGGTTGCTGCGCTTCCTGATCTTCCAGGGTTCTTCCAAATCAAGCAGGGCCAGTCCAACACGATAAAGACTGCCGGAGGCGGTCATGCGCACGCCGTGGTAAATGATCAGCCAGCCTTCACTGGTTTCAATGGGTGGTGGCCCCAGGCCAACGCGGGTGCTGTCCCACCAGCCGGGCCGGACGGGCAACAGGATCTTATGGTCACCCCAGTGGACAAGGTCGGGGGAACTGGCGATCCAGATGTGCGCTTCCCCCCGGATGATCGGACGATGAATAAGGTTATATTTGCCGTTGATCATCCGTGGAAACAGCGAGGCATCTTTATCTTCCGGCGGCAGCATCGCTCCCCGACGTTCAAATGTATGCAGATCCTCAGAAAGGGCCAGCGAAACGACTGGGCCGTCCTTGGAAAAAGATACATAGGTAACAGCATATTGCTTCATATCTTCGAGCCAGACAATACGGGGATCTTCAATACCCCATCTTTCTTCATGGTGGTTTGAGTCAGGCATCATGGTTGGTTTTTCGTCAATTTGCCAGTTGGTCTTACCGTCCTTGCTGCGGGCAAAAGTGAGGTGCGAAAAGCCGCGCATATCCTCTACGCGGACCAGTAAAAATGTATCGCCGTTATGCCTGACCGCCCCCGGGTTAAAGGTGGCATTGGAGGGGTATGGCCAACGGTCGGGTACGAGGATCGGGTTGCCGATGTAGCGTTTGAACATGATCGTCGGCCGTTGGTGATTGTGGTAAATCATTCAGTTGGTCTCCTTTTTATGTGAGTGTTTTCGTTTAAATATATCAAAAACAACAAATAAGCTTTATTAGTAGTTCGCGATACTCAGAACTATTCCTGCCCCTGAGTCCTTACAGCCTAACCAAAAAAGTAACGTTTGATCTGGTCAAAGTTGTGCCTGACGGCGGCAGCGCCGGTGACTCTGCCCATGTGACCGGGCAGGATCAGTTCAACCCCCTCCAGGCAAGCGAGTTTTTCAACGCTCTGCCTAAGCATGTCCATATTACCACCGGGCAGATCAGCCCGGCCGATGCTGCCCTCAAATATTGTGTCACCGCTGATCAACGCTTTATGGTCAGGCAGGAAAAAACATACACAGCCCGGAGAATGGCCGGGGGTATGGAGGACTTCAATGCGATCACTCTGACTGTTTCCGGTGCCCAATTCAAGTTCACCTTCCTGTAGATAGATATCGGGTTTAAGTGACGGCAACTCTTTACCGGTCCGGGAAGCATAGTGTTGAGTCAGCGCTTCCAGAATAAACTGGTCACCCTGATGAATGGCAAAGCGAGCCTCGCTTTGTTCACGGATAATCCCTGCTGATTCAACATGATCGGGATGACCATGTGTGCAGAGAATATGGTCGATATCGGCAATGTTAATCCCATCGGCGGTCATCTGGCGGGTGAGCATTTCAAGACAGTTTTCATTAAATTCATTATAGATATAGCCGGGGTCGAAGAGTATGGCTTGGTGTCCTTTCAGCAGGTAGCTGTTACAATTGTTGGCCTGCCCCTGCCAGGGATACCAATATAGCTGTTCAGTTAACTGCATGTTATACCTCCGTATTGGCATTTGTTAGTTCTTTTACAGGCAAAATGCACCTTGCTGTATAATACCACAAGTAAAATAAAAGAAAAACCGGAGAAGAACTGTAGAGAACCAAACGATTTGTCGGTCAATTGATACGATAAAAAATATATTGTTCGTTTATTCAGGGTCGGGTATGGTTAAATAAAGAACCTGAAAAGGGCGATCAGGATCATGCCAGAGAGGACTGTGATAATCAGGTTGCGGGTGAAAAAAGCGATTGCGAAGACCGGAATGGAGACCCATAAAGCGGGATTTTCAACAACGGTAAAATTTAGTGCGCCGGCCGGGGCAAATAAGATCGGAGCCAGCAGGGCAGCGAGCACGGCAACCGGAACATAGGTTAGCCAGCGCTCGATCGGTTCGGGCAGACTGCGTCGGGATAGAAGCAGTATCGGTAAAACACGGGGCAGAAAGGTCACCACTGCCATGGCGAAGATCAGTAAAGTTATTTCAGGCATTCCCGGTTCCGCCCCCTTCCGGCTTCCGATCTTCACTATCTGCTTCTTTTTTTAGTGTGGCGCCAACCGAGGCCGCTATAACCGCAGCCACAATAATATATAGTTGGTTCATACCGGCAAGATATAATCCAAGGCCGAGGATGGCGGCCAACGCAGCGATTGCAGCCCGGCGATTATTCTCAATCTGCATTACCAGCAGGGCTATAAACATGGCCGGAAGCACATAGTCAATGCCGTAAGCTGCCGTATCGAAAGTCAGGCGTCCGCCTACCCAGGCACCGATAACGGTTCCGCCGATCCAGGTCAGGTGGGCCGACATGTTCAGGGCAAACAGTTGTGCTTCCGGTGGAACACTTTGTTTACGAAAATTCAGCGAGTGGATTGCAAACGATTCATCGGTCAGTTCATAGCTGAACAGAACCTGCTGCCACCTTTTTAAATTCCCCAGGTAGGGCGCGAGATGGGCACTCATCAGCATGTGTCGTATGTTGATCAGAAAGACAGTTACGGTAATGGCAGCAGCAGAAGCTCCGGCGCCGATCAAACCTACCGAGATTAACTGTGCTGAACCGGCGTAAACGAATAAGGACATCGCCGCGGCGCTGTATATGCTCAACCCGGCTGTGGAAGCCAATACGCCGAAAGCCAGACTGACAGGCAGATAGCCGAGAATGATTGGAACGGCCCTGATCACTCCGACCAGGGCCTGGTTGGTATGTTTTTTATTAATGGACTCCAATTAATCACCTAATATAAATATAGTTTGACGGCACAGCAAACAGACTTAAAGCTATAAATACCGATCTTTGTTCTATGTTAACTTATAAACAGTATCGCCTTCCCTGACTTTATCTTTTACTTTCAGACCAACCAGGTCACCCACCCTGGCTTCCTCTATACCCTGGTGTTCAACCTGTATCGATTTTACATCCTGTTCCAAATCAGAAGTGGAGCCGACAATGGCAATGCGTTCTCCTACTTTCAGAGAACTGTCAAGAAGGATTATGGCAACACCGATCTTACTGTAATAATGGGCCACCTCACCGATTACCTGTCGTTCCATGGCTTATAACACATCCTTTCGGAATATTGTTAATATTATTCGCCATTAGAAAACAGTTTCCTTCACTTAAATAAATCTAAACAGTAAATTTATGCCGGAAATTGTTGATCAGTAAATCCGGTTACTGACTCAGATATATTTTTCAATCTTTTCCGTAAGGACCTGCTTGCTCATCGCCCCGGTAAAACTGTCGAGGACCTGCCCTTTTTTAAATAGAAATACGGATGGAATACTCATGACTTCATATTTTTGAGCAAGATCCGGATTTTCGTCAACATTTACTTTAACTACTTTTAAGCGACTGTCATTGGCCGCAGCCATTTCTTCCAGGACCGGTCCAAGCATTTTGCATGGACCGCACCAGGGGGCCCAAAAATCTACTAAAACCGGAAGTGTCGCTTGCATTACTTCCTGCTCAAATTGAGCTTCATTGATCTCCATCACTGCTCCAGCCATGTTAATTTTCCTCCTTTAATTTTTATAAAACCATGAAAATAAATCTCTTTAAATCATTCTACACCAGTACGGCAAAAAGGGTCAATCAAATCAGTAGGTTAGTTTAGTATTAAATATTTGGCTGCACAGATTTTTTGGCCGATTGGGCAGGAAAGTTAAGGGATCGTATTGAACTCCTAGGTTTGTGATCAACAAAGCAATCCGCTTTTTAAGAGTAAAGGAGGTCTAAAATAGTGATCAAGCAGATTTCTGTTTTCCTCGAAAATAAATCGGGACGGTTGATCCGGGTAACCCAGGTACTCGGAGAAGCCGGAATCAGTATCCGTGGAGTCTCCATTGCCGATACTTCTGATTTCGGCATTTTACGAATGATTGTTGACCAACCGGATAAGGCTATCACCGAGTTAAAAGAAAAAGGGATCATGGCCACTGTGACCGAGGTGATCGCCATAGAAGTGCCCGATATCCCGGGCGGGCTGGCTAACGTTTTGGCCTATTTGGAAGAAGTAAGTATCAATATTGAGTACCTCTACTCTTTCATCGAAAAACCGACCCATAATGCTATTATCATGATGCGCGTGGAACGTATTGCTGACGCTCTGGAAGTGTTGAAGAAAAAGAATGTGCCCATTGTCACCGACGAACGCATCTACACTTTATAAAATCGCTGGGACGAACCACCGGTAAGGCAAAAAAGATTATAGAAAACGAGGAATAAAGTCTTGAGCAGTAAGAAAGTGATCATGACGGGAAACGAGGCTATCGCCCGCGGAGCCTATGAAGGCGGAGTTACAGTGGGTACTGCCTATCCGGGAACGCCGAGTACTGAAATTCTGGAAACTTTAGCCCGCTATCCGGGAATAAACTGCAACTGGTCTCCCAACGAGAAGACTGCCCTGGAAGCGGCTATCGGAGCCTCAATGGAAGGAGCGCGCGTGCTGGCAGCAATGAAACATGTCGGGGTAAACGTGGCCGCAGATCCGCTGATGACCCTCTCCTATACCGGGGTGGGTGGCGGGTTGGTGCTTGTTTCTGCCGACGACCCGGGTATGCACAGCTCGCAAAACGAGCAGGATAACCGTCATTACGCCCGTTTTGCCAAAATTCCGCTACTGGAACCATCCGACAGCGCGGAGGCCAGAGACTATATTGTCACCGCTCTCGATATGAGCGAAAAGTTCGATACCCCGGTTATGGTGCGCACAACGACCCGTATCTCGCATTCTCGCAGTACACTGGTTCCCGGAACCAGGCAGGAACATGCAGTGACCGGTTTTGAGAAAAACCCGGCCAAATATGTGATGCTGCCCGGTTTTGCCCGCCTGCGCCACCCCCTGGTCGAAAAACGGCAACTGGCCCTGCAGGAGGAAGCGGAAAACAGTCCTTTCAATCGCATTGAAAAGGGATCGCCGGAGATGGGTGTGATCTGCAGTGGGGTAGTTTACCAGTATGCCCGTGAAGCACTGCCCGATGCCACCTTCCTGAAACTCGGCTTCAGTTATCCGCTTCCGAAAAAGCTGGTTCGCCGGTTTGCCTCGATGGTCAAGGAAATTATTGTCATTGAAGAGCTTGACCCCTTCCTGGAAGAGCAGTTGTTGGCCATGCACTTGAACCTTCCGGTAAAAGGCAAAGCACTCTTCGGGTTAATCGGCGAAATCGGCGTGGAAATGATCAATGAAAAAGTGCTGGGCAAAAAAAGAGAGCTGCTCGATGTACGCGCGGAGATTCCGGGCCGCCCTCCAGTGATGTGCCCAGGCTGTTCACATCGCGGCCTTTTCTACGCTTTGAAAAAGCTGAAACTGAATGTGATGGGCGATATCGGCTGTTATACCCTTGGAGCTCTGCCTCCGCTGGAAGCGATTGATTCCTGTGTCTGCATGGGAGCCAGTATCGGCATGGCCGTAGGAATGGCCAGGGCGAATCCGGCATCCGCGGAGAAGACTGTTGCGGTAATCGGTGATTCAACTTTTCTTCATTCCGGGATCTCACCGCTGCTCGATGCAGTATATAACAAGGCCCCGATTACCGTATTGATTCTTGATAACAGCACTACAGCGATGACCGGGCACCAACATCACCCGGGCAC
>JAUWPV010000054.1 GCA_030611385.1 Bacillota bacterium | reverse complement strand
AGATATTCCAACCTGGATTATGCAAGGATATGCAGTGATGGCCAAAGAAGCTTTGGCACAGTTGACTCAACAGGGTATCAATGCACCGACACACGTGTTTATTCAGGCCGGAGTAGGTTCACTCGCCGGTTCTATACAGGGCTATATTGCTTCGAAATTTGGAGATTCCCGCCCCATTACTGTCGTGGTTGAACCTAACAAGGCAGACTGTTTTTATAAATCTGCTCAGGCCGGAGATGGACACCCGAGAAATGTGACCGGCGATCTCGATACTATCATGGCCGGTTTGGCCTGCGGAGAACCGAATCCGCAAGGATGGAATATTTTGTGGGACTACTGCGATATGTTTATTTCATGTCCTGATTATATCGCCGCAAAAGGTATGCGGATTTTAGGTAATCCATTAGGGGAAGATCCGCGAGTTGTTTCGGGAGAATCCGGTGCTGTAACGGCCGGTATCCTTTTCGAAATATTACATAATAAAAACTTAAAAGAACTCAAAGAACAGCTTAAACTTAGGCATGATTCAACTATACTGGTTTTCAGTACTGAAGGAGACACGGATCCTGTGAATTACCGTAAGATTGTTTGGGATGGAGAATAGGAGGGAGGAAGGGACATGTCTGGAACAATGAAAACCCTGCCGTTTGCTGTTTTACTCAAATGGATCTTGAAAGAGTATGCGGAACAGCAATCAATTTTTGGTATTCATCGCTCTTTATTCTATACTCCAAAGAAAAATAGCCCTTATGCCACAGCGGATATGTTTGGACAATATCTGGCCACTCCGATCGGGCCTGCTGCCGGGCCGCACACTCAACTTGCTCAGAACATCATCAGCGCCTGGCTCTCGGGCAGCCGCCTTATTGAGTTAAAAACAGTTCAGGTTATGGACGATCTGGAAATTGCCAAACCGTGTATTGACATGGAAGACGAGGGCTATAATGTTGAGTGGTCTCAGGAACTGCAATTGGAACAATCTGCAAACGAATATATCAAGGCCTGGGTGTTAATTCACGTTTTACACCGGCTGCTTGGATTCGAGGAGAAAGTCCCACTGGGAACAATCTTTAATTTTAGTATCGGCTATAATCTGGAGGGAATTACAAGTCCCAAAATGGTTCACTTTATGAGCCAAATTGCCGATGCATCCGCAGAAATCTCCGAAATACAGGCAATTCTGAATGCAGAGTTCCCCCGTTTTGCCGGTTTAGAGATACCCTCTCAACTTTCTAATAATGTTACTCTTTCCACAATGCATGGTTGCCCACCGGACGAAATTGAGCAACTGGCCCGCTACTTACTGGTGGAAAAGAGCTTGCACACTACGGTTAAATTAAACCCTACTCTCCTCGGTAAAAATAAAGTAATCAGTATTCTCTATGACCATTTGGGTTATCATGAAATACAGATTCCCGATGCTGTGTTTGAGCATGATCTTCAATATGATCGGGCAGTTGAGATGATTAAAACACTAAAGCTGGTATCTGCCGATCGAAACCTAACTTTTAGCATCAAACTAAGCAATACTCTGGCGATGGCCAACCACAAAGGGGTTATCCCCGGTGACGAAATGTATATGTCGGGACGTGCTCTTTATCCGATCACGATAAACCTTTTTCACAAACTTACCCAGGAATTTAAGGGCGATATCAACGTTTCTTATTCAGCCGGGGCAGACGCACTTAATTTGACTACTATTTTGGCAGCCGGTGCAAAGTCAGTAAATGTTGCCTCAGATCTACTCAAACCGGGCGGTTACTCCAGACTATTACAATACCTGGAGAACCTGGCGGAAGATATGTTTGCCCGTAATGCATCTGGCTTGCCAGAACTTGCCCTGAATAAACTCAATAATTTAGAACAGGCTGCCGCAGATGCATTAACAGATCCGCGCTATAAAAAACAATACCATCCTTACGGCTTGCCAAAGGTTGATTCGGCGCTTAAAATATTTGACTGTATTACCGCCCCCTGTATGGAGCAGTGCGCTGTTACCCAGGATATTCCCGGGTATATCGGCCTGATTGCCCAGGAAGAATACAACAAGGCATTGAAAGTTATCCTGGCCCGTAACCCTTTGCCGGCAATGACCGGTTATATGTGCACTCATCTTTGCGAAACTCGCTGTACCCGTAATAATTATGATGAACCAGTGGCTATCCGGGCTTTAAAGCGGTTTGCTGATTGTGCAGGGTCTGGTGCAGTGCAGGTTAGAGAAAAAACCAACCGTAAAGTAGCTGTAATCGGTAGTGGGCCAGCTGGATTAGCGGCCGCTTATTACATGGCTTTAAATGGTATCCAGGTAACAGTTTATGAAGCCAAGCAAAGAGCAGGTGGCATACCGGCTATCGCTCCTGCATTCCGGATTCCTTCATCAGTTACTCAGAAAGATGTTGATCGTATCATCGGGATGGGCGTTGAAATTAAACTATCCCACCTGATTACCGAGCCTCCGGAAGAGCTGTTAAAAGAAGGTTTTGATGCAGTTTACATCGCTTCCGGTTTTCCCAAAGATGCTCTATTGAACATTGAAGGGATCGATGCAAAAGGGGTGATTACCGCCCTGGAATTATTGGAACGGGTGGCCCAGGGTGAAAGACCGGACCTGGGAGCCAGAGTATTGGTGATCGGCGGTGGCAATACAGCGATGGACGCGGCCCGGACAGCTCGCCGGCTTACCGGTAAACCGGTGACTGTTGTTTATCGGCGTACAGAAAAAGAAATGCCGGCGATAAAAGAAGAGCGAGAAATGCTATTTGCGGAAGGCAATATCCTGAAGGAACTCGCTTCGCCCGCCCGGGTTATCATAAAGGATAAATGCGTAATCGCCCTGGAATGCGTAAAGAACAAGTTGGGTGAACCCGATGCTGATGGCCGCAGAAAGCCAATTGAGATTAAAGGAAGCGAATTTGAACTCAAAGCTGATTCTATCGTGGTAGCGATCGGTCAAATACCGGATTGGTCTTTTCTCGACAACAGCGCCGTCAGTTTGCATAGAAATGGCGCGATTCAGGTCAATTCACAATCAGGCCTGACCGAATCTCTTTGTGTCTATGCCGGTGGC
>JAUWPV010000029.1 GCA_030611385.1 Bacillota bacterium | reverse complement strand
CGCAAATCCGACATTCGATAAACAGTAAGTTATCGCCGCCGTTAATGTCGTCTTGCCGTGGTCCACGTGACCAATCGTCCCTACATTAACATGCGGCTTCGTCCGCTCAAACTTCTTCTTCGCCATCTAAATGCACCTCCTACAATTAATAAGCAACACTTTGAGTGATTATTTTTTGAGCAATGCTCTGTGGTACCTCTTCATAACGGTAAAATTCCATGTTATAAACACCGCGTCCCTGGGTGTGGGATCGCAGTTCGGTAGCGTATCCAAATATTTCGGACAGGGGCACAACCCCCCGTACCACCTGGACACCGCTTTTCTGTTCAGTTCCGAGAATCCGTCCGCGACGCCCGGTAAAGTTACCGATAATATCGCCAAGATATACGTCAGGAGCAGATATTTCAACTTTCATCACTGGCTCCAAGAGCACTGGTTTCGCTTTCGATAAAGCGCTTTTGAGCGCTTTGGAAGCGGCAATTCGGAAGGCCAGCTCTGAAGAGTCAACTTCATGAAAAGAACCATCCTTCAAAACAACCTTGATATCGACAACCGGATAACCAGCTATCACCCCGTTGAGGGAAGCTTCTTTCAGACCGGCTTCGATTGGTGCGATAAACTCTTTAGGAATAGCGCCACCAACAATTTTGTTTTCAAAAACAAATCCCCCGCCCGATTCCAGCGGTGATAGTTCGATCACAACGTGACCGTACTGGCCGCGTCCACCGGACTGGCGCACATAACGTCCTTCGGCCTTTGTTTCACCAAGCACTGTTTCCTTGTAGGCCACCTGCGGCTTGCCGACATTAGCCTGCACTTTGAATTCACGCAGCAGGCGATCAACGATAATCTCGAGATGGAGTTCGCCCATCCCGGATATGATCGTCTGGCCGGTATCCTGGTCAGTATGAACCTGGAATGTGGGATCTTCTTCAGTCAGATGCTGCATTGAAATGCCCATTTTATCCTGATCGGCTTTAGTCTTTGGTTCAATGGCAACTGAAATTACCGGCTCAGGGAAAATGATATTCTCCAAGACAATCGGTTTGTCCAGGGCACACAGCGTATCGCCGGTGCTGATCTCTTTCGGACCGATGACGGCAAGGATATCGCCGGTCGAGGCCCGGTCAATTTCTTCACGGGAATTAGCGTGCATACGAATTAATCTTCCGATTCGCTGCTTTTTCTGACGGGTTGCATTCAAGAGCACCGAACCCTTATCAAGAGTGCCGGAGTAAACCCGGACAAAAGCTAGCTTACCCACAAAAGGATCGACCATAATCTTAAAAACCAAGGCCGAAAAGGGAGCATCGTTGGCCGGCAGGCGGAAATCTTCCGCACCACTCTTCGGGTTAAATCCTTTAACCGCGCCAACATCAACCGGGGATGGTAGAAAATCGACCACTGCATCAAGCAGAGGCTGCACACCCTTGTTACGGTAAGATGAACCACAGAGGACAGGCACCAGGTTATGGTGAATGGTGGCTTTACGCAAAGCCCGATAACATTCCTCAGCGCTGATCTCCTCACCATTAAAGTATTTTTCCATCAATTCATCATCATAATCGGCAATAGTTTCAAGTATTTTTTCCCGGTAATCGGCTACCTGCTCTTTCATACCTTCCGGAACATCGGTTTCTATTCTGCTTGTGCCAAGATCATCCTCATAGATAATTGCCCGGGAAGTAATCAGATCAACTACTCCCAAAAAACCGCTCTCATCAATGATCGGTAGCTGTATAGGAAGGGCATGGGCATGAAACCGCTCACGGAGCTGCCGCAGGACATTAAAAAAATCTGCACCGACAGCATCCATTTTATTGATATAGGCTAAACGGGGCACATGGTAGCGGTCGGCCTGGCGCCAGACCGTTTCAGACTGGGGCTCAACACCGCCCTTGGCGCAGAAAATTGCAACCATTCCATCAAGAACACGCAGCGAACGTTCTACCTCAACTGTAAAGTCCACGTGCCCGGGCGTATCGATAATATTAATCAAATGATCACGCCACTGGCACGATGTTGCTGCAGAAGTGATCGTAATGCCCCGCTCCTGCTCCTGAGCCATCCAGTCCATGGTCGCTGTACCTTCGTGCACTTCACCGAGTTTGTGTAACCGTCCGGTATAGAAGAGAATCCGTTCGGTAGTTGTCGTCTTGCCGGCATCAATATGGGCGGCAATCCCGATATTCCTGATTACTGATAAGTTGGCTTCTTTGCTCATGTCGTCCCTCCTTTCTTCCAAATGTGTAAGCCTGAAACCAGAGTTCCGGTGAACCGGACAATCGTAAAACTGAAGGCAAACTGTTAAGACTTACACTTTTTCGATATTATCTTCTCTAGATCAGTCTTTTATTACCAGCGGTAATGGGCGAAGGCTTTATTTGATTCGGCCATCTTATGCGTATCTTCTTTTTTCTTGATCGAACCGCCGGTTCCACTAGCCGCATCCATCAACTCTCCAGCCAGACGCTGAGCCATGGTTTTCTCACCGCGTTTACGGGCAAAACCGATCACCCAGCGGATAGCGAGTATATTTTTACGATGAGTATTAACTTCCACCGGCACCTGATAGGTCGCTCCACCGACACGGCGTGGTTTTACTTCCAATACCGGCGCAACGTTACGCATCGCCGTCTCAAATACTTCATGAGGATCTTTACCGGTCTTTTCCCTGATCATATCAAAAGCATCATAGATAATTTCCTGAGCGGACCCTCTTTTACCGTCATACATCAGTTTGTTGATAAACTTGGTTACCAGCTTGCTGTTATAGACCGGATCGGACAAAAGTTCTCGTTTTGATACAGGACCTTTTCGTGGCATCTTCGATCTTTCACCCCTTACATATTTTACTGCGCTTTCGGCCTCTTTGTGCCATATTTTGAGCGTCCCTGAGCCCGGTTTTCAACTCCGGCTGCATCGAGAGTTCCCCTAACCAGGTGATAGCGCACACCCGGCAAATCTTTAACCCTGCCTCCTCTGACAAGAACAACCGAGTGTTCCTGCAGATTATGCCCGATTCCGGGGATATAGGCTGTCACTTCAATCCCATTTGTCAGGCGGACTCTGGCAATTTTACGTAAGGCTGAGTTCGGCTTCTTCGGAGTAGTCGTCGAAACACGGGTACAGACGCCTCTTTTCTGCGGTGAACGATCAAGTGCCGGAGCAGAAGACTTTTTGGTCATTTGCTCACGACCCTTACGAACTAATTGATTGATTGTCGGCATTAGTCCACCTCCCTTATTCTTCTATGATAGCAGCTACCGCTGCCCTGACTTTAATCCCACACATTTTCCCGAGCTGGAACATCGTCTCGACAAACTGCGGCTCTAGATTGCCTGTTTCGCACAGGGCAAGGACAGGACTAACAACCTTATCCTCGGCATCCCTGGCAATAAATATCTGGAGGACTTCTCCTCTTTCCAGAGCTTTAATCGTCTGTTTGGTCCCGACGACTTTGCGTCGGGCATTGCTTATCAAATCATCCAACGGAAAAGCACACCTTCCTATCTTTTTAACCTATCCTCATACTACGGAAACCGAAATTCACGAGTGCCGCTAAACAGAATAAGCTTAAAAACAATGACACCCGAAAAACATTCAGGGCTTTCTTGTCGATCTCCTGATGGCGTTCTCTCACTGATTGTCACATTAACAGGAAAAGCCCGTCAGGCGTGCCTTAAGATTTTAACACCGTATTTAAGGCTTGTCAATTAAATTTTTCTTTAATCTTCAAAAATCTCGACATCTTCTTCAACCCGTTTAGGCCTTTGATCACTGGTGGCAGCAATGGCCGTCTCTTCGGTATCCAGACCGAGATCGACTACCAGCTCTTTTTCTACTTCCGGCTCCGGATCCTGGCCGGTAGTGTGAATTTCGATATTACGGTAGCGAGTCATACCGGTGCCGGCCGGAATCAATTTGCCGATAATGACATTCTCTTTCAGGCCAAGCAGCTGATCCTGGCGCCCCTTTATTGCAGCGTCGGTCAGGACACGGGTCGTCTCCTGGAATGAAGCTGCTGAAAGGAATGATTCAGTAGCCAGTGATGTCTTGGTGATTCCGAGCAGCAGCGGTCGGGCTAGCGCCGGATTGCCGCCCTCTTTAGTTACAGCAGCGTTGAGCCCTTCAAAACGATAACTGTCGAGCATACCTCCGGGCAGCAGCTCAGTATCTCCGGGGTCTTCCACCTTAACTTTTTTCAGCATCTGGCGGACAATGATTTCGATATGCTTGTCATTGATATCGACCCCCTGCATCTTGTAAACCCACTGCACTTCTTTAAGCAGGTAGAGCTGAACACCGCGCACACCTTTAACCTTGAGCAGTTCGTGCGGGTTTATCGAACCCTCAGTCAATTCATCACCAGCACTGACCTGCCGGCCGTTTTCAATCTTGATCCTTGTACCATAGGGTATCACGTATAATCGGGAGTCACCCTGTTCGGAAGTAAGTCTGATTTCGCGTTTGTAGCGGGTTTCGATAAGCTCGATCTCTCCTGCTATTTCGGCAATCAACGACTGCCCCTTTGGTTTGCGCGCTTCAAAAAGCTCTTCAACCCGGGGCAGACCCTGGGTAATATCATCACCAGCAACACCACCGGTGTGGAAGGTCCGCATTGTCAACTGGGTGCCGGGTTCGCCGATCGACTGAGCAGCAATAATACCTACCGCTTCGCCGACATTGACAATTTTCCCACTGGCCAGGTCACGACCGTAACACTTGACGCAAACGCCATGTTGGGTTTTACATGTCAGTACCGAACGGAAGCGTACCTCGGTTATACCGAGATCGGAAACCTGTTGGGCAAATTCTTCGGTAATCAGGGTATCGCCCTCGATCAGCACCTCCCCTGATTCGGGATGGTAGATCGGTTCCATCGTATAACGACCGACCAGGCGATGAACCGCTTCTTCGAGGTTTTCTTCACTATCTATAAATTCGCTCAAGCCAATCGACTGGCCGGTACCGCAATCGTCTTCACGCACAATCACATCCTGGACTACATCAACCAGGCGGCGGGTCAGGTAACCAGAATCGGCAGTTTTCAAAGCTGTATCGGCCAAACCTTTACGCGCACCATGGGTAGAGATAAAGTATTCGAGCACGGTCAGACCTTCACGAAAATTGGCCTTGATCGGAATATCGATAATCCTCCCGGTGGGGTCGGCCATAAGTCCACGCATCCCGGCCAGTTGGGTGATCTGCGATTCGTTTCCGCGGGCTCCGGAATGAGCCATCATGTAGATAGGGTTGCTCTCGTCAAGCCCGCCCAGCATGGCTACGGATACTTCATCCTTTGCCTTGCCCCAGATTTCGATTACCCGGTCGTAGCGTTCCTTTTCGGTAATTAATCCATGATCGTACTGCTGTTCGGTCGTTTCGACCTTCTCTTCTGCTGCCTTTAGAATTCCCTGCTTTTCCTGCGGAATGACAATATCACTTACCGCAACGGTAACTCCGGCACGGGTGGCATAGCGGAAGCCCAACCTCTTAATCTGATCTAAAATCTCCGCAGTCTTGGTATTGCCGTACATACGGAAACAGCGGGCGACCAATTCGGTCAGGAAATCTTTCTTTGTTGCCTTGCTGCGCGGCAGTTCCTTAATGATCTTATGCGGATTAAGATTTCTGATCGGCACAAATCTTTCCTCAGGCAGTGAATTGGTAAAATCAGCATTGTTAATGTAGGGAAAATCATTGGGAAAAACATCATTAAAGATCAATTTACCAACAGTAGTCAGTAAATATTTTTTACGGCGCACAAAATCACGCCCTGTGAAACTGGCGGCAGGAATGAAAATACGGGCATGCAGATCGAGATAATTTAGTTCATAAGCAGTAATCGCCTCATCGGGATTGGGGAATACTTTACCCTCACCCTGGACTCCCTCTTTTTCAAGGGTCAGGTAGTAACAGCCGAGAACCATATCCTGGGTCGGAGTGGTTACCGGACGGCCATCTTTCGGATTGAGAATATTGTGGGCCGAAAGCATCAGCAGGCGTGCTTCAGCCTGGGCTTCGGTCGAAAGAGGAACGTGAACCGCCATCTGATCACCGTCGAAATCAGCGTTATAAGCTGTGCACACCATCGGATGAATCTGGATAGCCCGCCCTTCCACCAGGACCGGCTCAAAAGCCTGGATACCGAGGCGGTGCAGGGTCGGGGCCCGGTTTAAGAGCACAGGATGATCCTTAATCACTTCTTCGAGCACATCCCAAACCTCGGGACGCACCTTTTCAACCATGCGCTTGGCGCTTTTGATATTATGAGCCAGGCCCTCGCTGACCAGGCGTTTCATGACGAACGGTTTAAAGAGCTCCAGGGCCATCTCTTTGGGCAGACCGCACTGGTATAGCTTCAGTTCGGGACCGACCACAATCACTGAACGGCCTGAATAGTCAACCCTTTTGCCAAGCAGGTTCTGACGGAAACGCCCCTGCTTCCCTTTAAGCATATCGCTTAATGATTTCAAAGGTCGGTTGCCAGGGCCGGTTACCGGACGACCACGCCGCCCGTTATCAATAAGGGCATCGACCGCTTCCTGCAGCATCCGCTTTTCGTTGCGGACAATGATATCGGGAGCGCCCAGATCAAGCAGCCGTTTCAAACGGTTGTTACGGTTAATAACTCTCCGATAAAGATCGTTCAGATCAGAGGTGGCAAAGCGGCCTCCATCGAGCTGGACCATCGGCCGCAGGTCAGGTGGAATAACCGGAATGGCATCCAGGATCATCCAGGAAGGTACGTTGCCCGACTGGCGGAAAGCCTCGACTACTTCCAAACGGCGGATCGCTCTGATCTTTTTCTGACCGCTGGAACTAACCAGTTCATTGCGCAGCTCGAGGGCAATCTCGTCCAAGTTCATGCCGGCTAAAAGTTTTTTAACCGCCTCAGCGCCCATATCAGCCTTAAACCCTTTACCGGCTTTAAAAAGGGCCTGATATTTTTCGAAGTATTCCCGGTATTCTACCTCGGTCAGCAGCTGCTTTTTACTGAGGTAGGTCTCTCCGGGATCAATAACCACATAAGCAGCAAAATAAAGCACTTTTTCCAGGGCCCGGGGAGACATGTCGAGCAGCAAACCCATCCGGCTGGGAATACCTTTGAAATACCAGATATGCGATACCGGGGCAGCCAGCTCGATGTGCCCCATCCTCTCGCGCCGCACCTTGGCTCTGGTCACCTCAACACCGCAGCGATCACAAACGATACCGCGGTAACGGACCCTTTTATACTTTCCGCAGTGACATTCCCAGTCTTTTTGCGGACCAAATATTTTTTCGCAGAAGAGCCCTTCACGTTCCGGCTTCAGGGTACGGTAATTGATAGTCTCCGGCTTTTTAACTTCACCTCTCGACCAAGCCCTGATCTGCTCAGAGGATGCCAGCCCTATTTTAAAGGCATCAAAATTATTAACATCCAACAAAAAGATCTCTCCTTTCGCCAGGGTTTAACCTGCGCTGCTAGTGGATATTTTCCTCGTCTTCGCCAAGCTCTTCCGTTGCTTCATCCGGCTCAAGCTCTTCAGCCGTCTTTTTCGAGGAGCGCTTCGGTTTCCGCCCGACGCTGTTTTCATCGTTTTCATCTTCTGTTTCCTGCTCAAGCTCTTCGAGCTGTTCAAGCGATACTTCTTCCACTTTGAGATTCACCGGTGCAGAGATCTCTTCCTCTGCAGTGGCAACTTCAGTGTGTTTTAAATCTTCATCTTCGTCCTCAAGGCATATTCCATCTTCCTTAGCGACTTCAATGATCTCTTCTTTAGCGGTTTCTGCGGCTGCAATGATCTCTTTCGGTTCTTTGCGGTAGGTAAAGCGATCGTGATCGTCTTCATCTGATTCCATACCTTCGATATTGACATCAAGGCGACGGTAATCCGAGTCGTCATCGCTTTCCTTTATTTCCATTTCACCCGTATCGTCACTGAGCATCCGCACATCGAGACAAAGGCTCTGCAGTTCTTTAACCAAAACCTTGAAAGATTCAGGAACACCCGGTTCAGGAATATTTTCTCCCTTGACGATAGCCTCATAAGTTTTGACCCGACCGATCACATCATCTGATTTAACAGTAAGAATCTCCTGCAAAGTATAGGCCGCACCATATGCTTCCAGGGCCCACACCTCCATCTCGCCGAAGCGCTGACCGCCGAATTGGGCTTTACCGCCCAGCGGCTGCTGGGTAACCAGGGAGTAGGGGCCGGTAGAACGGGCATGTATTTTATCGTCCACCAGGTGGGCCAGTTTAAGCATGTAGACATAGCCCACCGTAATTTTTTCGTCGAACGCTACACCGGTACGGCCGTCATAGAGCACTGTTTTACCGTTTGACGGCAGCCCCGATTCATCAAAGGCGGCAAAAACATCACTTTCAGTCGCCCCGTCAAAAACCGGCGAGGCAATGAAAATGCCCAGCGCCTTGGCGGCCCAGCCAAGGTGAGCTTCCAAAACCTGTCCAATATTCATCCTTGAAGGCACACCCAGGGGGTTGAGCACAATGTCAAGCGGGGTGCCGTCGGGCAGGAAAGGCATATCTTCTTCAGGCAGGATGCGGGCAATCACACCCTTGTTGCCGTGTCGTCCGGCCATCTTATCGCCTTCGGATATTTTACGCTTCTGAGCCACGTAGACCCTGACTAACTGATTAACACCCGGAGAAAGCTCGTCGCCTTCCTCACGGTTAAAAACCTTTACATCGACCACAATACCCGATTCACCATGGGGAATGCGTAAAGACGTATCCCTCACTTCACGGGCCTTTTCCCCAAAGATAGCGCGCAGCAGGCGTTCCTCGGCCGTCAGCTCAGTCTCTCCTTTGGGGGTAACTTTGCCAACCAGGATATCACCGGCCCTCACTTCAGCTCCAGCGCGAATAATGCCGAGTCCGTCAAGATCTTTCAGAGCCTCTTCACCGACATTCGGTATATCACGGGTAATCTCTTCCGGGCCAAGCTTGGTATCCCTGGCCTCGGATTCGTATTCTTCAATGTGAATGGATGTAAATACATCTTCTTTAACCAGTTTTTCGCTGATTAAAATGGCATCCTCGTAGTTGTAGCCTTCCCAGGGCAGGAAGGCAACCAGGACGTTCCGACCCAGGGCCAGTTCACCAAAGCTGGTGCAGGAACCATCGGCGATAACCTCATCGACCTTTATCTTCTGGCCGCGCCGCACAATGGGGTGCTGGTTAACGCAGGTGCCCTGGTTTGAGCGTTTAAACTTCTGCAGAGTATAAATATCGAGACCGCCTTCAAACCCGGGTAGACGGTCTGCTTCGAAGCACTCCCGGGTACGGCCGTTGATCGTATAATTTTGCCCATCGCTGTCCTTACTGCGACGGATCACTATTTCGTTGCTGGTCACACGAACGACTTCCCCATCATAGCGGCAAATTACCACCGCTCCGGAATCGACTGCCGCCTTATATTCAAGGCCGGTGCCGACAAGCGGTGCCTCGGCTTTCAGTAGAGGCACTGCCTGGCGCTGCATGTTCGCTCCCATCAGGGCCCGGTTGGCATCGTCGTTTTCAAGGAAGGGAATCAGGGCTGTGGCCACACTGACCAGCTGTTTGGGTGAAACATCCATGAAATCAACTTCATTGGGATGACGCATAACTGTATCGTAATAGTAACGACAGGTTACCCGATTGCTGGCGAAACGGCCGTCTTCATCGATCTTAGCGTTGGCCTGGGCGATTACAAAGCGATCTTCATCATCGGCAGCCAGGTAAACGATCTCTGATGTCACCCGGCCCTCTTTTCTATCGACTCGCCGGTACGGGGTTTCTATAAAACCGTATTTATTTATGCGAGCAAATGTGCCCAGTGAACCGATCAGGCCGATATTCGGACCTTCCGGAGTCTCAATCGGGCAGATCCGGCCATAATGAGAGTGATGCACATCGCGCACTTCAAAGCCGGCCCTTTCGCGACTCAGGCCTCCCGGTCCGAGGGCGCTGAGACGCCTCTTGTGAGTCAGTTCAGCCAGTGGGTTGGTCTGATCCATAAACTGTGAAAGCTGGCTGCTTCCGAAAAATTCTTTGATCGAAGCGATCACGGGGCGGATATTGATCAGTGCCTGAGGTGTAATCGCCTCGACATCCTGAATTGTCATTCGCTCGCGGACCACTCTTTCCATTCGGGAAAGACCGATCCGGAATTGGTTTTGCAGCAGTTCCCCAACACTGCGCAAACGACGGTTACCGAGATGATCAATATCATCGACCTGTCCGATATCGTCGAAAAGGTTGAGAATATAGTTTACTGCGGCAATAATATCGGAGGCTACCAAATGCCTGGTTGCAATATTGACAATACCGTTGCCGATCACCAGGTAGGGACTGTCACGATGTTTGATCCTGACGCGCTCAACATGATGTTCGTCAATCACCCGGGCCGCTTCTTCGTTTACAATTGTTCCGGCCGGATAGAGGACAGCGCCGCTGACCGGGTCTGAAACGTCCTCGGCCAGTTCTCTCCCATAAATTCGGTTAGTCATCGATAATTTCTTGTTTGCTTTAAATCTTCCCACGTGCGCAAAATCGTATCGTTTGCCATCGAAGAAGAGTGATTCAAAAAGGGAACGGGCATTATCAACATTTAGAGGCTCGCCAGGGCGCAGGCGCTTATAGATCTCGAGCAGCGCTGATTCCACCGAATCGGTATGATCCTTTTCCAGCAGGTCGACCAGGCGATGATCGTGATCCAACAGCTCATTAATTTTTTCGTTAGTGCCGTAGCCAATGGCCCGCAATAAAACGGTAACTGGTATTTTGCGGGTACGATCAACGCGGACATAAATAGCATCGTTTACATCGGTTTCAAATTCGAGCCAGGTACCGCGGTTCGGGATGATCGTGGCGCTGATCAACTCTTTACCGGTGCTGCCGGTCGGGTCAGTCTGTTTCTTGAAGTATACACCGGGGGAACGAACCAGCTGGCTGACGACAACCCGCTCGGCGCCATTAATAACAAAGGTGCCGTTTTCAGTCATCATCGGAAAGTCACCCATGAAAACTTCCTGCTCTTTAACTTCACCGGTTTCCTGGTTGATCAGCCTCACCCTTACTTTCAAGGGAACGGCATAGGTGGCATCCCGCTCTTTGCAGTCATCAACAGAATACTTCGGTTCACCAAGAGTATAATCAAAAAACTCGAGGACCAGGTTGCCGGTAAAATCCTTAATGGGTGAAAAATCTTCGAATATTTCCTTCAAACCCTGGTCAAGAAACCAGCTAAACGAACTGCGCTGAATTTCAATCAGATTCGGAAGATCGAGAATTTCGGTAATTCGGGCATAAGAACGTCGTTTGCTTCTGCCTGCTGTAACAATGGTGGACATTAAAAAAAATCACTCCCCTGGTACCTGGTTTATGATTTAAAACCGGAACATAACAGGCTGAAATCAATAAACAGCCATCTGGCTTCTGATGCTCCTATGGTTATGTAATTATTGAGAAGGCTGAACAAATCATGCAAAATTTGAACACAGCGGTAGCACTTGACATTTAAGTATATTATCACAAGGATCTAACGGTGTCAACGGGTAAGAACGAATATTTTCACAGCAAACACAATAAGTTAATAAGTTAGTACGCAGTGTAACTTCGTGGTAATTGCTGCCGCGCTGATGTTGATGTTTATTCCAATCTCATGATAAGTATAACCCTGCTGAGCGGCTTCCCTGCAATAAGCAAACTTATATTGGGCAAGGCGTCTTTGGCGTGACCTACATTTAATCAAATTAAAATCAGCATCGCTGACTCCGGTTGCTTTTAAAATTTGATCCAAGGTAAAGCGGCCGGCAACTGTCTCTTCAATATCATCTTCAGAATGATCTCTCTGGATTAATTCATCAGGGCTCATATCCGAGCTCATATCTTCCCCGATCACTTTGCATGATTCATAATTAATGTCATCTTCAACCTTCATTACGCGGGTATATTCACGAACTGCCTTGTGGCGATCAGCGCTTTAAATCTTCAAAATAAAATCGGTATCGACAAAACCGGGCTGATCATTACAGTAATAAATGTCACTACTCCAGCCATACTCTTCCGGGGCGGCACAAAGGCCTGCCCGACATGGATTCCAATGTATATAGCGCAGAACTGAAAAAAGGTAGTGCTCATCGAGAACCAGTAAAACCTTGTAACGGCTGCCATAGAGATGTCCGGTCCGTTCGTGGGCAGTATTTAAATAACGGCTGTAAATCATATTCTGGTAGAAAATGATTTTATGAAGAGGAAAATATTCTCCCGGTTGTTACCTCGCTGGATCACATGATAGAAAGCTCCTGGGTATTCAATTCGTCTTCTGACCAAAACAACACCTCCCGCCAGTGATTATAGCAGGAGGTGCGGGCTAAATCAACAATAAGTTAATACGTTAGTGCGCAGTGTAGTTTATTAATTCAGTTCGACTACACCGCCAGCTTCTTCGATTTTTGCCTTGGTGGCATCGGCTTCTTCTTTGCTGATTTTTTCCTGGATGGTGCCCGGGATATTATCAACCAGATCTTTCGCTTCTTTGAGACCAAGGCTGGTAATTTCGCGGACAGCCTTGATTACCTGGATCTTCTTCTCGCCGGACGAAGTGAGGATAACATCAAACTCGTCTTTCTCTTCTTCTTCCACTGCTGCCGCGACGGGGACAGCTGCCGCCATCGGAGCGGCTGCGGTAACTCCAAATTCTTCTTCGAGGGCTTTTACCAGTTCGGACAGTTCCAGAACGGTCATTCCCTTAACTAATTCCATAATTTCACTTACTTTGCTATCAGCTTTTGCCATTTTTAATAACTCCTTTTAGTTAATATTCATTTCAGGCTCTTCGCCCAATTATCCGCAAGCTCTGATCAACCTTAATCTTCAATTCCGACTGAGGAATCCTGCTTTTCTCAAGCGCTTTCTTTATGCTGGCGGATTGCATCGACAGTGTAGACCAGTTTGCGCAGGGTTCCCTGCAAAACGCTGACCAAGCCGGTAATCGGTGACTGGAATCCACCAACTACTCTGGCCAAAAGCACTTCACGCGGTGGAATTTCACCTAGCGCTTTAATTTCAGCGGGGTTGAGGATCCGGCCGGACAACATCCCGCCCTTTATAACCAAAGCCTCATTTTCTCTGGCATAATCCATAAATACTTTGGCAGCGGCAACCGGATCAGCGTTTGAATAGGCAATCGCCGTCGGCCCTTCAAAGAAGCTTTCCAGCTGCTCGACTCCGGCTTGACGGCAGGCCAGGCGGTTCATTGTATTCTTGGTAATCCGGTAGCGGCACTGTTCGTTTCGCAGCTTGCCGCGCAGATTATTAATGGCCTTGACATTCAGCCCCCGGTAGTCAGTCACAATAACCAGTTCGGTCTGTTTCAAATCCGCAGTGATCTCTTCCAGCATTTTTTCTTTCATCTTTTTGGTGATCATAACTTCACCTCCTTCCAACTGCCGTTAAAAATTAAAACGAGGCTTTCCGCAGAGAGGAAGCCCCGTTTGCAACCAAAGCAAAAACTGGTTTACACACGAAAACCTTTTTCCTGGACAGGCGGCCAAAAAAACCATTAAACATAGTACCTGCCGTCTACGGAACAAATCTGTATTTTTTTCATCAATACAAGCCAGTAGCGCCCATCAGCAGTATCTTTATTGCGCATATTCTGACCGCCAACGACTGCCTTTAGCGCTAACTTTTTAAACCAACCCCGGGTGTCGTTCTGATGCCAGGACCCATGGTTGAACTGACCGTAACATTCCTGACATACTGACCCTTGGCCGAAGCCGGCCGGGCTTTGATCAGCGCTTCCATGATTGCGCTGAAGTTTTCAACCAGCTTGTCATGGCTGAAAGATACTTTCCCAATGGATACGTGGACATTTCCGGCTTTTTCGGTGCGGTATTCAACCTTACCGGCCTTGATGTCACTGATTGCTTTCCCGATATCGAAAGTTACTGTTCCGCTTTTGGGGTTGGGCATCAGTCCGCGCGGTCCAAGCACTTTACCTAATTTGCCGACAGAGCTCATCATATCCGGTGTGGCCACGGCTACATCAAAATCATGCCAACCTTCCTGGACTTTTGCAACCAAATCGTCAGCACCAACAAAGTCGGCACCGGCTTCTTCGGCTTCCCTCATTTTCTCACCCTTCGCGAAAACCACAACCCGAACAATTTTACCCGTTCCATGCGGTAAAACCACGGTTCCGCGCACCTGCTGATCGGCATGCTTCGGGTTAACTCCGAGGCGAACTGCCAGTTCTACCGACTCGTCAAATGCACGTTTACTCATTTCCTGGACCATGCGCAGGGCTTCTTCGGGTTCATATCTCTTTTCGCGGTCGACTTGCTTGCGAGCTTCTTCATACTTCTTTCCTCTTTTAGGCATTACTTTTCTAACCTCCCGTGGTCCGCGAACGCCTGGCGTTCTCCCACCTTATTATATAAAATCTTAACCCTCGACAACGATACCCATGCTGCGGGCAGTTCCTGCGATAATGTTCGCTGCGGCGTCAACGTCATAGGCATTTAAATCTTCCATTTTCTGCTTGGCAATCTCTTTAACTTTAGCGCGTGAGATTGTCCCCACCTTGACCCGGTTCGGTTCACCGGAACCTTTCTCCAGGCCAAGAGCCTTCTTCAGCAGAACGGCTGCCGGCGGGGTCTTGGTGATAAAGGTGAAAGAACGATCTTCGAAAATCGTTAGCTCGACCGGGATAATCAACCCGACATCACCGGAAGTACGATCGTTGAATTCCTTGCAGAAGGCCATAATATTAACCCCGTGCTGGCCGAGAGCAGGACCAACCGGAGGTGCAGGAGTAGCTTTCCCTCCCGGTATCTGCAATTTTGTCATTCCAATTATTTTTTTCTTTCTAGCCATTGAACAAACCTCCCGGCTGTAACCGTTCCCTGATGGAATATACAGCGCTGATTAAAATTTAATAACCTGGTGAAATTCAAGTTCCACCGGTGTTTCACGTCCAAACATGGATACAGATACTTTAACAGTACCTTTATCACGGTTAATTTCTTCAACCTTACCCTCGAAATTTTTAAAAGGACCACTAACTATGCGGACAATCTGGTGAATATCGAACTCAATACGCGGTTTGCCTTCCACAATACCAATCTGGCGCAAAATATGAGTTATCTCTTTTTCGCTGAGGGGCACTGGCTTTGAACCGGGGCCGACAAACCCGGTCACTCCGGGGGTATTGCGCACCATGTACCATGAATCATCATCCATAACCATTTCCACAAAAACATAACCGGGGAAAACTTTTTTCTCAACAGTTCTTTTTTGACCGTTGCGGCTGGTAATCTCTTTTTCGGTGGGCACCATGATCCTGAATATCTTGTCTTTCATATCCATTGAATCGACCCGTCGCTCCAGGTTGGTTTTTACCCGCTTTTCATAACCGGCGTAGGTATGTATAACATACCAGTCTTTTTTTATGGTTATCTCTTCGATTTCGTTTCCAGAACCAAGCACAGAGTCATTTTCAGTTCCGTTTTCTGTTTCAGTGTTCATAACAGGGGAATGCGTCAGCACTCCCGGTCACACTCCTTATAAAGGCCTTTTTACCAGCAGTTTAACGAATGACTAGCTGCAAGAGAGCCAGAAAAGCGCTGTCTAAAATCCAGAAAAATACACCGATTACCAGCACCACCGCTAATACGATACCAGTAAAAACGCTGTATTCACGCCTTGTTGGCCAGTTCACTTTTTTTAACTCGCCCCTGACCTCACGTAGAAATTTTGCTATTCGTCTGAAAAAACGCATTCAACTCCGACCTCTTCCTGTAACCATCTGTTTTGGCTTCTCAATACTCTACCCCGCTGCCTGCTGTGTCTGCCTTACTTGGCCTCTTTGTGCAATGTATGGATCTTGCAGCGACTGCAGTATTTCTTCATTTCCAAGCGGTCCGGGTTATTATTTTTATTCTTACGGGTTGTGTAGTTTCGCTCCTGGCACTCCGCACAGGCCAAATGTACTGTTACTCTCATTTACCTCTTCCACCTGCCTCTTGAATTCATAAGCAATAATTTATCACAACAAGTTCCAGACTGTCAACGAACCAACATAATTAAAAAGCGGGGTATCCGGGCACGATACACTGTACTGCCGCGCCCACCCCTCTCTGTCGAGTGGGGGAAAAGGGCCTCCGCTTATTTTGTGATTGAGGTGACTACTCCAGCGCCGACAGTGCGGCCGCCTTCGCGAATAGCGAAGCGCACACCTTCTTCGATCGCGATCGGGGTGATCAATTCAATCTGCATATTAACATTATCGCCGGGCATAACCATCTCCATGCCCTCCGGTAAAATAATGTTACCGGTAACATCGGTGGTGCGGAAGTAGAACTGTGGACGGTATCCCTGGAAAAACGGGGTGTGCCGGCCGCCTTCTTCTTTTTTCAATACGTATACTTCAGCACCAAACCGGATGTGCGGGTTGATCGTGCCGGGCTTGGCCAATACCTGGCCGCGCTGGACCGATTCACGGTCAATACCGCGCAGGAGCACGCCGATGTTGTCGCCTGCTTCGGCGTAGTCCATCAGCTTACGGAACATTTCTACACCAGTAGCAACGGTCTTACGGGAACGCTCGTCATAGCCGACTATTTCTACTTCGTCGCCTACTTTGATCTGCCCACGCTCAACCCGGCCGGTCACAACCGTGCCGCGACCGGTAATGGTGAAAACGTCTTCAATCGGCATCGAAAAGGGCTTGTCTTTTTCGCGCACGGGCATCGGGATGTAGTTGTCTACCGCATCCAGCAGTTCCCAGATCACTTTACAGCTTTCGCATTCTTTGCCGCCGCAGCCGCATTCTAAGGCTTTGAGGGCTGAACCGACAATCACCGGGGTGTCGTCTCCGGGGAATTCATACTCGTTTAATAGATCTCTTACTTCCATCTCCACTAATTCGATGAGCTCAGGATCGTCAACCATGTCGGCTTTGTTTAAAAAGACAACAATATAGGGAACGCCGACCTGGCGCGATAATAATATGTGCTCGCGGGTCTGCGGCATCGGGCCGTCGGCCGCTGATACTACGATGATCGCTCCATCCATCTGTGCCGCTCCGGTAATCATGTTCTTGACATAGTCCGCGTGCCCGGGGCAGTCTACATGGGCATAGTGCCTGTTCTCTGTCTCGTATTCGACGTGCGCCGTCGATATGGTTATGCCTCTTTCTTTTTCCTCGGGCGCCTTGTCAATCTCGTCAAACGTTGTCTTCTGCGCAAATCCGACATTCGATAAACAGTAAGTTATCGCCGCCGTTAATGTCGTCTTGCCGTGGTCCACGTGACCAATCGTCCCTACATTAACATGCGGCTTCGTCCGCTCAAACTTCTTCTTCGCCATCTAAATGCACCTCCT
>JAUWPV010000005.1 GCA_030611385.1 Bacillota bacterium | reverse complement strand
GGTTCGTTTTAACAGCCTGACATCATCCATGGATCAGTCTTTTAAAACAGCGTTTCGTTCAGCATCTTCCTCCGGTTCCGGCGGTGGTGGTGGTTTCTCCGGTGAGGTGGCGGCGGTGGCGGCGGAGGTGGCGGAGGTGCCCGCTAGATGGGAAGTAAGGTGCGAGAAGTTGGCAGTGAGAAACAAGAAACAGAGCAACTGCTATCGCTGCATTCTTATTGTTAGCTTGTTGTAAAATAAAGGGGTACTCTACCCGTGTAAATTGATGATCCAGGGGCAAGGTTATTAATGCCATTACTAGTAATGACGTTAATAACTCTGTCCTTGTTGTGCTTTACTTTCAAATCACCATTGTATTCCCAACGTGATCTTATAAATTATTCTGAAATTACGTTGATAATTTTGCTACGCTATGCTACTATATGCATATATAAGCATATAGTAGCATAGCGTAGCTTTTTTGTAACCACTGTTAACGATAGGGAGGTTCCAGATGTCTTATCAGCTGCATCAAACCCAGTCAGATTTCTTTAAAGCCCTGGCTCATCCAACCCGCCTGCAAATATTAGAGTTTTTAAAACCCGGAGAGCGATGTGTATGCGAAATCTTTCCCGCGCTTGCTATGGAGCAATCAAATGTATCCCGCCATCTGGCCGTATTAAAAAAAGAGGGGTTGCTGCAATCACGGAAAGATGGCTTAAAAGTGATCTACCGGATCAGTGACCCCCGAATTAATGAAATTGTAGAACTGTCTGCTAAGATAACAAGACAGATCTGGCACGATAAAGCGATCGGTATATGCTAACTGCTGTTCACGTTATTATAAATAGAGGAGTGATTATGTATGATCATCAAGATATTGGGGACAGGCTGCAGTAAATGCCAGAGTATGGAAAAGGAAGTGATCAATGCCCTGGCCGAGCTGAATGTTGCGGCGGATGTGCAGAAGATTACCAAGATGGATGAGATTATGCAGTACGCTGTGATGATAACCCCGGCGCTTATAGTCAACGAGAAGGTCAAAGTTTCGGGACGCGTTCCCAAGCGGGACGAGTTAAAAAAATTCATCCAGGAAGAAATATAGGGCGAAAGATCAGTTAGTCAATACCGGCTTTTACCGCTTCGGCTGATCAAGACAAGGGGATGAAATTGTAATGAAGGAATACCACAAGCTTATTTTGATCGTGGGAGTGTTTCTGGCGGCTTATTTTATACCGTTTGAAAGTCCGTTGGTGAGCGCCTCAATTATTGAAGCTTTTTACCTGTTACAGGAGTATGCCCGGGAGCATGTCCTTTTCTGCCTGGTCCCGGCCTTCTTTATTGCCGGCGCCATTGCCAACTTTATTTCGCAAGGGGCAGTAATCAAGTACTTCGGAAGCCAGGCTAAACCCTGGGTAGCTTACTCAGTGGCTTCAATCTCCGGAGCTATTCTGGCTGTTTGTTCCTGCACCGTGCTCCCCCTGTTTTGCGGCATTTACCGCCGCGGTTCCGGCCTCGGCCCGGCGATTGCTTTTCTCTATTCCGGCCCGGCGATCAACGTTTTAGCGATTGTGCTTACTGCCCGCGTGCTCGGTTGGGAACTGGGCCTTGCGCGTGCTGTCGGGGCGGTAATTTTTGCCGTGGTGATCGGCTTACTGATGGCCTTTATTTTCCGCCGCGAGGACAAAGAAAGGCTTGCTGCTTCCATGGCTGGTATCAGTGAAGAAGAGGCGGAAAGGCGTAATCCACTCCAGAATATTTTTTTCTTCCTAACCTTGGTTTTGATCCTGATATTCGCCACTTGGGGCAAGCCGGGGGAGCCGTTAGGTTTCTACAATACACTCTACCAGATGAAATGGGCGGTTGTCGTTGCCTTACTGCTTTTACTGGGATATATTGTAAAACACTGGTTTGACCGGGAAGAACGTATTCGGTGGGTAAACACAACCTGGGATTTTGCCAAGCAAATTTTACCTTTGCTTTTTTTCGGTGTGCTGATGGCTGGTTTGCTGATGGGTCGTCCAGGAACTGATGCTGGACTGATTCCGGTTCGATATATTGAAGCTTTAGTCGGCGGTAACAGTCTGCAGGCCAACATGGTTGCTTCAGTGGTCGGCGCTTTTATGTATTTCGCAACCTTGACAGAGATACCGATCCTGCAGGGTTTGTTGGGTGCTGGAATGGGTAAAGGTCCTGCCCTGGCACTGCTGCTGGCTGGGCCGGCCTTGAGCCTACCGAATATGCTGGTAATCCGTAGCGTTTTGGGAACGAAAAAAACCGCCACGTTTGTCTTACTGGTTGTAATCATGGCTACCATTTCAGGAATGGTTTTCGGCAACCTGGTCCATTAAAGTATCTAATCAAAGAAAGGGTGATATGTTTAGCTATGAGTGCGCAAAAAGAGTACGAACTTAGTTTTTTCCACAAATATTTGAGTGTTTGGGTAGCCTTATGTATTCTCATAGGTATCGGGCTGGGCGCCGCTTTCCCTGGGGCGGCACTTTTTCTAAATTCTCTGGTCGTGGCCCAGGTTAATATTCCTGTGGCGATCTTTCTATTTGCGATGATGTATCCGATTATGGTCCAGATCGATTTCAGGGAAGTCGTCAACGCATTCAAAGCACCCAAGGCGGTTTTACTAACTCTGATTGTCAACTGGGCCATTAAACCTTTCACCATGTATTTCTTGGCCTGGCTGTTCATGCGGGTGATCTGGGCTCCTTATCTTGACGAAACCCTGGCCGGTGAATACATTGCCGGAATGATCTTGTTAGGCATTGCCCCCTGCACTGCCATGGTACTGGTATGGAGCTACCTGGCGCGTGGTTTCATGGGGCTAACCCTGGTGATGGTGGCGATCAACTCGCTGACCATGCTGGTTCTATATGCTCCCCTCGGTAATTTTCTACTTGGCGTAGCTGATATGTATGTACCCTTTATGACTATATTCTTAAGTGTCATGCTTTATGTAGGTGTCTCACTGGTCGCAGGCTTCATCAGCCGCACCCGGTTGATCAAGACGCGTGGTATTGATTGGTACGAAAGAGTATTTTTAAAACATATGGGAACAATATCCACAGTAGCACTATTACTAACCCTTATTTTTCTCTTTATGCTTCAGGGGAGCGTAATTCTTGAAGCACCGCTGGTGGTCGGTATGATTGCCGTACCTTTAATCATTCAGACCCTGGTTATATTTGCCATTGGTTATATTGCAGCGAAGTTTATTGGTCTTACGTATGAAGAAGCAGCACCTTCTTCAATGATTGGTGCCAGCAACCACTTTGAAGTGGCTATTGCCACCGCGGTTACCATTTTTGGTCTGACTTCAGGGGCAGCTCTGTCGACCGTAGTCGGCGTGCTGATTGAAGTGCCGATTATGCTGATATTGGTTCGGATCTGCCTGCGGTCGCGTAAATGGTTTCCTGCTTTGAAAAAGGCCAGCTGATCGGTGTTTTGAACTGGTCATTGGGAATGCTGGAACAAATTAGAACAATACCGGGCAGACTTGATCATTGCCCGGTATTTTGCTATTTGCCTGGCAATTGGTTATGCTATAATTAATCAATAGCTCAGTGAACTTAAACCATTTAATAGATCGTTGCTAAGCCGCATCAGAGCTGCTTATTAAATGAAGCAACATGAAAAGGGGTGTAAGATTTGCAGGCAACCAGAGCTGCGGTAGTGGTTAATCCGGCTTCAGCTAATGGCGCAACCGGCAAACGCTGGCCGGAGATAGCCGCCTCATTTAAACAGGAAGGTCTGTCGTTTGTTCACTCGTTTACGGAATCCCAGGGCCACGCTACAGAAATCACTCGCCGGTATTTAAAAGAAGGCTATGATTTAATTATCTCGGTTGGCGGGGATGGCACGGCCAATGAAGTAACAAACGGGTTTTTCGCTGATGGAGAACTGGTACGAAAAACTGCCGCAGTCGGTTTTATCTCGACCGGCACCGGTCGAGACTTAGGTCGGACTATTGGTGTCCCCACTGATGCCGCCGAGGCTATTCGCCATATTCTTAAAAGCCCTTTACGGCTTGTAGATGTTGGTAAGATAACCTACGCCGCTAGCCAGGGTGAACAGGGAGTCCGCTACTTTATTAATGTGGCCGGTTTGGGTCTCGACGGTGATACTGTTGCCCGGGTCAACCGAACAAGTAAAGCTCTCGGTGGTTTCGTTTCGTTTTTATGGGGCACCGTAATCACGTTACTGCTCTACAAAAACAAAAACATGAGAATAATTGTTGATGGAGAGCAAATTTGTGACGAACCGATAACAATTATAGTAGTCGGTAACGGGTGCTATTTTGGTGGAGGAATGTGTATTGCCCCCAACGCTGTGATCGATGACGGCCTTTTCGATATTATAATTTTACGTAATTTCAGTAAGCTTGATCTGCTGATTAATTTGCCCAGAGTATACAGCGGCAGCCACCTCAGCCATCCGCTGGTCACCAGCTTACAGGGCAAAAAAATTACCGTGACCTCCGGGGATATCGCTCTGATTGATCTCGATGGAGAACAGCCGGGGCGGGCCCCGGTTGAAATTGAACTGCTGCCCCGTATTTTAAATTTAAAGAGTTAACGAATCCGTCTTAACAGGGTTACTGGCAGGATTTATAATCAGTTTCATATTATAGTGGTGAAAAGAAGGTGTTTAACGCTTGTCAATAAAAGTGATAATGGAGAATGGTGAAGAGGCTGTCTACCCTGGGGGTACGACATGTATGGATCTTTTAAGTGAAAAAAAGGCTGAAAATAAAGAACTGATCGCTGTTCTTGTTGACGGGAAAGAATGTGATTTAAGCCTTCCATTGCCGGAGAATAGCACGATATCTTTTATAGATTTTGATACACCGCCGGGGGCGAGAATTTACAGTCACAGCGCCAGCCATGTTCTGGCTCATGCTGTAAAACGGCTCTACCCAAAGGCAAAGCTCGGGATTGGACCGGCGATCGAAAACGGTTTTTATTATGATATTGAATTTGATCAATCGATTTCTGCCGATGATCTGCCAGCCATTGAGAAGGAAATGAAAAATATTATTAAAGAGAGAAAGCCGATCAAGCGCCGAGAAATGAGCAGAGTTGAAGCTTTGCAGTTATTCGGGGAAATGGGCGAAAACTATAAATTAGAGCTGATTAATGATCTACCCGATGATGTCGTGATCAGTTGTTACGAGCAGGCTGATTTCATCGACCTCTGTGCCGGTCCACACCTGTCTAATACCGGGATGGTCAAGGCTTTTAAGTTGACTGGTCTGGCCGGTGCATACTGGCGCGGTGATGAACACAACCCGATGCTACAGCGTATCTACGGAACGGCTTTCCCGACTAAAGAGCGTCTCGAGCATTACCTGAATATGATCGAGGAAGCTAAAAAACGGGATCACCGTAAGCTTGGTCGTGAACTTGAGCTGTTCAGTCTGCATGATGAGGGTCCCGGATTTCCATTTCTTCACAACAACGGCATGGTTATCTGGCAGGAGCTGACTGATTTTTGGCGCCATGAACATCGTCAGGCCGGTTATGAAGAAATCAAGACTCCACTGATCCTTAACCGCAGTCTCTGGGAGCAGTCCGGTCACTGGGATCATTTCCGCGAGAATATGTATTTCACAAAGATTGACGATCAGGACTTTGCGGTCAAGCCGATGAACTGCCCCGGGGCGATGCTGGTTTACCGTTCAAAGATGCACAGTTATCGTGACCTTCCGCGTCGTATTGCTGAGATGGGCATTGTGCACCGTCATGAACTATCCGGTACGCTCCAGGGATTAATGCGTGTGCGCAGTTTCACTCAGGACGATGCTCATATATTTATGCTCCCAGAACAGATTGAAGCTGAAGTTGCCGGCATCATTGCTCTAATGGATCTCTTCTATCGCGTTTTTGGCTTTGATTACCGTGTCGAACTGAGCACCAGGCCGGAAAAGGCGATGGGCAGAATCGAGATGTGGGACAAAGCAACGGCTATCCTGAAATCTGTTTTACAGGATAAAGATGTTGATTTTCGCGTAAATGAAGGGGATGGCGCTTTTTATGGTCCGAAAATCGACTTTCATTTAAAGGACTGTCTTGGTCGAAGCTGGCAGTGTGGGACCATTCAGCTTGATTTCCAGATGCCGGAAAAATTCGATTTGACCTATATCGGGGAAGATGGTGGGAAACACCGGCCTGTGGTGGTCCATCGGACCATTTACGGATCGATGGAACGGTTGATGGCGCTTTTGATCGAGCATTACGGCGGCGCATTTCCAATCTGGCTGGCTCCGGTACAGGTAGCAATTATACCGATAACCGAGAGAAGCCACGACTACTCTGAGAGTGTCCAAGATCAGCTGCAGAGAGAGGGCTTCCGAGTCACTCTCGATCAGCGCAACGAGAAAATGGGCTATAAGATCAGGGAAGCCCAGGTTAAGAAGATTCCCTATATGCTGGTGATCGGCGATCGTGAAGTAGACAGCGGATTGGTAGCAATACGTCACCGTGATCATGGCGATCTTGGCACCGATGCGATCGTGAATTTTATCAAAAAACTAAAAGAGGAAATCACCGAAAAAACTATTTGACCAAACCTCTTTATTCTGATATATTCAATACGGTGAAATAAAGGTACTTGAAGCAGAAGCCACCGCTTCTCACCCTGAGGTGTTTTGATGCTACCAGGGTTTATCCATAAGTCTCACGGATATTAAGAGTAGGTGGTATGCGCCTGCTCTTAAATTTTATTTGGGGGTGAAATAAAATTAGTAAAAATTTGTTCGTGAATGAACAAATTAATGCCCGGGAAGTATTGGTTATTGATGCTGACGGTACTCAACTTGGTGTGATGAAGACAGACGAGGCTTTACGATTAGCCCGGGAAAAGAGCGTGGATCTGGTTAATGTTGCGCCAAGTGCGCGCCCGCCGGTTTGCCGACTGATGGACTATGGAAAACATAAGTACGAGCAAAGCAAGCAGGATCGTGAAGCGCGCAAAAAGCAAAAGGTTACGACGATTAAAGAAATTAAATTAAGGCCTAATATCGACAAACATGATTTTGATGTCAAGGTAAAACGAGGCCAGAAATTTCTAGTAAATGGTGACAAGCTTAAAATTACGTTTATGTTTCGAGGCCGGGAGATAACCCATCCCGAGATCGCCCAGCGCCTCTGCCAACAGCTGGCTAAAGATTTAGCTGATTTCGGCGTTGTGGAAAAACCTGCCAAACAGGAAGGGCGTAACATGATTATGATTATGTCGCCCAAATCATAGTAGAGGAAGGTTGTTATTATAATGCCTAAAATGAAAACTCACCGCGGCGCGGCGAAGCGGTTTAAAAAAACCGGTAGCGGCAAAATCAAACGATTTCGAGCTTTTGCCAGCCATCTTCTCGGCAAGAAAAGCCCCGGTCGCAAACGGCGGTTGCGTAAGTCGACATTAGTTAAACCTGCCGATACCAAGCGGGTCAAGCTCTTAATACCTTAAATTAACCCTAATACCCGGACAACCCGGTCTGGGTATTCATTCGTATAAGACCGAACCATGGGTTATTGCTAAAAAAGTGAACTATTCAAGATTATGTAAATATTTAGGAGGATGATTAGCTATGCCTCGCATCAAGAGAGGTAATGTCGCCAGAAAAAGGCGAAAAAAAATATTAAAGCTTGCTAAGGGTTATTATGGTGCGAAGAGTAAGCTGTTCAGAATAGCTAACCAGCAAGTGATGAAGTCACTTTCTTATGCTTACCGTGACCGCAGGCAGTGCAAAAGGAATTTTCGTAAACTGTGGATTGCCCGGATCAATGCTGCTGCCCGCATCGGCGGTATTTCATACAGCCGTTTCATCAATGGTTTGAAAAAAGCCGATGTCCAGATTAACCGTAAGGTTTTGGCCGATTTGGCTGTTAACGATAAAGCTGCTTTCGCCCAGCTTGTTGAAGTAGCCAAAAATAATATTTAAAGTTAGCTATTTCAAATCAATATCGGTATACCTTAAGCTCCATTTGGAGATGATCATTTTTGCAAAGCAGGCGATTACAGTTAAACCCGGCTCGTGCTATGGCTATCGGTTTTCTGGGAGTTATTCTAACCGGGTCGCTGCTGCTCAGTTTACCCCCGATGCATGAAGGCGTTGATATGGCTTATCTTGATGCATTATTTACTGCTGCTTCCGCTGTTTGCGTAACCGGATTGGTTGTTGTTGACACTGGAACATTCTTTACACCACTGGGGCAGAGCATAATAATGATTTTGATCTTTATCGGTTCCCTTGGGTTTATGACCATGACGACCTTGGTGTTTATATTTCTTGGGCGGCGCATATCTTTGCGGGATCGTCTTGTCGTTAAAGAAGCCTTGAATCAGGAATCACTAGCCGGTTTAGTGCCGCTGGTTAAAACTGTGGCCCGTATGGCTATATTATTTATCATAATCGGGTCAATCCTGCTCAGTTTCCGGTTTGTACCGCTGTTTGGTTATGGACGGGGCATGTTTGTCGCTCTTTTTCATGCCATATCAGCTTTCGGCAATGCCGGTTTTGATCTTTTTGGCAACTTTAGCAGCCTTACCCGTTCCCCCACAGATTACCTTGTCAACGGGACAATTATGACCCTCTTTATTATTGGAGGTCTCGGATTCACGGTAATTCTGGAACTGACCAAATATTTTCGTTTTCGCAGTCGTCTTTCTTTACACAGCCGTTTTGTTTTAATTATCACTTCCCTTTTACTATTAAGCGGAACAGCTCTGGTCTTGCTTTTGGAATATAATAACCCGGCAACCATGGGTGGTTTATCCGGCGGAGCAAAAGTATTTACCGCTTTTTTTACTGCCGCCACACCGCGTACTGCCGGTTTTAGTATATTAAATACTGGATCACTAAACTATTCAACTATGGTTATTTTGATGGCCCTTATGTTTATCGGTGCTTCTCCCACTTCAACGGGAGGCGGGGTAAAAACGACTACTTTTGGCATTGTGCTGATTACTTTTATTAGCATGATTTGGGGGCGTCACGAGCCGGTTGTTTTTCGAAGGCGGTTTCCATTGCCGCAGATTATGAAAGCAGTATCAATCATCAGTGCGGCCACAGCGTTGATTTTTATAACCACCTTTATTTTGACTCTGTTCGAAGATTATGATTTTCTCTCATTACTATTTGAAGCATTTTCTGCTTTCGGCACAGTTGGGCTTTCTACCGGAATTACACCGGAATTGAGCAGCCCCAGCAAGATTGCCCTGATTATAACCATGTTTGGCGGAAGAGTCGGCCCACTGACCTTACTTGTCGCACTGGCCCGCAAAAAGGCCGATGATGTATTGCAGTATCCTGAAGAGCACTTGATGCTCGGATAGAGCAGATAATAACGTTATAGCATTTCAGGAGGCTTAATTATGAGTAAACAAATTTTAGTGATTGGTGCCGGTCGTTTCGGATCAAGTGTGGCCAAAACGATCTATGGCCTGGGGCACGATGTCATGGTTGTAGATAATGATGAAACTCTGGTTCAGCAGATCAGCAGTGAAGTTACAAATGCAGTCAAAGCAGACGCTGCTTCCGAAGTTTGTCTGAAGGCACTTGACATCAAGGGTTTCGATGCTGTGGTTCTGGCGATCGGGTTTGATGTGCAGACCAGTATTATGGCGGCGATTCTCCTGATCGAATTGGGAGCTAAACATATTATCGCTAAGGCTCAGACTGAACTCCACGGTAAAGTCCTCAAGAAAATCGGGGTAAACCAGGTAGTATTTCCGGAACGGGATACCGGCCAAAAATTGGCGCATAGTCTAATTGCCCCAACAATGATTGACTTGATTGAGTTGTCGGATGATTACAGTGTTGTTGAAGTGATGGCGCCGAAAGAAATGGTCGGCAAATCGTTGATGGAACTCAATATACGGGCCCGCTTTGGAATTAGCATTATTGCCTTACGCCGGAATAACGGTAGTAAAACCAATATTTCTCCGGTTGCCGATGATATTATTGAAACCGAGGATATAATTGTGGCAATCGGCGAAAATAAACACTTGAAAAAGTTGAAGTGGATTTAGCTGATGGCAACACGTGTGAGCAGTCCTCGCAATCCGCTGCTTAGAGAATATATTAAACTGCTGAAAAGTCGCCGCTACCGGCAGATTGCTCAAAAAATTGCCCTGGAAGGACCGAATCTGGTCAGAGAAGCTTTAAAGGCCGGATTGATCCCCCTGGCGGTTTTTTTTACGCAGGAGTATTATGACAGCGGTGGCGGAGATTGGCTGGACAAGTTGCCGCCTGTAGTCAAACAGCTCATCCTGCCTGAGTCAGTTTTCAAAAGTATTGCCGATACGGAAACCCCCCAGGCAGTAGCGGCTATTTTGCCTTATAGCAGTGAAAAGACTATACAACCATTAAAAACGATGCCGGATTTAATTCTAATCCTCGACAGGCTGCAGGATCCTGGTAATATGGGTACAATTATCCGCACTTCGGCGGCGGCCGGTGTGGACCTGGTCTATTACACCTCTGGTAGCGTAGATCCCTTTAGCCCCAAGGTTTTAAGAGCAACTACCGGAAATATTTTTAGCCTTTCCCTTGAGTTAACCCGCGACCCCGGTTCTCTGATCAAAACTCTCCGGAAAAGTGGCATGCAATTGATTGCCGGCAGTGCCCAATCAAATCTTTGCTACTGGTCGGTGGATTACAGCAAACCAACAGCCCTGATTATCGGTAACGAAACAGATGGTATCTCTGAGCAACTGCAAGAAGCTGTTGATTTTAATGTATCAATACCACTGGTTGGATCAATCGACTCCTTGAATGCAGCCGTCGCCACCGGGGTGATTCTATATGAGGTTATTCGTCAGCGCAGCATTCGCAAGTCTTGAAGAGTATGACTGCAGATGCTATAATGCAATCAACATGAATAGTCAAGGTAATGAAGGAGATAAGTAAGTAGGAATAAACGCCGACCAGGGAGGATTAGCCTTGATTGCGAGCTGTCCCGGCGTTGCCTGCAGAAATTCACTCCGGAACTTCCCACTGAAGGGCCATGGTCGTATGGTCTGGTAGGTTGGTGACGGTAATCCCGTTAGCGATATTAAGTGAGTCAGCGGTGGCTAAGATGGGTGGTGCCGCGGAAGGTAACCTTTCGTCCCTCTTCTAAGAGGGTTTTTTATTTTCCGGAGGTGTTTAGATTTGTTAAAAAAATTAAAGGAACTTGAAGATCAGTCGCGTCAGAGCATTGCCGGAGTTAATAATCTGGCCGAATTGAAGGAGATCAAGGTTAAACTTTTGGGTAAGAAGGGTGCGCTTACCGCTCTTTTGCGCAGCCTGGGAACTGTGGCCCCGGAAGAGCGACCTGGATTAGGTCGGGAAGCTAATATTTTAAGAGAAGAACTGGAAAGGGTCATTGAACTTAAAGAAAGCTCGCTGCGGGATCTTGTCAAAGCGGGACAATGGGAGCAGGAGCGTATCGATGTTACTCTCCCCGGCAGGCCGATCGACTCAGGGCAGAAGCATCCCCTGACTATAATCATAGAGGAAATTAAAGAAATCTTCTATGGCCTCGGATTCCAGGTAGCTTATGGACCGGATATAGAAAGTGATTACTATAATTTTGAAGCCCTGAATATTCCGGCTGATCACCCGGCCAGGGATATGCAGGATTCATTTTACCTCAACCCACAATTATTATTGCGGACACACACTTCTCCGGTTCAGATCAGAGTTATGGAGAAGTTGGCTCCAAATCTTCCGGTCCGTATAATTGCACCAGGTAAGGTTTACCGACGTGACGACGATGCCACTCACTCGCCGATGTTTCACCAGGTTGAAGGTCTGGTTGTTGATCGGGATATCACTTTTGCCGATCTAAAGGGCACCTTACTGCTTTTTGCCCGGGAAATGTTCGGTTCTGACCAAAAAATCCGCTTGCGGCCCAGCTATTTTCCGTTTACAGAGCCAAGTGCGGAAGTTGATATATTATGTGTTATGTGTGGCGGTAAAGGATGCCGTGTTTGCAGCAATACCGGCTGGTTGGAGATATTGGGTTCAGGCATGGTCCATCCGCGGGTGTTGGAAGTGTCCGGTTATAATCCACGGGAAGTAACCGGCTTTGCTTTCGGAATGGGAGTGGAACGGATTGCAATGCTCAAATATGGTGTTAGTGATCTTCGCCTCTTTTTTTCCAACGATCTGCGTTTCCTAAAGCAGTTCGGATAAATACAGACACAGGCGACGCTGGTCAGGATTCAGTGATCAGAATAAATGATCAGATCCGGTTAAATGAGTGATTGCTGATTGGAGGATATACAAAGATGTATGTTTCATATAATTGGCTTTTAGATTATATTGACCCGGGTATTTCTGCTGATGAACTGGCCGAAAGACTCACACTCTCGGGAGTTGAAGTGGGCGCCTTAGAAGTTTTCGGACCATCCCTGCCGGGTGTAGTGGTTGGGAAGGTAAACTCGCTGGAGCCTCACCCGGGTAGAAGCAATCTTACTCTGGTTGAAGCGGATGTCGGGACGAATGTTTTAAAAATTGTTTGCGGAGCGAAGAATATGCAGGTCGGCGACAAAGTAGCCGTTGCCAAACCCGGCTCTAAACTGCCGGGCTCGCGCCTGATTAAAGAAGCGGTTATCTATGGCGCTTCATCTTCCGGGATGCTCTGTTCAGCCAGGGAACTGGGTTTGGAACTCGATGCGGAGGATGAAATTTTGATCCTGGAAGGAACCGCAGTGATCGGTGAATCGGTAGATGAGATTTTAGGCTTTGACGATCGCATATTATATCTTGAACTGACTCCTAACCGGGCCGACTGTCTTTCTATGATTGGAGTTGCCTATGAAGTTGCCGCCCTGACCGGGAGGCCGGTAAAAATGCCTCCACTTACTCCGCAGGAAATGGAGCGAGATATCAATAAAATTATTAAGATTTCGGTAGAGGATGCCGATCTTTGCTCGCGCTATACAGCCCGTGCTGTCCAGGATATAATTATCGAAAAATCTCCTTTATGGATGCAGATCAGACTGCTAAAAGCGGGTATCCGGCCAATTAGTAATGTAGTCGATATTAGTAATTATGTAATGTGGGAATTTGGGCAACCGCTGCACGCCTTTGATTTGAAGCAGCTTAAAAACAGCGAAATTGTGGTTCGCAGGGCCCGCGCCGGTGAGAGGCTGGTTACTCTGGATGGTGTTGAACGGGAACTAGATCCGGAAATACTCGTGATCGCCGATGGGGCTGTTCCGGTGGGGCTTGCCGGGGTTATGGGCGGCAAAGATACCGAAATTACCGCTAGTACACAGGAGGTGCTTATAGAAGCAGCTGGTTTTAACCCGATCAACATTCGGCGCACAGCTCGACGCTATAATCTTTCTTCAGAAGCCTCGCAGCGTTTTGAAAAAGGTGTTAATCCGGAAGCAGTGATCTGGGCCCAGGACAGGGCCGCTCTGCTCATAAGCAATCTGACTGGAGGTAAGGTCTTACGGGGTTTGATCGATCAAAATATGTCTATCAGCCAACCACGTCGGATTTCTGCCAAACCCGAGCGGATCAATGAAATACTGGGATTGACTATCCCGACAGATGAGATTACTGCTATCCTCTCCCGCCTCGGTTTTTCTGTTCAGCAAGAGGAAAACGGTCTTTTGAATGTAACCGTGCCTGTACGGCGGGCAGATCTGGTTTTGGAAGAAGATATTATCGAAGAGGTCGCCCGGCTTTACGGTTATGATAAGATACCGATCACGCTACCCCGGGGAAAGCTGCTCGAAAACCGGGAAACGAGAGAACAAAGACTGCAAAACCTGGTCAGGGAGATCGCTGTTTCCTGTGGCTTTTATGAGTGTATCACCTATTCTTTTATTAACCCGTCCAGCCTGTTTAGACTCAGGCTGCCTGAAAACGACCGTAGATTGCAGGCTATTCCTGTCCTTAACCCATTTTCGGAGGAGCAGGCAGTCATGCGGACAACTTTGCTGACTGGATTACTCAAAGTGATCCAGCACAACTTCAGTTATCGTGAACTTAACCAGATGATCTGTGAGATCGGTTCAATCTATGAGGCCGATTCGCTGCCTTTGGAAAAACTACCAGTGGAAAAGGTAAAGCTGGCCCTCGCTGTAACCGGCCAGATTCTGGATCCTAATTGGATCTCGCCTTCCCGGGAAGCGGATTTTTTCACTATCAAAGGAACACTGGAATTCTTATTCAGCAGACTTCAGATTGAGTCAGTCGATTTTATTCCGGCGGCAATGCCTTTTACCCATCCGACGCGCAGTGCCGTGATTATGTCTGGTGGAGAAGAGCTTGGTTTCCTGGGGCAGCTTCATCCCGAAGTAGCCGAAGCCTGGGGAGTTAACCAGCCGGTTACGGTTTGTGAAATTGATCTGGCGATCCTGGGAAAACAGGCAAACCTTGTACCAAGGGTCTCATCGTTATCCCGCTACCCGGTGGTCAATCGGGATATTGCTGTAGTGATTCCCCGGAAAATATCAGCGTCTCAGCTGGGAGAGACGATTAAGGAAGCCGGAGGAGGCCTTGTCAACCAGGTAAAGTTATTTGATCTTTATGAAGGCAGGCAAATCCCTGAAGGCAAGCGTAGTCTGGCTTACTCCATCACCTTCCGGTCTGAAGAAGGTACTCTTACTGACGCTGAGGTAAACAGTGCCCAGAAGAATATTGAAAAAGCCCTATTTGATCTTGGTGCAGTTTTACGCAGTTAAACAAGCAGGATATCTGCTCCATGATCTCGAATTATGGTGCCAATAGCTTCCCGTAGACAGGAAGGCAGGCGAAGGTATGTCGGATAAAGAGAAAAGCCGGGTCACTGTGATCATCATGGGAGAAGAATATATTCTCAGGGGCTCTGCTACCTCCGATGATATGCATAAAGTGGGACACTACCTCGATCGGTTGATGAGGACTTTATCCGAAAAGAATATCCAGATGAGCAAGTACAAAATCGCTGTTTTAGCCGCCCTTAATCTTGCCGATGAACTACTCAAACTTAAAGAAGAAAAGACTTTGTATTCAGGTAACCAAAGAGAGCGAGGGGTTGAAGATGAGCTGGTTTGATATCTTATTACTTGGTGTTATGATTTTGCATATTATCAATGGCTTTGCACACGGGTTGGTCAGACAACTATTTGATATTGTCGGCTTCGTTGTAATCATAATTTTATCCTTTTGGGGCAGCCGTTATTTCTGTGAATCATTGGCTAAATATATAAATCCAGAAGATCTTATTCCCTACCACGATGTAATGCAAACGATTGGTATTGATATGGCTTTTGAGAAAGCGCCTCAGTTGGTTGCCGGAGTGATTGCTTTCTTACTACTATTTTTATTGTTAAGCATTGCTTTTCGTATTTTTTCTGGTGGTTTCAAGTGGGTTAACCGTATTCCGGTGATCGGTTTTTTTAACCGTATTGGCGGTGCTTTTTTTGGCGCAGCTATCGGGGCGGTCTTTGTTTATATCATTATAGCTGCTGTTTCGTTGATTCCGCTTCAGCTCTTTGTTGATGCCCTTGAATCATCGGAAGCAGCTACCCTTGCCGAACATTATTTAACACCGATTGCTGAAGAGCTGAAAGAAATGGCTATCAATTTTTATCTAAGTCTGAGAAGTTAGTAGAAGCTGGTATCAACCGGTAATCTTTATTTGGGCTTTGGGGCCGAAAACCACCGGGAGATGCTGGCTTTTTTTATAATCAAAAATTAAAGAGTCAACAGAGAAGATTGGCATTTTCATCTACTGCTACCCCTGTCGTGAGCTAGATGCGGGTTAGTTTCTGGTATAATTATTGATAATGTTGCGAGTTAGAGCTGGCGGAAATAAGTTTTGATCGGAGAGAGAAACATTTGACAGATGTAATTACTGAACGAGAAATCAAAGTACTGGAGTTCGATCAGATTCGGCAGCAACTAGTGCTGATGACCGTCAGCCCTATGGCTGAACAGATGGCAAAAACATTAACGCCCAATGCAGATTTTGCTGCTGTTGAAAAAAAACTAAGGGAAACCAGTGAAGGGCGGCTGCTCTGCTCAAAGAATGCTTTCAGCCCAACTCAGGTTGAAGACATCAAACCACTGTTGTCAAGGGCGGCAAAAGGAGCTTTGCTATCGGGATCCGAACTGGCAGCAGTGATGATGTTTATCAAGGCCGTTCACCGCTGGCTGATATTTTTTAAGGACAAGGATCAAAGTTTGCTTTATCCGCTTATGTATGAACTGGCAGCACAGATTAACGCCTGTCCGGCGCTGGGATCTTCACTGGAACGATCACTTGACCGGGACGGCAATATCTTAGACAGCGCCTCGCCTGCTCTTTCATCATTACGCCGTAAAAAGCTTTCTTTGCAAAACAGAATCAAGGATAAACTCGATGAATATATACGCAGTGCCAATTACAGGCGCTATCTGCAGGAAGCGCTGGTTACAATTCGCAGCGGCCGCTATGTTTTACCGTTTAAGCAGGAATACAGACAATATATTGACGGGGTTGTCCATGATCAGTCGTCCAGTGGGGCAACTATCTTTATTGAGCCGATGCCGGTTGTGCATATACAGAATGAACTTACTGCCTTACAGCGTCAGGAAGAACAGGAGATCGAGCGAATTCTTTATCAGTTGAGCGGGCAGGTAACGGCCGCAGGAGAGAGTTTGCGCCAAAACAGATCATTATATGCCGAGCTCGACTTTATTACCGCCTGTGGTCGTTTAAGCCTCACCACCGGTGGCAGTAATCCGTGGCTGCTCCCGGGGAATGAACCGATTTATTGCCTCGACAGCGCTGTTCATCCCCTCTTAACAGGCGAAAAGGTCCCACTGTCTGTAGAACTGGGTAAACAGGTGCAAACCCTGGTTATTACCGGTCCGAATACCGGCGGTAAAACGGTTTCTCTGAAGACGATCGGCCTGCTGGCGGTTATGGCTCAAAGCGGACTGCACTTGCCGGCCGGGAAAGAGACAAGGCTAACTGTTTTTAATAAAATCAGGGCAGATATCGGCGATGAGCAGAGTATTGCCCAATCACTCAGCACATTTTCAGGGCATATGAAAAATATTATCGAGATCGTCAGGGATGCAGATCGCGGTTCACTTGTTCTCTTTGATGAACTGGGGGCGGGGACAGATCCCTCGGAGGGTTCAGCTCTGGCCATGGCAATTCTCGAAGAACTTACGCGTAAAGGTGCCCTGACGGTAGCAACAACTCATATTAATGAACTTAAGCTTTTTGCACAGGTCCAGGAGAAAATGCAGAATGCAGCCATGGAATTTGATCCAGACACGCTTGCGCCCACCTATCTGCTGTTGCAGGGAATCCCGGGACAGAGCAATGCGTTTTATATTGCCGAACAATTAGGGCTGCCGCATCAGATTCTTGAGAAAGCAAAAAGTTTTATTCACCGTTCCCATGATCAGGTAGAATCGGTTATTGCCAGCCTGGTTGAAGATCAACATCGTTTTCACCGGGACAGTCGTCAGGCAGCCATGGAAAGAAGTCGGGCTGAAATATTAATGGATGAGTTGGAAAAGGAGCGTGAGTTGCTGCGCGCAAGACGTGAAGATATTTTAAGGGAAGCAAGAGAAGAGGCGCGACAGTTGATCCGCCAGGCCAAAAATTCCACCGACAGACTGATCAAAGAACTGCGGTCTATTAAGCGAGACAGCACTGAAAAACCAGAAATCAGTGCAGAAAATATCCGCCGGGAACTGAACCTGATCCGCCGGGATCTTGAAATCGATGACGAAATAGAATTTGATGGTTACAGTTTAACCGGAGAGGATCTCACAGTCGGTCAGCCTGTTTACATCCCCAGTTTAAGGCAAAAGGGGAAAGTAGTTTCCTTAACTACCGGTGAAGCGCTGGTTCAGGTAGGCTCAATGAAAGTGCATCTGCCCTTTCATGAATTGAAAATAGATCAGAAACAGGATCGGAAGAGAGACAACGATCAGAAAGATACAGCCGGTGGTGGCTATAGTGTCAAGAAAGATATGGCTATAAGTAATTCGATAGATTTACGTGGGTTAAACCTGGAAGAGTCCCAGCCTCTGGTCGACAAGATTCTTGATAACGCCCTCTGGGCTGGTTTGAACCAGGTTGATCTTATTCACGGAAAAGGCACCGGTAAACTCAAACAGGGGTTGCGCATTTATTTAAAAGAGCATCCTCTTGTTAACAGCTTCCGCAGTGGGAACGCAGCGGAGGGTGGTGAGGGAGTAACCGTCGTTCTGCTTAAACTCTAAAGGTGACGAGATGACTGAAAAAGAGCAGATAAAAACTGAATTACTGATGCAGCTTGTTTTAAGCCTGCTCGAACCCGTTATCTATAAAACTACTGCTCAGCTGGTCGAGGAATTTCGCATGGAATACACCGCTCAATGGCTGCAGTTGGAAAAAGAGGGGGAAATACTCTATGGCAGCAGCTGTGGCTCGATGCAACAGCCCTCTACCCGCATATCCCAGATTCTACGATCTTTGTCCACTGATCAATGCCGCTGTTTGCATAAAAATAATCAATATTACTGGACCAAAAAATGTCAATGTGATGATTAGTTGTTTTCAAAAAGGCTGTAATTGGAAACCACAAGACTGACCTCAGTTCCTCTTCTGACAGATGCTCCGGCCTCCGGGATTTGGGATATCACTGTTTTCCGCGACATTGAATCGTTGATCTCCTGATCGACAAAGCCAATTTGTAAACCAGCCATGGAAATTTTTACTTCGGCTATCGCCTGGAACATACCGATTACATTTGGTACAATAACCATAGTTGTAGCCGGTTGTTGGATAAATCCCCCACCGGGAGCGGTAGTTGAGCTGACGACCACAGTGGCCGGATCAGAAAGGTTACCGTCTGTATAGAGTGAGGCGAGACTATAGGTATAGACATTACCAGAGACGATATCTGTATCCGAATACTGACGGGCATCGGCATCGATGTCAAATGTGGCCTCCACGCCTGCTCTCCCCTGTGCAGTTCTGGTTAGTTGAAAACCGGAAATTGCCGGCCCACTATACAGCCACTGCAGAGTAATACCGTCAAAAAGCTTATAGGCTTTAAACATGTTGATTTCACTGGTACCCGAACCGGTCTGCTCAGTCATCGCTGTAGGGCTGCTCGATGGCATATTCATGGCATCTTCCGGGCCTCTGCCGGGTCCGCCGCCGCCACCAACTTCTACCCACCGTTCATCAGTAATAATATAAGGAGGGCGATTGTAGAACCAGCCTGTGTGCATGGCACAGGTTTCGGTCGGCTCCCGGCCTTCAATGAAATAATCGCTGATCACTGTGCCTGCTGACTGACAGGAATTATTGGGGATTAGGCCGGATTTGTTGCAAACTGTTACCTGGACGATTCCTTCCGGTCGTTCAAACTCCATGATTTCGAGGTTCTTAAATGCTTCCAGGAAAACCTCTCGAAGGAAAACGGTCGAATAGCGCCAACCTTGCTGAATGCTGCCTATTTTAGGTTCGTCATAGCCCATCCAGAATGTGGCTACCAGATTGGGGGTATAGGCAACCAGGTATACATCTTTCCAATTGTCGGTTGTGCCGGTTTTAGCAGCTACTGGCCGGTCAATCTGAAGGGCTCTGCCAAGATATTCAGTAACGAAATCCTGGAGGATATCATTTACCAGAAACGAGGCCTGCGGGCTTAAAATCTGTTTTGGATCAATCTTGTTTTCATAGATTGTTTCGCCGTGGCGATCGACAATTTTTTCCACCGTATGCAGGTCGATTCTGATCCCGTTATTAGCCAGAACGCTATAAGCCTGGGCCATATCAATTGCACTTACCCCATAGGTTAAACCACCCAGGGTCAGGCTTAAATTATCGACCTCGCTGGGATGCAGGGTCGAGATCCCCATTTTTTCAGCATAGCCTGCGCCAACTCGCGAACCAAGAGTTTCAAAAGAGCGAACCGCCGGGATGTTATATGAGAAGTAGAGAGCTTCGCGTATAGTGATCATGCCCCTGAATTTGTAATCGAAATTTTCCGGGAACCAGTTGCCCTGCGGATTGATATATGGAGAATCATCCAAAGTTGAACCGGCGCCGGCCAGGGTCCCCTCCTCGAAAGCTGGACCATAGTTGATAATCGGTTTAATTGACGATCCCGGTTGGCGAAGAGTGACAAAACGAAGCACTTCGTCTATTTTCTTGCGATAATCACGCCCACCGCCCAGGGCTTTGATTTGGCCGGTGGTCGGGTCGGCAACAACAACTGCCGCCTGGGGTTGGGGTACTCCGTTTTCTTCATCAACCAGTTCCTGTATTTGAGCCCTGGTTAGATCACGGTCCGGCGGAAGGTTGGTTACCGCTTTCTTGACACGCGGCATATCCAAAAAAACGGTTGTTGGATAGAGTTCAGCCCTGTTTAAAACTTCTTCAACGTGGTTTTGTAGTGATGGTTCCAGGGTAGTATAGATACGCAGGCCGCCTGTATATATGGCTCGGTAGGCTTCCTCCCGGGAACCGATTGAAGGCATAGCGCTTAAAATACCGATCAATTCGCGATGAACCACATAGTCGACAAAATGGGGAAAGGGGTGGTCTTGGCTGGGTACACGGGAATAAATCTTTTTTTGATCAAGGGCTTGCTGGTATTCGGCCTCACTGATATATTCAAGCCTTAACATGTTCGATAGAACCAGGCTCATCCGTGCTTCTGCTTCTTCCAGGTTATTAATAGGGTTGTAATAATTTGGGGAGCGAACCGCCCCGGCTAACATTGCTGCTTCAGCAATGGTTAACTCACCGACATTCTTGTTGAAATATGTGAGAGCGGCTGCCTCTACTCCATAGGCTCCGTTGCCAAAGTAAATGCGGTTTAAATACAGCTCCAGGATCTCATCTTTGGAGTAACTGCGCTCAAGCTGTATGGCCAACCAGATCTCTTGCACTTTACGTTTATAGCTGGTTTCAGTAGTCAGATAGGCATTCTGGGCCAGCTGTTGGGTAATAGTGCTCGCTCCCTGAACAATGGTTCCAGCTCGAAAATTGACAAAGGCAGCCCTAATACTGGCAACAATGTCAAAACCGAAGTGACGATAAAAGCGTTCGTCTTCAATTGCAATAAAGGCCTGGCAAACGTGCGGCGGTATTTCTTTTAAATCGACGGCAATACGGTTTTGCTCATCGTGTAAAGCGGTTATTTCTTCACCGCTGCTGTCGTAGAGGTAGGATGTCTCCACTGTGACCAGTCGTGCCGGATCGAGAGAGGGGGCTTCATTAACATATTTAAAAACTACAGCAGTGGTGCTTCCTCCGGCCAGGACAAGCAGCAGCAGGATAATTATCAACACAATTTTAATAGTACTGAGTTTTTTGCGAGGCTGGCTATTATTTTTAATGAATTTATTTTTTTGTTGATCAAAAGGCATCTTCTTTTCGGCCACTCGTGTGTAAACCTCCTTAAATATTGGAAAAACAGTCAGTCCCAATTATAGCATAATTGCTCAATAGTTATCATATTTTGCGACCAATGAATGTCATTACTGGCGATTGAAACATATTTTGAACGCAGAGAGAAAAGTATACCCATTTATTACTTGATCATGTAAAATATTAAGAGGTAAAAGTATATCAACCAATTATTGCCGTAATATCCAAGGAGGATTTTAAGATGAGTATACAGCCGATGCAAAACTTAAATTCAGAACGTGAAAATGATTTGCATGCATTTTTTTATCCAAACTCGATCGCTGTGATCGGGGCCAGCCAAAACCCGCGAAAACCGAATGGTATCCCATTGTATTTGCTCAGCATGTTTGGTTATCAGGGAGATGTTTATCCGGTTAACCCTCAATATGACCGGGTCGGAGGCCTGAAGTGTTATCCTTCCATTCTGGATTTGGGTGCTCCGATAGACCTGGCGATTATAGGCGTTGCTGAGGCTCAGGCGATGAAGGTCCTGAAAGAATGCGCCGAAAAGCAGGTTAAGGCGGCCATTGTCTTTACTTCAGGTTTTGCCGAGGTTAGTGAAGAAGGGCGATCAAAACAGGTTGAAATGAAAAAATTGGCTGTGAAGAGCGGCATGCGCATTCTGGGTCCAAATTGTTTGGGAATATTGAATTATTATAACGGTTCTATGGCCAGTTTTTTTTACAATCAAGAACGCAACGATCTGTTCCATCCCGAGAAGCTATCTTTCATTACCCAGAGCGGTGGTTTGGGTGGGATTATCTACCAGATGGTAATTCAACTCTCGATCGGTTTTAATTATTTTGTCAGTACCGGGAATGAAGCAGATGTCAGTTTTGCCGAAGTTATGAAATACCTGACGGAGCGTGATGAAGTATCAATTATCGCCGGTTATCTGGAAGGGCTGCAGGGTGACGGGAAGTTGTTTGTTGAAGCCTGCCGCAATGCACTTGAAAAACGAAAATTGGTTACCATACTTAAAGTAGGGCGCACTGCCAGAGGCGCTGCTGCTGCGGCTTCGCATACCGGAGCGCTGGTCGGATCAGATGCTGTTTACGATGGCCTGTTCAAACAGTATGGTGTTTCCCGGGCTGATGATGTTGAGCAAATGAATGCCCTGATTGCCTTATACGCAACTGGGCGATTACCTGCCGGAAAAAGGATGGCTGTGATCACAATTTCCGGCGGCGGCGGAGTCGTGGTGACTGATAAATGTCCTGAATATGGTCTTCAGGTAGTGAGTTTGACAGAGAAAACCCAACAGAGTTTGCGCGAATTTTTTCCAGCGTATGGTGCTGTTGGTAACCCGGTCGATCTAACCGCGCAGCTTTTTGTTGATGCTGAACTTTTTCAACGTGCCCTGCGCCTTGTGATGCAGGATCCGGAAATTGATGTGGGTGGCTTTTTCTATAATCTTGAAATGCCTGATCCGGAAGCCGTGAAAAAAATTATTGAAGTATACAATGAAATAAAAAAACCGTTGATAGTTTTTACCTGGCCAACCGGGCAGGATTATGCGCTTGAAGCCAAAAATAATCTTGTGCGCGCTGGTGTGCCGGTGATTGAACATGTTCCAAGCGGCCTGTGGGCGATCAGTGCACTGGCCGACTGGGTGCAGAAGACAAAAAAACCGCGCATTTATCCCGTTTATACTGCCGGGAAAGAAAAAGAGAAATGTCTGGGTTTGATTAATCCGGACCAGTCTGAAACGGTTGGTGCGATGACAGAGTGGCGATCCAAACTTGTGCTTGAAACATACGGTATTCCTGTAACCAGAGAAATTTTAGCTGTTACCCGGGAAGATGTCTTACAGGCAGCTGCAGAAATCGGTTATCCGGTTGCCCTGAAAATTATGTCCCCAGATTTGCTCCATAAAACCGAAGCCGGGGGAGTGGTGTTGAATGTTTCCGACTCGACCGGGATAGAAAAAGCTTTTCAGGGACTAATTGAAAGAGTTGGCCTTTATAAGCCGGAAGCGATTATTGAGGGAGTTCTCGTTCAGGAAATGTTACCGCCGGGGTTGGAGGCCATTATCGGTATAAAAAAGGATCCGATTTTTGGCCCGGCAGTTGTTTTCGGTTTGGGTGGGATCTTTGTTGAAGTCCTAAAAGATGCTGTCACGAGAGTCGCTCCACTGTGTGAAGAGGATGCCCGTTCAATGATTAATGAACTTAAAGGAAAAGCTCTTCTGGATGGTGTTCGTGGTCAGCTTCCCAGAGATGTCGACGCCCTGGTTTCAATCCTGCTGAAAGTATCACGCCTGGCTGTCGAACTGGAAGATTCAATCGAAGAGATGGATATAAACCCGCTGATAGTATACGAGAAAGGATCAGGCGCCGTGGCCGCAGATGCCCTGATCATACCGAAATAATTAAGTTGTTAAAGGCAAAATAATCAGGACTTAGCCGCCAGAATATGGGATATCACGGGAAACTGATTAAAAACGAATTGCCAGTTATGCTATAATCAATAACGGGTGAAGTGCTGTGCCAAAACTGAAAATTAAATTTGCCGATTATATCATTGCAGGCACTCTTCTGGTTTGGGGTTTAGTCGGTTTCTGGTTTAACCTGCAGGAAGTCAGTGCTGTAGAACACAAATACGCGGTAATCTATGTTCAAAACCGGCAGGTGGTCGAACTTTCACTTATTTCCGATGACCACTTCAGTTATTCATTTCAGTTTGGTGATGAAAATGAGCATACTGCTGTTGTTGAGATTCAGGAAGGGCGCATCAGAATGCTGCCACTTGATGAAGAATTGTGTCCGCAGGGGATCTGTGCACACACCGGCTGGATAGTGTACTCTTACGAAAGTATTGTTTGTCTGCCCAACCAGATCATGGTTGTATTTACAGAAAATACATTAGATGGTAATAAAGAGGATATAGATGGAATAACCTATTAAGGTATGCTGCTCTTTACATCCCCCATTTATTTGACCCGGCATTTCCTTTTTACAGGTGTGGAATAAAGGTGTATCCATGTTGACAAAGAAAATAAAGGTCTATATAATTACTTTAGTTTTTTTGGAGTGTGGACGATGCGCATATACCTGCCTGAAGTAAGGTTAAAAAGTGGAGAAACAGCCGATTACAAGTTTGAGGAAGATCTTTCCGACTGCTTCCATGATTTTTCAGATGGTGGAACTCTTAAGCTGTTGGTGAGTGTCTCCTGCGGCGGGGGCATGGTAGTGGTCAGCGGCAATCTTGAAGTATCGGCAGCAGCTATATGTTCAAGATGCCTTGAATCGTTTGCTCATCTATCTAAGACTGATTTTACAGAAGCTTTTACAGTGGTAAATGAAATGCAGGTTGAAGCCACTCCAGATATCATAGCTTCTGAAACTGCCAACATGTTGACAGTGACCGGAAATTACCTGTATCTCGACGAATATATCCGTCAGTTGATTATTTTGGCTCAGGACTATAGTCCTCTTTGTAAAGTGGAATGCCGGGGTATTTGTGCCGGGTGTGGTACGGATTTAAATAAATCGACCTGCCGGTGCAGTAAAGATCAGAACCTGATTGACGTGAGATTACTTAAGCTTAAAGAACTGAATATCGACAATTAAGTCTAATAAGGAGGCGTTATAGTGGCTGTTCCAAAGCAAAGGACTTCCAAGAAAAAAAGGGATATGCGACGAGCACAGCATAAACTAACAGTTCCCCTGCTGATTCCTTGTCCGCATTGTCACGAACTAAAACCCGCTCATCGGGTCTGTTTAAGTTGCGGTTATTATAAAGAACGGGAAGTTGTTAAGGTGAATTAAAGAACTGTCTAGAGTACGCTCTTTTTACTAAAGCACTAAGAGGCGTACTCTATCTGTTTCTGAATGCGTCACAGAGGAAGTGATCTGTTTGGTGGTGCGAGTGGCTATAGATGCTATGGGCGGGGATCATGCACCTGATGAAATTATTAACGGGGCATTGTCCGCGCTTTCTTATTTAGATGATTTGCATCTTATACTGGTCGGACGCCAGGAGGTTATTCATAAATCTCTGACTATCTTGAAGTATCCGGAGAGCCGTATAGAAATATGTCATACCGAAGAGGTTATCCAATGTGCTGACGACCCGGGTTTGTCGATCAGGGGCAAAAAAAAAGCTTCAATGGTTAAAGCATTGGAGATGGTTAGATCCGGCGAAGCCGATGCCGTCCTGAGCGCCGGTAATACCGGGGCTTTGATGGCCGGTGCTGTGCTGTTTCTGGGGCGCTTAAGCGGAATAAACCGTCCGGCTTTACTGACACCGATGCCCAGCTTCAGCGGCAAAGCGATTCTTTTCCTCGACGTCGGCGCCAATATGGACGCCAGCCCTGAACTGTTGTTGCAGTATGCTTTCATGGGCCGCATTTATGCCCAGCAAATTTCAGGTTACCCCGAACCGCGTATAGCTTTACTTAATGTCGGAACTGAACCGAATAAAGGAAACAGCCAGGTTAAAAAAGCGTATGCTCTTTTTCAGGAACATCTGCCCGGTTTCTGTGGAAATATTGAGGGAACAGAAGCCTTTTTTGATACTGCAGATGTTGTTATCTGCGATGGTTTTGTCGGGAATATATTCTTGAAAACTTCTGAAGGCCTCTCCAGGGCCATTCTCAGCTATTTCAGGCAGGAAATTGATAGTAAGCTAAGATACAAGATGGGCGCTGCACTACTTAAACCGGTATTTATAAGCCTACGTAAAAAAATAGATTCCTCAGGGTATGGAGGAGCGCCGCTTTTAGGTGTTAAAGGCCTCTGCATAAAGTGTCACGGTTCTTCAAGAGCCAGATCAATTGAGCAGGCCCTAATTAAACAGGCTTACCCGTTTGTAAAGAAAAACGTTACAAGGCAGCTCCGGCTAGCATTGGAAGAACTTGCTGGCGAGCTCGGAACAGGTTCGGGGCAGATTTGCTAATGCTCCAGACAGCCGTATGCTATTGACCATTTTATAGGAATTGATATACTTAACAGTAATAGCGTTATGATCAATGATTATCTGGCTGGAGTCTAAAACTATTACCAGAATAAAAGCAACTGCACTTAGAAGGAGGTGACTCAGTGAGTATTGAAGCAAAGGTTAAAAAACTTATTGCCAATCAACTTGAAGCTGCAGTCGATAAACTATCTATGGAAACAACTTTTGAAGATATTGACGCGGATTCATTGGATATCGTGGAACTGGTTATGGCTTTGGAGGAAGAATTTGACCTGGAAATTTCTGATAAGGAAATTGAAAATATCAAAACCGTTGGAGATATTATTCGGTATATTGAATCCAAGGTATAACAGTTTTTTGAGGTGAAAATGCGCGCAGAGAAGTGTTCACCAAAGCCGGAGTTTATTTCTGCAATGAAATAGCAGGTTTGATCAGCGCTCCTGGCCTTATAATGGTTCAGGAGCTTTTTTAGCAATTTGCAGAATTCAATTAATGGATCACTGAAAGAGGTATATCTATGCAGTGGCCTGAAAAAATCCAACTATACCTGGATAATATTGGTTGGAAGGTTAATAACTTAGACCTCTACGAGCAGGCGCTGACTCATAGTTCGTATGCTCATGAAAAAAGCCATCATCGCAGTGATAACGAACGACTGGAGTTTCTTGGCGATGCTGTCCTTGAGTTAATAATCAGTGATTATCTTTATGCAAAATATCCTCAATTATCTGAAGGCAAACTTACCAGACTTCGCGCAGAACTGGTTTGTGAAGCTTCCCTGGCCCGGCTGGCTTTTGGACTGAATTTAGGACAGCAGCTTCGCCTTGGTAAAGGAGAAATAGTGAGCGGTGGTTCAAGTCGCCCATCACTGTTGGGTGATACTGTAGAAGCTTTAATTGGGGCGATCTATCTGGATCGCGGTCTGGAAGAATGCAGAAAAAATGTTTTGGAACTTTATAAGCCGATTTTACTGGAACTTCAGGAAGGAGTACTGTGCAGCGATTATAAAACATTACTGCAGGAATTTTCACAAGCTCGCTATGCAGTAACCCCGGTTTACCGGATAACGCATGAAAGTGGTCCTGATCATAGCAAAGAGTTTGAAGCAGAAGTGATCCTCGATTTGAATTCGATTGGCAGCGGCTACGGCCGTAGTAAAAAGGAGGCGGAACAAGCGGCAGCGAAAGAAGCCTGGAGTAAAATTACACCTTAAGCTGGATCGAACTCTGGTTCATTATTTTTATGGGAGGAGCATAATTAAGGAGCAATGGAAACCTTAAAAGTATCGGCCCATTCACAGGCTAAAGCTCTGGCTGGAGCTTTGGCTGCTGTTATTCGAACCGAAGAAATTGTTGAACTACAGGCGATCGGAGCGGGGGCTGTTAATCAGGCGATTAAAGCTGTGGCCATAGCCAGAGGCTATGTGGCCCCAAACGGCATAAACCTTGTTATGGTTCCCTCTTTTGTCGAGGTATTGATTGACGATGAAGAAAGAACAGCAATAAAAATTACTGTTACACCAAGGTAGTTAAATGCTTAACCAGGGTAGGTGAGATAAGTAGGTGCGTTACTTGTCCCACCCCGTAAAATCTTTATTGCAGTTAGGAGCCATTACGCGTGTACCTGAAAAGAATGGAGCTATTTGGTTTCAAGTCGTTTGCTGAAAAAACTGAACTGGGCTTAAATCAGGGTATTGCAGCAATTATCGGTCCGAACGGTTGTGGTAAAAGCAACCTGGTTGATGCTGTGCGCTGGGCCCTTGGTGAGCAGAGTGTAAAATCTCTGCGGGGAACGCGGATGGAAGAGGTTATTTTTTCAGGCAGTGAAAGCCGGAAAGCCTTAAATTTTGCTGAAGTTTCACTCACCTTTGATGGCGCCGGTGATTTTCTGAACCTTGATTATGAAGAAATAACCATTACCAGGCGCCTCTTTCGGAATGGTGATAGTGAATATTATATAAATAAATCACCCTGCCGCTTAAAAGATATTACAGAGCTTTTTTTAGACACCGGGTTGGGTAAAGATGTCTATTCGGTCATTGGTCAGGGGCGGGTAGATGAAATTATTAACAGCCGGTCTGAAGAAAGACGGGAAATATTTGAAGAAGCCGCCGGCATATTTAAATACAAGCTGCGTAAACGAGAAGCGAGGCGCCGTCTTGACGAAACCCGGGAAAACCTGGTACGAGTTCAGGATCTGATCTATGAACTTGAAACCCAAATCGAGCCGCTGCAGATTCAGGCTGAAATAACCCGTCAGTACCGCTCCCTTAAGCAGCGCATGGACGATGAAGAAAAGAGATTTCTCTCCTATCATCTCAAACAATCTCGTGAACAACTTAATAAAACAAATAAACATCTTCAGGCGGTAAACGATGCTCTGCTCACTTCTGCAGCACAGGGTGGGTTGCATGAAAAAGCATTCCAGGATTTAAAAAGCAACCTGCAGGATCAGCTAAACGAAAAGAGAGAACAGGAACAGAAGCTGAGCCAGTCTTCACGAACACTCGATCAGCAGGAAAACGAAATGAGGCTACTTCTCGAAAGGGAGAATCGTTATCAGGATCAGCTTGGGCAGAATAAGCAGAGAGTCAAACAGCTGGCCATTTTTATAGAGGAGTATTCCGCTCGAGCGAGCAAGGCGCAGCAGGATTGGCAAACTAAAAAGGAAGAGCTTGGTCAGCTTAACGAAGATCTTGAAAATCTGCGAAAAGAGTTATCCCGGCATGAAACGAACGCCCTTTCGGGAGAAGTTGAAAAGAGACAAGAAGAAATCTATAAGGCCAGGAACCGTAAGGAAACAGCCGCCTCGGTTATAGAAGAACTTAATCGTCGACTGGAACGTTTACTGGTTCAAAAAAAAGCTTTAAGTGATGAAGAAACCTCTTTACAGATAAAGTTGGCTCAGTTGAACAAGAATGTAATTTCCTTTGATCAGCAGGTCGAAACGGCAAAAGAACTATTCAGAGCTGCGGTAAGTGCGGTTGAAATAACTGTTAATGAAGAGGATGTTCTACGGAAGAAACTTGAACAACTGGCTGGGGTGTTACAGAAGAAAAGAGAAACTGTCTATGGTATTAGCAGCAGGTTGCAGCTACTGCAGGAACAGGACTCCGCCCTGTCTGGTTACTATCGTGGAGTTAAAGAGATTATGCAGGCTCGTTCAAGCTTACCCGGAATAATCGGACCGGTGGCAGATTTAATTTCAGTGGATGAACAGTTTGTCCAGGCAATCGAAGCAGCTCTCGGTAGTGGGTTGCAGTACCTGGTTGCCGATACGGAAAAAGCGGTGCAGGGCGCAATCGGTTACCTTAAAGCAAATAATCGGGGTTGGGCTACCTTTTTACCACTGGATATTCTTCACCAGGCCGCCGATCCTCTTGAACGTTATCCGGGTTGGCGTGATCTTCCCGGTGTCATTGGTAAGGCTTCGGAGCAGGTTGAAGTAGCTTCCACATACCGCAAAGCGGTTGATTATCTGATGTCACCGATTCTTATTTGCCGGAACCTCGAAGATGCTTCAAAAGCAGCCCGTTTTGTCAAGCACAGTTGTCGCGTGGTTACCCTGGATGGAGAAATGATTAACCCTGGCGGAATGATCAGGGGTGGCAGTCTGCCCAAGCGTAATGCCGGAATGCCCCTGGGCAGGCGTAAAGAAATTGAGGCTCTGCAAAAGCAACATTCAGTAGCGCTCGAAGATTTAAATAAAACTGAAGCAGAACTTGAAAAAGCTAAAATATTCCTGGCCAATGCAGCAGAAGCTGTTGCTGAAGCTGCTGGTGGAAGACAGGAACTTTCAGAAAAGGTGAGCACACTGCAGAAGGAATCCGAAGGGCTGCAGCGTGAACTGAGTTTGCTAAACGATCGTCTTCAGGCGGGAACATCCGCCATGAAAGAACTTGAATCAGAAGAAGCAGAGCATAGCCAGCGAACGGCCGCTGCAAAATCAGATGTAGAGAGTTCTGCTTGTGCTATAGAGATCTATGAGAAGGAATTGGCTGTAATGAAAGAAGATTATCGGCAATTCCTCGAAGAGAAACAGTTTTTGGAACAAAAAATAACCGAAAAAATGGTGAAAATTAGCTCTTGCCAGGAACAACACGATGCTCTGGTTGGACGAATTGGTGAAATTGAAGAAGCCGCCAAAAGGCCTGCGGTCGAAACAGAAGAAAAAGACAGCGAATCGGCAGTATTTCAAAAAGAATTAGCAGAAAACAAAGAGGTTCAGCAGAACATTACTACCAGAGTGCAAGATCTAAACCGTGAAAAAGCTGAATTGATTATTGAGCTGGACAATAAAGTACAGCAGGTTAACAATACAGAAGCTGATTTGATTGATTTCGAGGAACGGGGCCGCCGACGCCAGAATCAGGTTACCCGACAGGAAAAGCAGGAAAGACAGCTTTCCATGGAGCAGGCAAGGCTTCAGACTGAAATCAACTATCAGGAAATACGCTACAGTGAGCTTTTTCATACTGATGTGCTGGCTTTAATTGAAGCAGATTTCGAACCGGAAGAAAGCCGCTTGCAGATTGAGAATACAAAGGAAGATTTAGAAGCGCTCGGCGAGGTTAACCTGGGAGCCATCGAGGAACTGTCCAGGCTCGAAGAGAGAATAAAATTCCTGACCGACCAAAAGGATGACCTGCAAAAAGGTGAAGCTTCGCTACACAAGGTTTTGGCTGAGATTGATCAGCGCATGGAGCATTACTTTAATATTGCTTTTGAGACGATCAACGATAACTTTATGCAAACCTTCCGGGAGCTTTTTGAGGGCGGCCAGGCTATGTTAAAGTTGACTGATACCGATAATATACTGGAATCGGGAATTGAAATTATTGCCCAGCCACCAGGAAAAAAATTACAGAACATCACCCTGCTATCGGCCGGCGAAAAGGTATTGACTGCTATTGCCCTTGTCTTCGCTATCCTGCGTTTCAAGCCGGCGCCTTTTTATTTGCTTGACGAAGTTGAATCAACTCTTGATGACGCTAACCTTTCCCGCTTTACAAAATTTCTAAAGCAAACTGCTGAGCAGACCCAATTTATTCTGATCACGCACCGTAAAAGGACCATGGAAGAAGCTGAAGTGCTTTACGGTGTGACAATGCCTGAACCTGGTGTATCGCGCGTGATGTCGCTAAAGCTGGAAAATAATGTTATAACAAGGGAGAATTAATGTTTCATGAGCCTGGTCCATCAGTTTAGAAGCAGCCTGGCCCGTAGTAAAACCGGTTTTATTGGTAATCTGGAAAAACTCTTTGGTAGTGGAGCCTTAAGCGAAGAATTTTATGATGAGCTTGAAGAGACCCTGATTGCCGGTGATGTCGGGCTTCAGACCAGCTTAAAACTTGTCGGGCAATTGAAAGAGGAAGTTGGCCGGCTGAAACTTAAAGAAAGCAGTGAAGTAAGGAATTTACTGCTTCAGATGTTAATCGATCTTGTCTATTCAGGGGAAGCGGCTGTAGAAATTACTGAACAGCCTCATGTGATCCTGCTGGTAGGGGTGAACGGTTCCGGAAAGACAACATCCGCGGCAAAACTGGCCAACCTTTTCTGCAAACAGGGCAAAAAAGTTCTTCTCGTAGCTGGAGATACCTTTCGTGCCGCTGCTGTTGAACAACTGGAAATCTGGTCTGAGCGAGCGGGCGTTGATCTTATCAAACAGCAGTCGGGTTCAGATCCTTCCGCCCTCTTTTTTGATGCCATTAATGCCGCACAGGCCAGGTCGGTTGATATAGTCATCGGTGATACTGCCGGGCGCCTCCACAACAAATACAACCTGATGGAAGAACTGAATAAGATCTATCGCGTTATCGGTCGCAATATGGCGGGAGCGCCGCACGAGGTTTTACTGGTTATCGATGCCACTACCGGCCAGAATGCAGTGAACCAGGCCAGGAGTTTCAATGAAACTCTGCCCCTTACCGGGTTAATCCTTGCCAAGCTTGACGGAACTGCCCGCGGGGGTATTGTTATCGGTATCCAGGATGCTCTCAAAATACCGGTTCGTTATGTTGGTACGGGAGAAAAAATAGAAGATTTAATTCCTTTCAATGCAGCCGACTTTGTTCATGCTCTCCTTGAGACCTGATCAGACAAATCAAGGTTCCCGGCATAAGATCGGTAGAACTGTACGATCTGACCAAGAGCTACCCGCGGCTGCTATTTTTTTACCACGACTGTTTTCGCGAGGCGATCACCGAAACGCTGTTTTATCGGTGAAGTCCAGATTAAAATAGCCCCTACAAGATATGCAAATGGTAAAAAATCAACTATTCTCAGCAGGTTGCGAATTAGTGATGCGCTGATAGTACAGGGGCTGCCGTCTTCAATAATCACCCGCATTCCCAGGGCAAGTTTACCGACAGTGCCGCCGAGATAGGCCTCTAAAAGCACATAATAAAGAAGGCTCAGAATGAAGAAAAGAAACGCTGGCGCTCCCTGAATCTCAAAACCACCTGCTGTGATACCACCGGTGACCGCAGCGATCAGGTAGGCCAGGATAAAAAGAATAATGCCATCGATTAAAATAGCCACAAAACGCAATCCAACCCCAACATATTTTTCTGCAGCTGCCAATTCTCCGTTTTTCATAAGTAAACCCTCCAGTTTAGAATAAGTTTACAAAGCTACCCCGCAAATATATTGAAAGCAGGCACTATGTTACCTTATATTACCACTTTCTTCGATTAAATGCAATATGCTGCAAATGTATTCTGCTAAACAGTGAAAAAAATTAAGAAATAGTTTGCATTAGTATTTGAAATTTGCTATACTCTGCCTGTTAAGGAAAAATACTTTACAGAGGTCAAAATGCTTGATCAGATCAATCGTATTAATCTGCTCTATGATATTTACGCTCCCCTGCTGACAAAACACCAGCAGGAGGTACTCCAATACTACTTTAGCGATAACTATTCATTGAGTGAGATTGCTTCAGAATACAATATCAGCCGGCAGGCAGTTTATGATCTGATTCGACGAACCCTTGCTTCGATCGAAAAACTGGAAATAAAACTTGGACTTTATAAGCTTTTCAACGATCAGCAGGAGCTTTTAATGAAAGCAGATCGGTTGCTGGATCAGGAAGAACTTAATAAGGATGATCTGAAACGTTTAAAAGAAATAGTCAGCGATTTGCGTATCGTTAGCGAACAGTAGGAGTGAAAAACTTATATGTTTTCCAGCCTGGCCGATAAACTACAAAACACCCTGCGCCAACTCAGAGGCAAAGGTAAACTAAACGAAAAAGACGTTGATGCGGCGTTGAGGGAAATTCGGTTGGCTCTACTTGAAGCTGATGTTAATTTCAAAGTGGTCAAAGACTTTATTGGGGCAATCCGGGAGAGGGTTGTCGGACAGGAAGTGATGAGCAGCCTTACACCGGGCCATCAAGTGGTAAAAATAGTCAACGAAGAAATGACCAGCTTAATGGGGGGAAAACAGAGCAGCCTGATTCATTCCGGTAAAGGGCCGACAAAAATATTAATTATTGGTTTACAGGGTTCCGGTAAGACAACCACAGCAGTCAAACTAGCCGCGCACCTGCGCCGCAGCGACCGGCGTTCACTTCTTGTAGCAGCAGATACTTACCGGCCGGGGGCTATACAACAGCTTCAGGTGCTCAGCGAGTCAATAGGTGAACAGACTTACAGCAATTCCAATGCTGCTCCGGTGGATATCTGCCGCGAGGGACTGCAGCTGGCTACCCGGGATGGTTTTGATGCGGTAATATTTGATACTGCGGGGCGCCTGCACATCGATGACGAGATGATGGCCGAATTGGCTGCAATTAAAAAAACAATTGATCCCGATGAAGTGTTGTTAGTTGTTGACGCCATGACTGGTCAGGACGCTGTCAATGCCGCTTCTTCATTTAATGAGGCCATCGGGTTAAGCGGAGTTATACTTACCAAGCTCGACGGGGATTCTCGTGGTGGTGCAGCACTTTCAGTGCGAGCAGTGACCGGATGCCCGATTAAATTTAGCGGCATCGGTGAAAAAGTGGAAGCCCTGGAGCCGTTTCATCCCGATCGGATGGCTTCGCGTATTTTAGGAATGGGTGATGTTCTCTCCCTGATCGAAAAAGTAGAAGCAGTAGTGGACAAATCTAAGGCCCGGGAGCTGGAACAGAAACTGCGAAAACAGCAGTTTACTCTCGATGACTTTAGAGATCAGTTAACACAACTGCGCAGTATGGGTTCACTGGAGGAAATACTAAATATGATTCCCGGGGGTGGTAATATCCCCAAGGAAGTCAAGCAGATGTCGTTGAATGAAAACAACTTCAAACGGGTTGAAGCTATTATCGGTTCAATGACTAAAAATGAACGACAGGAACCATCACTATTAAACAGCAGCCGCCGGCGCCGCATAGCCACGGGCAGCGGCGCAACCGTCCCGGATGTTAACCGCCTTCTTAACCAGTTTGCGCAGATGCAGAAAATGTTTAAGCAGGTGGGCTCCCCGGAAACGAAAGCGCAGTTTAAGAAACTTAAAAAAGTTAAAAAAGGTTTCCCTTTTTAGAAAACAACCCGGGATTTATAATCCGGTAAAATAAAAAAAGAAATTTAGACAACGGAGGTGACACAATTGGCAGTAAGAATCAGATTAAAAAGGATGGGCGCTAAAAAGAAACCCTTTTACCGCATCGTGGTAGCAGATTCTCGTTGTCCCCGGGATGGCCGCTTCATTGAAGAGATCGGTTACTACAACCCGACCACTAAGCCGACCACATTTAAGGTTGATGCAGAAAAGGTCCAGCAATGGATTTCAAAAGGAGCCAAGCCTTCCGATACAGTGAAGGCGCTTATTGAAAGAGCCGCTCTGAATAAGTAGTTCTGTAGGGAGGTTGGTATCTGTGAAACAGCTATTGGAACATATTGCCAAAGCGCTGGTTGACGAACCGGATCATGTTGAAGTCAGGCAGGTTGAAAGTGAGCGGCTAATTATGCTTGAGCTCAGAGTAGCGCCTGAAGATATGGGTAAAATAATTGGTAAACAAGGCCGTATTGCCAAGGCCATCCGGACTGTTGTTAGCGCGGGGGCAGTAAAAAACGATAAGCGGGTTGTTGTTGAAATTGTTCAATGAAAAAGATGATGTGGTAATTGGCGAAATTCTTTCGCCCCACGGTATTGGCGGTATGTTAAAAGTATTTCCGTACAGCGATTTTCCGGAAAGAATAGACAAGCTGCATGAAGCTGAGCTGGTCAGGGAGACTACCCGTCGGAGCATGGCGGTAGAAAATGCCTCTCTATACGGGCGGTTCTGGTTGGTTAAATATCAGGGTGTCGATACAAGGGAAGAGGCTCGCCGTCTCAGCGGCAGTCTGTTGGTGATCCAGAAGGATAAACGGATGCCCCTCCCAGAGGGACGTTTCTATTACGACCAGCTGATTGGCCTGCAGATCTATAGCCCTGATGACGAACTGATCGGTTTGATTATTGATATTATCACCACCGGTGGACACGATCTTTTCTTGGTTGAGCAAGCCGGCGGAGAGGGCAAAAAAGCCCTGATCCCGGCGGTAAAGAAGTTTATCAGGCAGGTTGATTTGGGAGCAGGAAGAATAGTCGTAGATCTACCGGAAGGCCTGCTTGATCTGTAAGGGAGCCGTTGAAAGATGAAGATTGATCTGGTTACAATTTTCCCGGGCATACTCGATGGGCCTTTTAAGGAAAGTATGATAAAAAGGGCTGTTGATCAGGGTTTGGTGGAAATTAATTTAGTTGATTTACGCACTTACACCCATGACCGGCACCACCAGGTTGATGATGCCCCTTATGGCGGTGGGTACGGTATGATCTTGAAACCCGAACCGCTCTTTGAAGCAGTCGATCAACTTAAAGCCAATTCTGGTTCCGACAGCTCCCTGGTGGTTCTCCTGTCTCCGCAGGGACGCAAATTTGACCAAACTCTGGCTCAGCAGCTATCGAAGGAAAAGCACCTGGTCTTGATTTGCGGCCGTTATGAGGGCATCGATGAAAGAGTTTGTGAGATGCTGGTCGATGACGAAATATCGATAGGGGACTTTGTCTTGACCGGAGGAGAACTGGCGGCAGCAGTGTTGGTTGATGCAGTCGTTCGTTTGCTACCTGGATTCCTGGCCGAGGAAGCTTCCGCCAATGAATCATTTGCTGATTCTTTGCTTGAGCATCCGCACTACACGCGCCCCCCTGTATTTCGGGAAATGGAAGTGCCTTCAATTCTGTTATCCGGTAACCATGGTGAGATAGCGCGCTGGCGAAGGCAGCAGTCAATAAAAAGAACATACGAGCGCAGACCTGACCTGCTTGACAAGGCTGAACTTAGGCCCAGAGAAAAAGTCTACCTGGAGAGCCTTAAAAAGCAGCAGCTCTGATCTAATTTTTATATGATATAATTACCCAGTAATTGAAGGAGGTATTTGGTGATGGATTTAATGAAGGAAGTTGAAAAGCGGAACTGGAAAGAGGGTCTGCCGCAATTTAGTCCCGGTGATACGGTAAAAGTGCATGTTAAGATTGTCGAAGGTACTCGCGAGCGAACCCAGATATTTGAAGGAGTCGTCATCGGGCGCCAGGGTAGTGAAACAAGAGAAACCTTTACTGTTCGCAGGGTGACCTTTGGTATCGGTGTTGAAAGAATCTTTCCCGTCCACTCACCTTCGATTAGCAAGATCGAGGTAATCAAGAAAGGTCGGGTCCGTCGGGCCAAGCTTTATTATTTAAGAAAACGTACTGGTAAGGCAGCCCGAATTAAAGAACGTCGCTAAGGTTGCGGGGATGATCTAATTGAATAAATGGAAAGAGCTTTGGGATTGGGTTAGAACTATTCTGATTGCAGTGGTCCTTGCTCTCTTGATCAGGCTGTTTCTCTTTGAAGTATTTATTGTCGAAGGCCGGTCGATGTATCCGACCCTGCACGAGACAGAACGGTTGATAGTCAACAAACTGGTTTATCGTTTTGATTTACCTAAGAGTGGAGACATAGTTGTATTTGAATATGACCCCGGCCGGGATTTTATTAAACGGATAATCGGTGTGGCTGGCGATAAAATTGAGATTGTAAACGGACAGGTTTATATCAATAACATCCTGCTGGAGGAACCTTATCTGCTTGAAAATATGGAAATGTATGATTACGGGCCGGTAGAAGTTCCTCCCGGGTATCTCTTCATGATGGGTGATTACCGCCGAAACAGCATGGACAGCAGAGACCCGCGGGTTGGTTTTATTTCGCAGGAAGATATCAAGGGACAGGCTTTCTTTATATTTTGGCCTCTCTGGGAAGCCCGGGTAATCAGCAATAAGGTGCAGCAACCTTGAAAAGCGGCCAATGGTTCCCGGGGAATATGGCCAGGGCAATAAATATTCTGCGTCAGGATTTCAAAATAGTTGATCTGGTCGTGGAACTGCTTGATGCCCGTATTCCCACTAGCAGCCGCAACCCCGTGATTGCCGGCTTACTCGGTGGTAAAAGGCGCCTGATCTTGCTACACAAAGCTGACCGGGCTGAAGAAGCTGTTACCGAGCGCTGGCTTTCGTATTTTAGGGGCATGGAACAACTGCAGGCTATGGCATTTAGTGTCCACAACAAGCGCTATCTTGATCGATTTCTTCGTTTTCTTAAAGAGCAGGAGCATAATCTTCGACCATCCCGTATCAAACGCCCTTTACGCATGATTATTGTCGGCATACCCAATGTTGGCAAGTCAACCCTGATCAACTACTTTGTCCGTAAAGCGGTAACCAGGACTGCTAATCAACCTGGTATAACCAGAGGTAGACAGTGGATTCGCATTACACCGGGCCTGGAGCTGCTTGATACACCGGGCATCCTCTGGCCTAATCTGAATGAAAATACTACGTGGCCTTTGGCCGTTGTCGGGGCGATACCGCCCAGCAGGATTGACTCACAGGGTATTGCCTTATGGTTGATTAAACTTTACCTGGAAAAAAGACAAGAAAGTATTCTTATAAACCGCTATGGCGGACTGCGTCTCGATACTCCTGAAAAAATGTTTGACCAGATTGGATTATTGCAGGGTTGCCTGCAGTCAGGCGGGAAAATAGATCAGGATCGGACTGCCGCGCTTGTTTTGCGTGATTTTCAGGGAGGGGCTCTGGGCGAATTGTCTCTGGAGGATCCGCCACTCAAAATTACCTAGAGCTGACGCATACCCACGGGAGGAGAGGCTTCTTTGTCTTTCGCTAAGATGACCATAAGAGAATTGGCTGCGTTTCTTGCTTGCAAGAAAGAACTGTGTCCGGAAGAGGTGGTCCTTCTCGAAGCCGATCAGAGACATGGTGCAGCAGATCTTCTTAAAACTTATTATCGGCGAAGGGAAGCACAATTTAAAGAAGAAGCCCGTCTGCAAAAGATGCTGGTAGAAGAAAAAAAATTATGGGAACAAGGTTTTAAAGCGGTTGCCGGTGTGGATGAAGCCGGGCGCGGCCCTCTGGCCGGGCCGGTAGTGGCGGCAGCAGTTATTTTTAAATCAGACATCCACATTAACGGTTTAAACGATTCCAAGCAGCTTTCAGCGGCAACACGCGAAAGGATATTCGAGCATATTATTATGGAAGCCGAAGCCTACGGTATCGGCAGCGCGTCGCGGGAAGAAATAGATCAACTCAATATACATCATGCTACACTGTTGGCGATGAGGCGGGCTCTCGACAGGCTTCAATTGCTGCCCGATTTTGTTCTGGTTGACGGGTTTCCAATATCACAATGCTCATTCCGGCAAAAAGCAATTAAGGGTGGGGATACCCTCTCTCAATCCATAGCAGCGGCTTCAGTTTTGGCCAAGGTGACCAGGGATAAGATGATGACCGATTTGCATGTTCACTATCCCCGATACGGTTTTGATCGAAATAAAGGCTACGGTACCCTCGAACACCGCCGCGCTTTGTTTGATTACGGTCCTTGCCCGGCGCACCGCCGATCTTTCAGGCTCACCTACAATTAAGTAAAAAACTCTGGAGAACCACTATGACTAAAGAACGTCAACAGGTCGGCCACGAAGGTGAAAAAGCGGCCCGGCTACACCTGGAGAAACTGGGTTACCGGATAATAGAAACCAATTATCGATGTTCTCTGGGGGAAATAGATATTATCGCCCGCGATAAAGGTGCTATTGTTATTATAGAGGTGCGTACTAAGACTAGCTCGGCTTTCGGACTGCCTGAAGAATCGATCACAAAAGAAAAAGCGCGCCGTTTACGCCGCCTGGCTCTTTGTTACCTGCAGTCAACCTATAAACGCGAAGTGCCCTGCCGCATTGATCTAATCGCTATAATGCTCGATAAAGATAATCACACTGTCCGGAAATTAAACCATATTCGGGGGATTTTAGCCGGTTAGGAGGAGAAACTTGGTCAAGAATTTAACTTTGCCGGTCAAGGTTTCGGTACTGCACAGCCTCGGCGATATGGGGAGCCCCGATAGTTTCGGAATGATCCAGATCGGCAATGTATAATGCACCCATTGTAACTTATTTTTCTTTTTCGTGTCTCACCCATTGGGAATAGTATACATTGCCGAGAGCTGAAGACCATAGGCAACCTCCTGAGGAAAAGAAGACTTGATCTAAAACTTCTTCAGAAGGATGTTGCTCCAGTTCTCGGGGTTGATAAAACCAAAGTCTACAACTGGGAAAAGGGTTACTCATTACCGAAACTGCAGCATATACCAAGAATTGTTAAGTATCTGGGCTATGTTCCTTTTGATAAAGATCCGGAAACATTGGGGGAGAAGATAGTATACTACCGTAGGTTTATCAGTATGACACAGAAGGAACCGGCTAGGCAATTGGGCGTTGACCCTACGACTTTGGCCCGATGGGAGAGAAACGAAAGATGCTTATAGAAAGCTTCAAAGGGGTTGGTTGCTCCTCAATTTGGAGAGGTTACTTAGAAACAAATATATGTTCTATGAATTGCTTAACAGATTCTAGGTAGTTTAGTAGATGCAGTATAGTAAGAATTGAAGCGGTAGCGGTTACCACATAAAGGAACCCTTTTAAAAGTTTGCCAATAATCGAGGATTCTACTTTTGCGCTATTAAAACCGATTTTATTAATCAATACAAAAGGAAGCGATGCTATCCAGTCCAGTATCAGTCCGATATAAAATAAAGGATTGAATGTTCTTACTATCGCTCGCACATAATTATTTTCATAAGTTCCTATAACTCTATCGATAAAATCAAGCACATTTTTTGGCGAGATCTGGAGCCGGTGTATATGGAAAAGGTCAAGAATTAGATCGACATCTTGAACATAGCCACCTACAATTGGTGGGGGTGTCCATCGTACAGATGGATTCATCCTGGAATGCAAAATGACACTATAAACTTCACTCATAGTTCGATTAATTTTGACTCGTGCTCTCTGAGCATCAACGTCTTCAATTTGTTCGCCAGACGCCCACTCAATACGACTATTGTCAAAATAAGTGTTCACAATATTACGAAACTCGAAAAGTATTCTTAGTCTGCGCTGATTTTCCCATAAGGTGATCTTAGTATAAAACTTCACAAAACCAGGTTTCCTTCCACAAAGTATTTTTTTATAAAAATTGACTCAAGAATTTCATAAAACTACCACTTATAACTAAAATAGACTTGTTGTATGCTGGAATTGTTTGTTTGATAAGTAAGTGAGTCGTATCAACTTGGGAAACTTTGGCTAACAACTGCATCACTCACTAACACGGCTTCACCTTTTCCTGGTCCACGAGGTCCCATCGGGTTTTCCATCCACGCGACTTCCTGAAGTACAAGTCAAATGACAAAGATAGTGATAAGAGTGCCAGACCAGAAAGGACTGAGATGGCATACCAGTAACTGTATAGTCCAGTTACAAAGAGTACTGAGAAATCAGCGAGAGTCATTAATGCGTAGAAAAAAGCCAGAGGTTTCGAAGTTCCCATGGGTAAACCACCACCCGAGAGCTTAGATCGCGAAGCTTTCCTATAGAGGGTCCAGCGTGATTCCCATCTAATCCCCGGTATTTCCGATTCGACGAAGTGTCTGATATACGTAGACATGAGGTCGATATGTTGCGTGTGGTGTATCGTCAACAGAAGTGCCGCGACTACTAGCGCCAGCGCGAGCCCGACTAGGGCCAAGACAAAGAGGTTTGGCCCCTCTATATTTGGGGCAATACCGCTAAGTGACAATCCCGTCGTGGTCGCCACGGCGGTCACGGTAAATCCTATCGTCAACTGGCGAGCTTCTTGCCTCTTCATAATCTCGTCGCGTAGCGACCTATACTCTTCCATCAACCCGAACTTAGAGTCTGGCACAGTCATCGCCCCTTAACCCAGTATTTCGAATCTGACATCGGCTCTATGAATCATATTTAACATTCTTGCGCTTAGATAGTTGACCACTTGCTCAGTCATTCCGCTGTTCAAGTGGATCCGCTTCGCTCCAAAGTCGATTATAAGCTTCGCGAATCTTACCTTCGACTGGTCCATGTATCCTTCCAATCAGTGACAGTTTACCTTGAACACTGTTCAGCGAAGTACCAAGGAAACTCACTCGATCCTGATTAAGGGAAATGATATATCTATCATGGAATTCTGCAGCTGAGCTAACTCGGATCTCCGGACGCTGGGTTTCAGACAGCAACTGTACCGCTGTTGCAAGCTCTGCTATACGTGCTTCACCTATTTTACGACTCGTCAAAACTCGACGGGTCTTGGTGAAACGTATTATGTCCTCCAGCTGATCTAATCGAAAATAAGGATCCGCGATTAGACACTCTTCGTGATCAACGATTCGTCCTACAACTCGTGCGTAAGAAAATGGATCATTGTCATCTAGTAACACTGTCTCAGTGCCTTCGCAAATATTTGTGTTCGTTGTTTCCTCAAGTTCAGCCAATACAGCGAGTCCCACCGGTGTAAGCTTCACCGCCTGGTTTTCACCGTTTTCATCTTCTTGATTCCGAACCGTAGATATCCAGCCCACACGAAGCAAAAAATCAACTACATCCTCTACCTCTTGAACAAAGAGATCAAATAGAGGCAAAGAGAACACCGTTCGCTGTTTCGGGAACGGAGATTCAGCGTATCTGTGCAGATTGGCTACTGACAAGACTACGTTCCTACGTACAACTGTAGCAGCATATTTGAGGACCCTATGAGCTACGCTGGATGCTATCTCCATTGTTTATCTTCCCCCCAAAATAGTCTAACAATATTTAGGTTGAATTGACGTAGTTTCCACTCCCGATGAATTAGGTCATAATCAATTTTCCTTCTGTCGACGCAGGCTCTAGAAGATGATCTGGGCGAGCCGCTCCCCTTTTAGCTAGCTGCTCTTCTTCCTCTATCGATCGGTATTGGCCTTTGACTTTGTAACCCTTTGCCTTTTCGTCGCTACCGCTTAAAGCGGCAGACGTCATCTGAAGATATTAGAAAAAATCCTCCGATTGGAGAAAGACCAACTTTTCCTGTTCATGTTGATAAAAACGCTCTAAAGCGAGAGATCTTATCTTATTCAGCAGTCTTTTTTCAGGGCAACAGACGATTATCTGGGCCTTAAACACTTTTCAATGTTTCCTAATTTCCTGCTCGAGGCCGATATATCCTCTTTTCTTGGTTCTTTAATCGTTACTAAAATTCAGCTTGCAGCGATGAGCCGCATTGATGTCTTAGAAGATAAAAGAAGAGATTATTTTCTCTACGTAGATGAGTTTAAGGAGTTTGTTGCCGCGGAGGCCTTCAAAGGTATTCTCTCTGAGGTAAGAAAATACCGGCTGAGTTTAATAGTAGCTCACCAGTATATAGGACAGCTTGACGAGGATTTACGAAAGACAGTCTTTGGAAACGTGGGGACGATTATTTCCTTTCCTGTCGGTCCGGAAGACGGTGAGTTTTTAGAAAAGGAGTTTTACCCCGAATTTAAGAGGGGAGACTTAATTATGATAGATAAGTATCACATCTATCTCAAACTGGTTATAGACGGCAAGCCATCACTGCCTTTTTAGGCTATAACCTCGCCACCTTTCTACAGGTTTGAGGAGCAGGGAAATAAAGAGAAGGTGATCAGATTCTCGAGAAAACACTATACAAATAAAGTAGGGAATGAAAGAGGACAGTTCAGGTTACTGTAGCGGGTGGCAGATACTACTCTGCTTTATACGTTTTTACAAAGTCCAGCATTGCAAGACACGGAAATCTTTTATATAATTTAAATAGTTTGATAAGGTAATACAATAACTTAGTTAAGATTAATGATGCTTATATTAAAAACTAATCAAGTTTTTAAGCAGAGGTGAAATTATCTATGCCAGGTACAAACTTAAAAATGTACAGGGGTTCAGAATGGAGAAAGTGGGATTTGCATTTTCATACTCCCAGTTCCCATCATGATTATGACGATAAATCGGTAACCAATAAAGATATTATTGAGAGCTTGAGGAAAGAAGGCATAAGCGTTGTTGCTATTACCGACCATCATTTTATCGATGCTCAAAGAATAAAAGACCTTAAAAATATAGCAATAAATGATATTGTTATCCTTCCAGGGATAGAGTTATGTTCCGATGCTCGAGGAAGAGATCCCGTTCACTTTATAGGAATATTTCCTGAAGATAGTAACATTGAGTATATTTGGAGTGAGATCAATTCGAAAGCAGACATCGCAAAAAAGAAACAGGAAGGAAAGGGAGATAATGAAATTTACTGCGACCTAGAAATAACTTCGAAGCTCATAAAAGATTTAGGCGGCATTGTTTCTCTTCATGCAGGCAGTAAGTCAAATTCCATAGAGAAAATTACCAATTCCTTGCCCGTTACAATGGCTGAAAAGGAAGATATAGCTAAATGTGCGGACATCTTCGAATTGGGACAAGAGAAAGATCAAGAAGGTTACACTAAAAAAGTTTTTCTCGAAATAGGTACATATCCTATGATTATCTGTTCGGACAATCACAACGCAAGAAAGTACCAACTAAAGTCATATTGCTGGATTAAGGCTGATCCTACATTTGATGGTTTGAAGCAGATCGTATATGAACCGGAAGGAAGGGTTAGAATTCAAGAATTGGAGCCCGAGGAAAAATCCAATTACAACATCATTGACAGGGTTGAGTATAAAAACTTTTCCGACGCAGAAAAGCAGGTTGTGTATTTCAATCAAAACTTAAACTCAATTATTGGTAGCCGAGCAACAGGTAAATCAAATCTGCTTAAAAATATTGCTTTCGCTGTTGATCCAGAACAGTGTAAAGAAAAAGGAATTGATCAAGAAGATTTTTTGCAACTGAATGACTTTAAGGTTTTTTGGAGAGACAAAAAAGAAAATACTTTGGATTCAACAGAAGATAAAGCAAAGGGGGTATTATTTATCCCGCAAAGATATTTGGGGGAATTAGTATATGAAAGAAGTTCCCAATTCGATGACTTTTTGTTGAGCTTATTTGAGAATAAAGAAGATTTTAGCCAAACGTTACAAGATTATAGAAGATTTGAGAATGAAAACTTTCTGAGGATAACATCGTTGGCTAGAGAATTACTTGCAATTAGAGAAGACGAAAGAGAAAAGCAAAGTAAAATTAAAAAACTTGGCAAGAAAGAAGATATAGAAAGTGAGATTGAAAGGATTGACAATAAGCTAAAAGAAATTAACAAAACGGGAAAGAAAATTACCAACGAGGAGTTAGAGGATTACAAGCGGCTCAACGCTGAAAAAATTAAACAAGCACAGAATCTTAATATTCATAAAAGAGATATAGCCTCGTTTGAGTCCTTAAAGGAAGAAGAGATTATCACTGCTGAGAAGATATTTGAATTTGAATTTTCTCAAAAATACCGAGAAAAAATTGAGAAAAAGCTGAAAGAATTCGATGAACTTTTTAAGAAAGAATTTATTAAGTTAGAAATAAGTAACCTCAAGAACGACAGAGCAGAACTAGAGGAAATTATTTCTGATATAGAAACAAGTCTAAAACCACTAAAGGCAAAGGTAGAAAAGCATCGGTCCCTAGTTGATCTAACGAAGTCTTTGCAAGATAAAAAGGAAGTGTTGCAATCGATTGTTGCTCTTAAAAAAGAGTTAGAGGAGTTACGAAAGGTTTACAATGACAAACAGAAAGAAATCGTAGAAAAATACTTTCTTTTTAACGAGCGGTATAAACACCTTATTTTAGATGTTGGGTACTTAGAGTTTTCAGTCGTTGAAATTACTACAAGCTTTGGTGAAGAAAGTTTTAAGTTATTCATTGATGAAAACATAAATTATCACAACTCAACTTCATTTAGAAATGATGAAGAAAAAAGGTATAAGGAAGCGAATAGCTTTTTAATTAATCCTGCAGAATGGACTTACAGTAAAAGTCAATATTTCAAACTATTAAGGGAATTGTTTCTTGGTATTTTAACTGGTGATCTACTGTTAAAAGCAGGAAGAGATAAGGAAAATATACTTATTAGATTATTCAAGAACAGGTTTAAAATAAACTTTCAAAAGAGCATAAAAAACAAAAAAGGTGAAGAATATGACCATATGTCAGATGGAGAAAAAGCCCTTGTTTTACTAGAGTATATTTTTAAGTTTGATGATTACAACTATCCCGTATTAATTGATCAGCCGGAAGATGATTTAGATGCACGGGCGATTTCAAAGCACATTGTAGATTTTATAAAAGAGGAGAAAGTAAAAAGACAAATCATCGTTGCATCACACAACGCAAACCTTGTTGTGTGTAGCGATAGTGAAGAAATCATTGTTTCCAGTAAAAGCGGAGGCAAAAAACCGGTATTTAAATATGACTTAGGTGCTATTGAGAATACTAAAATAAGAGAGGAGATCATAGAAATATTAGAGGGAGGTAAGGATGCCTTAGAAAAGAGAAGAGGTAAGCTTAATCTGTCTATGCCATAAGCTTTAATTACATAAGAAACTGCTAAACACATAAAGATTTTTTCCTGATTACTCTATTAGGTACGTAAAGAAAACAATGCCTGGGAGCTACTAAATCATATTTAGCTATAAAGATATTTAGAGACTATTCTTTCAAGAACCATATGATTGGAATTGATTTGGCGAGGTGAGAATATAAAGAAGCCAAAGCAGGTTGGTATTTGGATAAGAGTCTCCACCGAAGACCAAGCCAGATGCGACAGTTCGGAGTATTACGAAAGGCGTGCTCTTTATTATGCCGAATCAAAGAGCCGGCTGGGGAAAAAAGTCTATCACCTCGAGGTTCTTTCCGGTAAGTCGATGACGAGCCATCCGGTTATATAGCAAGTGCTATATTGTAACCAAATATAATAATTAATTTTGCCGGTCAAGGTTTCGGTACTGCACCGCCTCGGCGATATGGGGAGCCCCGATAGTTTCGGAATGATCCAGATCGGCAATGGTCCGGGCAACCTTGATAATCCGATCGTGAGCGCGCATGGATAAATTTAAGCTTTGAAAAGATTGGTGTAAAATCTGCCGGGCTTCTGTGCTCAGAGGGCAGTATTTTTCAAAATGACGCGAACGCAGCTGAGCGTTAGAAATTACTTTAATTCTTTTATAGCGCTCATGCTGTTTTAAACGGGCCGCATTAACTCTTCCCCTGATTTCTGCAGAACTTTCGCCAGCTTCTTTTTGCTGCAGTTGTTCAAATTTAATGCCGGGCATTTCAACCTGGATATCAATACGATCGATCAGTGGACCGGACAATTTTGGAACACACGGGGACGGTTCTTTTGTGTTGTTCTGTGATTACCTTTCTGCTATTTTTAACTAGGGTGATCATATGCCAAGAAGCGCGAGAAAGAAAAACAGCACCACTATATATCATATTATCCTCAAAGGTATAAACAAACAATTGATATTTGAAGGCGATGAAGAAAGCCGTTATTTCCTTCAGGGAAAAAACAATGATCGCTGCTCGGAATGCGACGATGGCGGAAGATTAAATGACCCTGAGGCAACCGAACTAATTAAAAGTATTGCCACTGTAAAGAACCCCGGTGATATTCAGGCATACGAAAAGCAAAAAAGGAGTAATCTAATCAAGCTGCTTAAGGAAAAAGGTTTATCGATCAGGCAAATTGAAAGGTTAACCGGTGTAAGTTTTGGAGTTATAAGGGGTATATAAACCATGAGGTTGTGTTTTGTTTCATGAACAATACAGAAGAACTGTCCCTTGTGTTACAGGATAGTTGTCAAGTTATTAAAAAGACAAAGAGTTCAGGTGTATTTAACACACAACTCTTGACTAATGTATATACGCGGTATATACTAATTATGAGGTGAAGCAGGTGAATACAACAATTCAAAAGTGGGGTAACAGCCGAGCGGTGCGGCTGCCTAAATCAATTCTTGAAAAAGCCGGTATACAAGAAAATGATAGTGTCGAGTTGGTGGTAAAGGAAGGCAATATTATTATCACTCCTACCAGAAAACATCTAACCTTGAGAGAACGTGCAGCTGAATATAACGGGGGTTACAAACCTCGGGAGTGGGCTAGCGGCAACCCGACAGGTAATGAAATATGGTAGATCAGTATCAACCTGAACAGGGCGATATTATAACACTTGATTTTAACCCCCAGGCTGGTCATGAACAGAAAGGAAAAAGACCCGCTTTTGTTGCCAGCAACCGGGATTTTCATTACCTTACTAATCTCGCTATTGTCTGCCCGATCACAACCACACTTAAAGGTTTTCCACTGCATGTTATGCTTGATGAACAGACGAAAACCAGCGGGGTAGTAATGTGTGAGCAAGTTAAGTCCCTCGATCTTAAAGCGAGAAATGCAGTATTTGTTGAAAAGGCGTCCCGCCGCATCACTGACGAGGTTTTTGATATTCTCTTTGGCTGTATAGAACGATAAACACATAGATAAACACATAGGTAAACACATAGGGACGGTTTGGAGTGACCCCCTGAAGCGCTACACTTTGGGTACGGTTAAAACCGCGATATATCATATTATCCTCAGAGATATAAATAAACAACGGATATTTGAAGATGATGAAGACAGCCGAACTGATTAAGAGTATTACCAACGTAAAGAACCCCGGAGATATTCAGGCTTATGAAAAGCAAAAAAGGAATAAACTAATCAAACTGCTTAAGGAAAAAGGTTTATCAATCAGGCAAATTGAAAGGTTAGCCGGTGTAAGCTTTGGGGTTATAAGGGGTATCTAAACCATGAGATTCTGTTTTGTCTCATGAACAACACAGAAGAACTGTCCCTTTGTGTTTAACTATAGAATTCATAGGAAAAAGCACCTCTTAAGGTTCCGTCCTTCTGCAGTGTTTTTCATTTCAGCTCCTGGGGAAAAACCTGATCAAGAATTTAATTTTGCCGGTCAAGGTTTCGGTACTGCACAGCCTCGGCGATATGGGGAGCCCCGATAATATCGGAATGATCCAGATCGGCAATGGTCCGGGCAACCTTGATAATCCGATCGTGAGCGCGCATGGATAAATTTAAGCTTTGAAAAGATTGGTGTAAAAGCTGCCGGGCTTCTGTGCTCAGAGGGCAGTATTTTTCAAAATGACGCGAACGCAGCTGAGCGTTAGAAATTACTTTAATTCTTTTATAGCGCTCATGCTGTTTTGAACGGGCTGCATTAACTCTTCCCCTGATTTTTGCAGAACTTTCGCCAGATTCTTTTTGCTGCAGTTGTTCAAATTTAATGCCGGGCATTTCAACCTGGATATCGATACGGTCGATCAGTGGACCGGACAATTTTGAACGGTAGCGAAAAATTTGCGTCGGACTGCAACGGCACTCCTGGCGGGGGTCACCGTAATTGCCGCACGGGCAGGGATTCATCGAACCGATAAACATGAAATCGGCAGGGTAGGTAACGGTAGCGGCAACGCGAGTTACTGAGACCGTTCTATCTTCAAGAGGTTGTCTGAGTGCTTCGAGAACTTCCCGGTTATACTCCGGCAGCTCGTCAAAGAAAAGGACTCCGCGGTGGGCGAGACTGACTTCGCCCGGTCGGGGGGTTTTACCGCCGCCGATTATACCGGCGGTTGAAGCACTGTGGTGCGGGCTGCGGAAGGGCCGCTGCGTTAGCAGTGGTTTATCTGGGTTCAACTGCCCGGCAACGCTGTGAATCCTGGTCATTTCAAGGATTTCATCAAGAGTGGGAGCGGGTAATATTGAAGGAATTCGCCTGGCCAACATTGTTTTACCACTGCCTGGAGGCCCGTAAAGCAGAACATTGTGCGATCCGGCTGCTGCTATCTCGAGCGCTCTTTTAGCTGTTTCTTGCCCTCTTACCTCACTGAAATCCAGGTCAGCCCAGTTTTCCTCGATCAGTTGATCAAGCAGAGGTTCAGCCGATTGCAGTTCACCAATTCCGCACAAATAGTTGGCCAGTTGAATTAAAGTGCCGGTTCCTTTCACTGTCAGGCTATTCACCAAAGCTGCTTCGGTGCTGTTTGCCTCTGGAAGGTAGAGTATTTTATTCTGGTAATCGGGAAATTCACTCAAGGATAAAGCCATCGCCAGGGTGCCGTTTATACCGCGCAGATTACCATCCAGGGAAAGCTCGCCGATGAAAACTGCATTTTCCAGCATTATGCCTCTTGGAATCTGGCCGGTTGCAGCAAGTAGGCCTATTGCAATGGCCAGATCGAAAGCAGAACCTTCTTTCTTAAGGGCGGCCGGAGCAAGATTTACTGTAATCCGTGAATAGGGAAATGAAAAACCGCTGTTACGGATGGCTGCGCGCACTCTTTCTTTAGCTTCCCGGACAGAAGCGTCCGGCAGGCCAATAATATCAAAAGCGGGCAAGCCATCGGCAATATCAACTTCTATCTCCAAAGGAATTCCTTTAATACCTAACAGTGTGCACGAATGGACTTTTGCGAGCACCGTAGCGCCTCCTAAATTACTGCAATGTGTTGCTGCAAGTATTGGTAGATTTTCAAACGGCACAGTCCTTTAGATTCTTCGATAAAGCGTTTATACCTGCCGGGCATGGAAATATATTCCCCGGTAAGGAAGATTTATGTTATAATTCTAAGTGTTTAATACGGACGTTCGATCAATCAGAATGCTAGATTAAATGCATATAAGGGATTAGGAAAATAACTTGAAGGAGGAAGAAAGGCATGGACAAGTGGGAATGCCAGGTATGTGGGTATGTCTATGATCCGGCAGAAGGAGACAGTGATGGTGGGATTGCCCCGGGTACTTCTTTCCAAGATCTTCCCGATGGTTGGGTTTGCCCGGTCTGCGGTGTCGGAAAAGACGAATTTACCAAATTATAGTATTTAATTATACAGAAAGCTGCTTGCTGCTCAGGAGGATAATAATCCTCCCATTCTTTTTTAAGCATGAGATTTTAGTTTTCACCGGGAGGTTCACCGGGCTGTTGAGTTGAAAACATGTATCGATTTGCTAAACTGCCAATTCAGAAAGGGTCGTGCCAGTGGGAAATAATATTTACAGCGAAGATAAATTGCATCAGCCAGATCCCGAATGGATTGATCTTTTAAAACAGGCACTCAACCCGGCTCAGTTTGAATTTGCCACGGCCGAAGAATCAGCCCTGCTGGGTCTGGCCGGCCCGGGTTCAGGCAAGACCAGAGCGTTGGTCTACCGGGCGGCTCATCTGATAAAAAGCGGGATCCGGCCCGAACAGCTTATGCTGCTTACTTTTACCAATAAGGCTGCCGGGGAGATGAAAGATCGTCTGGAAAGTTTACTCTCTTTCCTGCCTCACAATCTGTGGGCCGGAACTTTCCATAGTATTGGCGCACGAATCCTCAGAAAACATGCTGCCCTGGCGGGAAGAAATCCAAACTTTTCAATTTTTGATGAAGATGACAGCAGAATCATGCTGAAACAGATTATCGCGACACTATCAATCGATAGTGAAGAGCGTAAGTTAATTATGCAGCGCGGTTTTTTAGGTAGAGTTATCAGCCAGGCCCGCAATTCCGGGCTTTCAATCAGAGAAGTGATGGAAGAGGATTACCCTTACCGTCTTGAATACCTTGAAGTAATCAGTGAAACAGCCGGGTTTTATGAACAAAGAAAACGCGACAGCAATGCTTTCGATTTTGACGACCTGTTGTTGTGCTGGCTTGAGCTTTTTGAGCAGCACCCCCAGGTCAGGGAACAGTACCGTCAACGCTTCAGGCATGTGCTTGTTGATGAATTCCAGGATACAAATATCATTCAGGCCCGGATCATTGATCTTTTTGCCGGCGCAGCTTCACTGTGTGTGGTCGGTGATGATGCCCAGTCGATTTATGCTTTTCGCTATGCTCATATCGGTAATATCTTATCATTTCCCGAAAAATATACTGGCTGCCAGCTTGTGCGGATGGAACAAAACTACCGCAGTACCCCGGAAATTGTTGAGTTGGCTAATTACTCGATCAGCTATAACCGGGAGCAGCTTCCCAAGAAACTGTTTTCGAAGAACCAGGCGGGGCCTAAGCCATTGGTGATAAAATTAAATGATGCCCGGCAGGAAGCTTCTTATGTCTTACAGAGCATTTGGGAACTGCAAAACAACGGGATCTCTTTAAATGAAATTGCTGTTCTTTACCGCAGTTCATACCTCACACCAGAGGTTGAATTTGCTTTGGCCCGCAAGGGAATTAATTACCGCACCTACGGGGGTGTGAAGTTTTTCCAAAAAGCGCATATCAAAGATCTGCTTGCTTATCTTAAGGTAATCAATAACCCCAATGATGAAAATTCCTGGCGTCGTATTACTACCCTTCAACAAGGTCTGGGCCAGGCTTCTTTTAACAGTCTCTGGTCGAAACTGAAACAATACGAAAGTCCGCTTAAAGCGGCCCTGGAGGGCAGAGAGGCCCCATCGAGAGGGAAAACCGGTTGGGAAGCGCTGATCCACACTCTTGATGGTGTTTATAAAATGGGTCATGAGCATGTACCGCAGTTGCTTGCTGCGGTTATGGATGAAAATTATAATTGTATCCTCAATCAGAATTACCCGGATCAATATGATGATCGGCTTCGCGGTATCGAAAGACTAATGATCTATGCCGAACGTTTTGATTCGCTGGCCTCTTTTTTAGAATCGCTGGTGCTCGAAGAATCTGTATTTGCTGATGCCAACTCTATTATAGATCCCTCCGGCGGACAGCTTACTTTGTCCACTATCCATAGCGCTAAAGGCAAGGAATGGGAAGCTGTTTTCATTATCGGTATGAACCAGGGTCACTTTCCCGGCCAACGCGTCGACAGCAGCAGTCTTGCCGAAGAGCGCCGCCTTTTTTATGTGGCTGTCACCCGGGCGCGCCGTTACCTTTATCTGCTTACCTACCGGGAAGATTATCGCAATTACGGCGCAATTTCTGAAGGGCCGTCACTTTTCCTCCGAGAGCTTCCCCCTGAGTGCTACCAGCTATGTAATTTAGACGACGGATTCTGAGTTCCGTCCGCTGCAAATTTATTGGACACCTGGTAAAAAATTATCGTATAATACCAATTAATTTATGTACCGGTCAGGCGGGAGGGCAAAAATGAATAAGATAGATATATATGACACGACCTTAAGGGACGGGTCACAGCGCGAAGGAGTATCTCTCTCGGTAGCCGATAAGTTAAAGATCGTTGGGAAACTCGATGAATTCGGAATCAGCTGTATCGAAGGAGGATGGCCTGGATCTAATCCCAAGGATATTGAATTTTTCCGGAGAGCTTCAAAAGTTAAATTAAAAAATGCCCGGTTGTGTGCTTTCAGCAGCACCCGCCGGCCCGGGATTGCTGTCACCGAAGATAAAAATATCCGTGCCCTTGTCGAAGCAGGAACAAAAACGGTCACCTTATTTGGGAAAAGTTGGGATTTTCATGTCCACGATGCTTTGGAAACCACCTTGGCAGAAAACCTTGCCATGATTAAAGAGAGTATTGAATATCTCAAAGCCCTTGGTCATGAAGTATTTTTTGATGCCGAACACTATTTTGATGGCTACAAGGCTAATCCAGATTATGCCCTTGCCACAATTGAGGCAGCAGCAGCAGGCGGAGCCGATCTGATCGTGCTATGTGATACAAACGGCGGATTAATGCCCTGGGAGCTGATCGCTATTTTAGCGGTAGTTAAAGATAGAATCAAGATACCTCTGGGTATTCACGCCCACGACGATTCAGGCATGGCTACGGCTAATTCTCTATTGGCGGTGCGTGAGGGCATTACCCAGGTTCAGGGAACAATCAACGGTTATGGTGAACGCTGTGGTAACGCCAACCTTTGCACGATCATTCCTAACCTGCAGCTTAAAATGGGCTTCCCGGTGGTTACGCCGGAGCAGCTGCGGGGGTTGACCAAGCTTTCCCGCTTTATTGCTGAACAGGCCAATATTGCTCCTGCCGATCATCAGCCCTATGTCGGATTTTACAGCTTTGCTCATAAAGGTGGTATTCATGTTGATGCCGTCAGTAAAAAACCGGCTACTTATGAACATGCTGAACCCGAACAGATCGGTAATCAGCGGCGGATTCTTGTTTCCGAATTGGCCGGCCGCAGCAATATCATATTAAAAACCAATCATAATAATTTCAAGCTCGATAAAGGCCGCACCGAAACAGCAGCGGTTTTACAGCGGATCAAAGAGCTGGAACACTATGGCTACCAATTTGAAGGTGCCGAGGGCTCATTTGAACTGCTGGTCCTTAAAATGATGAAAGTTTTACCAGCCTCTCTTTAAACTCGAAGGGTTCAGGTTGATTATCGAAAAGAGAGAGAATGGTCAACTTTACTCCGAAGCGACGATCAAGGTGCAGGTCGGAGATATTCAGGTTCATACTGCCGCAGAAGGGAACGGTCCTGTAAACGCTCTCGATAATGCTTTACGTAAAGCGTTGGAGGGTATTTACCCGGCATTGAAAAAAATTAAGCTTATTGATTTCAAGGTGCGGGTTATTGATGGAGTCGATGGAACCGGTGCCCAGGTAAGGGTGTTGATTGAATCACGCGATGATCATACAAGCTGGGGAACTGTCGGGGTTTCTCCAAACATTATCGAAGCCAGCTGGATCGCTCTGGTTGACAGCCTTGAATACGGTTTGCTCTATCGTAACCTTCCAGAGTTAGAAGAAACAAAAATTGTTCTGGAGCAATTAAAGGGCACAAGGAGTTAATTAACTGATGAAAAAGGACCAGCAAAACGAGATCCTCTATTTGAATGCCTTAAATTTAATTACTTTTTTGGGGCCGAAACGTATTGATACATTGCTAAAGCATTTCGGTTCGGCCGAGGCAGCCTGGGAAGTTTCTGCCAAAGATCTTGTATCAGTGCTTGACCTGTTGGGACATGCTGATCGTCTTGAGAAGGAACGCCTGAAAATAGATCCTAACAATGCCTGGGATCTCCTGAAAGAACACAAAGTTGACTGTATTACTCCCGATGACCTGGAATATCCTTCTCTGCTCAAGCAGTTGCATTACCCACCGCCGATTCTCTATTACCGTGGCAGTTTGAAAAAGATCAATCAACCGGCGGTCGCTATTGTTGGCAGCCGTCGTTGTACGTTTTACGGTCGTGAGGTTGCTCACCGGTTGGCTGGTGAACTGTCGATGGCCGGAATAACTGTGGTTAGCGGGATGGCTCTCGGCATCGATTCTGCCGCTCACCGGGGTTCTCTTGAAAACAGTGGCTATACGGCAGCTGTTCTCGGTTGTGGTGTCGATCAATGTTACCCTCCGGCCAATGCAGATTTAATGGAACAGATTATTGCTGCAGGAGTCGTTCTCAGCGAATTCCCGATCGGTACAGAACCGCTACCCATTCATTTTCCTCAGCGAAACCGTATTATCAGCGGTTTGTCTTTAGGAACAGTTGTTGTTGAGGCAACGGCTAAAAGTGGTGCCTTGATCACCGCCAGTTATGCGCTCGAACAGAATCGGGAAGTTTTTGCTGTTCCCGGTAATGTGGGTAGCCCCTACAGCCGTGGCTCACACCGTTTGTTAAAAGAAGGGGCTTGCCTGGTTGAATCTGCCGCCGATATTCTTGAAGAACTCAACCTGAATTCCTCAACCGGCATGCAGCTGACCCTGGGGATGGCTGGCGCCGATTTATCCGATCGGGAAAAAATACTTCTGGCCCTAATACCCTATCAACCGATGCATATTGACACTATTATTCAGCTTAGCGGTATCAGCGCCGCTGAGACCAGCGTGCTCCTTTTGCCACTGGAATTGAAACAGTGTATTCGCCAGACGCCGGGAAAATATTTTTGCCGGACTTGACAAGTGTGATAAAATACCTTCCGTAGAGTTTTCCAGACCCGGAGGAGAGTTAATCAAATGAATTTGGTTATTGTTGAATCACCGACCAAAGCGCGAACTATTAGCAAATTTTTAGGTAAAAATTATAAAATTATAGCTTCCCAGGGTCATTTGATTGATCTGCCGCGCAGTAAAATTGGCATCGATATCGAGAATGATTTTACACCAAGTTATATTACAATTCGCGGTAAGGGTAAAATATTAAAAGAACTCAAAGAAATTGCTAAAAAGGCAGATCGGATTTTCCTTGCCGCTGACCCTGATCGCGAGGGCGAAGCAATTTGCAGGCATATAGGTCAGGCTTTAAAGATTAATCTGGAAGAGCCCTGCCGGGTTGAATTTAATGAAATTACCAAAAAAGCGGTAAAAGAGGCTTTTGAAAATCCACGACTGATTGATTGTAACAGGGTTGATGCTCAGCAAGCCCGTCGTATTTTAGATCGCCTGGTTGGCTATCAAATAAGCCCTTTGCTCTGGCGAAAGATTCGTAGTGGACTCAGTGCCGGTCGGGTGCAGTCAGTCGCTGTTCGCTTGATCTGCGATCGCGAAGTGGAGATCAGGAATTTTAATCCTGAGGAATATTGGACTCTTGATGCTCATCTTGAAGATCAGAACTCAAAAGGGCGGTTTAAAGCTGCTCTCGATCGTTATAAGTTGAATAAGATCGAACTGAAAAACAGTTCTCAGGCCGGAGAAATTGTTAATGCTGTTAAGAACGAAAAATTTATTGTTGATACAATAATCCGCAGCCAGCGAAAACGGAGTCCTTTGCCACCATTCACAACCAGTAGTCTACAGCAGGATGCTTCGTCAAAACTTGGGTTTACCAGCCGTAAAACTATGAGCATTGCTCAACAGCTTTACGAGGGAATCAATATTGGTTCCGGTGAAACAGTCGGCCTGCTGACTTATATCCGCACAGATTCAGTCAACGTATCAACTCAGGCCCAGGAAGAAGCCCGGGTGCTTATTTCAGACAAATATGGTGCCAGTTATATCCCTGAAAAACCGCCCTTTTATAAATCACGAAAAGGGGCACAGGAAGCGCATGAGGCGATCAGACCGACATCTGTTCAGCGTGAATCGGCACTAATAAAGCAGTACTTAAGTCGTGATCAGAACCGTTTGTATAAATTGATCTGGGATCGTTTTATAGCCAGCCAGATGAACCCTGCTGTTTTCGATCAGGTCAGGGTTAATATCAAGGCAGGCGATTACACCTTTAAAGCTACCGGGTCAACTTTACGTTTTCCCGGTTTTCTGATCCTTTATAAAAGTGAGGAGCCAGAAAAAGAAACTGTATTACCGGAAATGACGGAGGGACAAGACCTTACCCTGCTGGAACTTTTGCCGGACCAACATTTTACCCAGCCGCCTTCCCGGTATAACGAAGCATCTTTGATCAAGACTCTCGAAGAAAAAGGAATTGGCCGGCCCAGCACCTACAGCCCGATAATCGAAACTATCCAGAGCCGAGGTTATGTGGTTAAGGAGAACAAGGCTTTTATGCCGACCGAACTCGGTTTTGTTGTTGTTGAGCTGATGATCAGCTATTTTCCGGAAGTGATCGATGTTGACTTTACCGTAAAGCTGGAACAACAGCTCGATGAAATAGAAGAAGGCAAACAGGAGTGGCGGAAAGTCATAAAAGATTTTTATAACGGTTATTTTAAAGAACGATTGGCTGTTGCCGAGCAAAAGATTGAGAAGGTAGAAGTCGCCCCGGAATTAAGTGACGAAGTCTGTCCTAACTGTGGGAAGCAGCTGATTTATAAACATGGTCGTTTTGGCCGTTTTCTGGCCTGTCCGGCTTATCCGGAATGCCGGTTCACTAAAAAGATTATTAAAGATACAGGAGTTACCTGCCCCCGTGATGGCGGATTGATCGTCGAAAGACGCAGTAAGAAAGGCCGCATTTTTTACGGCTGCAATAATTATCCCGAATGTGATTTCTCGCTCTGGAATAAACCCTTGCGAACGAAGTGTCCGCAGTGTGGTTCACTGATGACTGAAAAACGAAAGGGCGGAAAAAGTATAGCCCAATGTACCAATAAAGACTGTGGTGATGAAAAGCCGCTCATTGATGAAACAGCGACTGCAGAGAGCTAGCGCTGTTTGAATTTGAATAGCTTGAATTTTTTTTAAAAACCTTACTATTTGCTTGCGTCCGTTGAATAGTTATGTTAGGATGATAAGGGTGTTGCGCTGTGCTAGTTTTAGAATGGCTCGAACGTTTTCTGACCTATCTTTTGTATGAAAAAAACGCATCGCCGCTTACCCTGCAAGCATACCGGAATGACATCTTACAGTTCATCGGATTGGAGTGTAATGATGAGGTCGGCTTTCAAGAGGTTAATCATCTAACCCTCCGCCGCTTTCTTGCCTGGCTGAAAGATCAGGGCTATAATCGCCGTTCAGTTGCGCGTAAATTATCTGCGACGCGTTCTTTTTTATTTTATTTACAAAAAGAAGGTCTGATCAACGGTGGAAAGTGGTCTACCGTTGCCCGTCCGAAACAGGGAAAACCGCTGCCCCGGTTCCTCTACTATCACGAAGTGGTTGCTTTGCTGGAGGCGCCAGATACTAATAAAACTCTTGGTTTCCGGGATCGGACTATGCTTGAATTTATCTACGCTTCCGGATCAAGAGTCAGCGAACTGGTGAACCTGAAAATTGATTCCTTACAGCTCGAAGAAAGACTGGTTAAATTATATGGTAAAGGCAGAAAAGAACGTATAGTGCCTTTGGGCACAATTGCTGTAGCCCTGATCAAAGAATATATCGAAAGTGTTCGCCCTGTTTTGGCTGCTCTGAATAAAAATGACCGGTCGTATGATGAGCTTTTTCTAAACAGGTGGGGTAACCCTCTGAGCGATCGCGGTGTGCGCTATATTTTTCATAAATATATTGTTCAGGTTTCCTGTAAAGAAGGGATTTCGCCGCATTCTCTCCGGCATTCTTTTGCCACTCACCTGTTGGAGGGAGGTGCAGATTTAAGGGTAGTCCAGGAACTGTTGGGACATGTCAGCATTTCGACTACACAGATCTATACGCATGTGACCAAGGAAAGGCTAAACGCGGTTTACAGGATGGCTTTTCTGCGAAACTGATCCGAAAAAGGCGGTTGATCTATGTTTCAGGGTACAACCATACTGGCGGTAAAAATTGGCGATAAAGTAGCGGTGGCCGGAGACGGTCAGGTAACTTTCGGCAACAATATAATCATAAAACATAGTGCCAGAAAGGTTCGCAGGCTCTATGAAGGCAAGGTTATAGCAGGTTTTGCCGGAGCAGTGGCTGATTCACTGACACTTTGTGAAAGGTTTGAAGGAAAGCTTGAAAGCTACCAGGGGAATTTACAGAGGGCTGCCGTTGAACTGGCCAAGGACTGGCGTACTGATCGGGTTCTTCGGAGGCTGGAAGCCTTGTTGATTGCAGCAAGTAGCGATGCTCTATTGATGATTTCGGGAACGGGTGAGGTTATTGAACCTGATGATAGCATTGCTGCTGTCGGTTCAGGTGCGCCTTATGCCCTGGCGGCAGCAAGAGCCCTTCTACGCAATACCGCTCTAACGCCGGGGGAAATTGCCGGTGAAGCGCTAAAGATAGTATCGGAAATTTGTATCTATACCAATGACAAGATCATTATTGAAGAACTTTAGAAGGGTTGAGTAATCACATATGTCAACTGAAGAACTTACACCAGTAGAAATAGTAAAAGAGCTAAACCGTTTTATCATCGGCCAGGAAGATGCAAAACGATGTGTGGCGGTAGCTTTGAGAAACAGGTATCGCCGCAAACAACTCCCGGATAACTTGCAGGAAGAGATCATGCCTAAGAATATTATTATGATCGGACCAACCGGAGTCGGCAAAACCGAAATAGCCAGACGGCTGGCCCGTTTGGTCAAAGCTCCTTTTGTTAAGGTCGAAGCCACAAAATTTACCGAAGTGGGCTATGTCGGGCGTGACGTTGAATCAATGATTCGGGATCTGGTTGAAACTGCAGTCAGAATTGTTCGGAATGAACGGATGCTGGTTGTTCAGGATAAAGCGACTCAAAATGCCAATGACAGGCTTGTTAATGTTATTGCTCCGCTTCCGCATAAAAAAAGGCGTTCAACCAACCCGCTCGGTTTTCTCTTTCAGACCACTCCTGTCCAGGAAGAGAGCCCTGTTGAAGATACGGTTACTATAGAAAGAATGCAGAGGGCCCGGGAAGAGCAAAAACGAATTAAAGAGCGCTTGCTGAATGAAGAACTTGAAGATCAAATGGTCGAGATCGAGGTTGAAGAGCGTAAATCACCGATGATTGAGCTTTTTTCCGGACAGGGTATGGAAGAAATGGGTATTAACCTACAGGAAGTTCTCGGAAACATCGTTCCGCCTAAAACGAAAAAAAGAAGAGTCACTGTGGCTGAAGCAAGAAAAGCCCTGGAACAGGAAGAGGCACAACGGTTAATTGACATGGATGCCGTTACTAGTGAAGCTCTCAAAAGATCGGAACAGTTAGGAATTATTTTTCTAGACGAAATTGACAAAATTGCCGGTAAAGATTATCATGGATCCGGTCCCGATATTTCCAGAGAAGGAGTCCAGCGAGATATACTGCCGATAGTGGAAGGATCTACGGTTGTCACCAAATACGGTCCGGTTAAAACTGATCATATTTTATTTATCGCAGCAGGAGCATTCCATATGACAAAGCCCTCCGATTTAATCCCAGAGCTGCAGGGTAGATTCCCAATAAGGGTTGAATTGAACAGTCTGACCGAAGAAGACTTCAAAAAGATCCTTACCGAGCCAAGCAATGCTTTAATAAAACAGTACAAAGCGCTGTTGGAGACGGAAGGGGTGAAATTGACATTTAAGCGTGACGCGATTGAAGAAATCGCCAGTACAGCTTGTTATCTGAATCAGGAGATGGAAAATATTGGAGCCCGACGATTGCACACGATCATGGAAAAAGTGCTCGAAGATTTATCCTTCGATTTACCCAATCAAGAAGTATCAAAAGAGATAATTGTTGATCGGGAATATGTTCAAAGCAAGCTGCAAAAAGTGGTAAAAAATAAAGATTTAAGTAAGTATATCTTGTAAAATTCATAATGATGAAAGGTTGGTGAAAGACGTGATTTCTTCTCCCTTGCTTGAGAAGACTCGTCGTATTAACAAGATTCTCCAAAAAACTGCCGGGCTGCATGTTGATTTTAAGGAAGTATCTGAAGTCCTTAAAAATGTTATACATGCCAATGTCTACATTGCAGATCAGCAAGGTATGATTCTGGGTTGGTCTTTGGTTGATGAATTTGAATGTGAATTAATGGTTAACAATGTTTTAGAAAAAGGGTTATTCCCTGAGAAGTACAATGAATTTTTACTGAGAGAAGATGAATCCCGGGTTAACTTGCGCCAAAAAACGAATGATTGTGTTTTTATGGATGCAGAGAGATGTCTCTTTGCTAACAAGATCACCACTGTCATTCCAATCCTCGGTGGTGGGGAGCGCATTGGCTCTCTATTGTTGGCTCGTTTTAATGAACTGTTTGACGCAGAGGACCTCATTTTGGCTGAAACCGGCGCAACAGTAGTTGGTATGGAAATATTGAGATCAAGACAGGATAAAGTCGAAGAAGCTGCCCGCAATAAGGCGGTAGTTCAGCTTGCAGTGGCAACCCTTTCTTATTCAGAACTGGAGGCTGTCGAACATATCTTTGAAGAACTTGGCGGAGTTGAAGGTTTGCTTGTAGCCAGTAAAATAGCCGACCAGTTGGGGATAACCCGTTCTGTTATTGTCAACGCCCTGCGCAAATTTGAAAGCGCCGGAGTTATTGAATCACGTTCGCTTGGCATGAAAGGGACCTATATTAAGGTGTTGAATCCATTCCTGCTTGATTACCTGGCTAAAAAGGCGAAGCCTTACCAGCAGTAAAGAATGAATAGTGGATTGTTCTGATGTTATTAAAAGGGCGCCCTTGATTTATTTCAGGGCGCCCTCTGTATTTTTGTTCCACTATTATTTACCACCCACAAAGGATTTTAACTCATCTGTGTGAAATAAGATTTTGTACGGAATAAAATATCTATTTAAGGGGAAGTGCAGCCTTGAGCGATAATATTGAAATTAAAGTTGTTCAAACCAGGCGAGATCGGAGGTATTTTATTGAACTGCCCTGGATGATCTATCAGAATGATCCAAACTGGATTCCTCCTCTGCTTATGGATATGTATAACACACTTGATCCTGATAAAAATGCCCTTTTACGTTTAGGTCCAAATTGTTTCTTTGTAGCCTATAACAGAGGTATTCCGGTAGGGCGTCTCGGTGTCGGTATGGACTGTCGGCTGAATGAAGCCAAACAGCAGAACCTTAGCTATATCACTCTTTATGAAAGTATCGACCACTACCCGGTCACGGAAGCTCTTGTTGATACAGGTTTAAAATGGCTCAAAAGCCAGGGAGCCGATCTGGTAACCGGACCGCAGTCACCGAGTAATGGTGATGATTACCGGGGCCTTTTGATCGAAGGATTTGATTCTCCCCCTGTTTTATTGAACTCATATAATCCACCATATTATGCCGATTATTTAGAGCGTTACGGATTTCGCAAGCAATTTGATCGCTTTGCCTATTATTACGATCTAAGTCAAGAACCCCTGGAAAGATTGTGCCGGGGAGTGGCTCTGGCCCAAAAACGCTACGGCTTTAAGGTGCGCATGCTCGATCTGAAAAACCTTCACCGTGAAATGATCGTTATGAAGCAGGTTCTCGATCAATCTATGCCAGACTGGCCGGATATGATTCCGCCAAGCGAGGAAGAAATATCTGCTGAGGTTGCCAAATTGAAGCAGTTGGCTATTCCGGACCTGGTTCTCTTTATCGAAAACAATGATGGAGATTGTTTAGGTTTTGCGGTCGCCTTGCCTGACTATAACCAGGTATTAACTCATTTAAACGGTCGGCTTTTTCCAGTTGGCATTTTTAAGTATCTATGGTACAAACGAAAAATAACCGGAACACGAATGTTTGCCCTATTTGTCACACCACCGGGTCGCCGAAAGGGTGTTTCAGCCGCCCTCTACTACTATACTATGATCAACGCCCGCCGATTGGGTTATACTTACGGTGAAGGATCTACCGTTCATGAATTTAACAGCCGTATGAACATCGATGCCCAGAAAGCCGGCGGAAAGCTCTACAAAAAATACCGCATCTACCAGATGTCATTATAAGTAGTTACTTCAGGAGGTAAGCGATGATTACTCATAATCAAACAGAATCCAACCAGCAAATGCCGCTTATCATCAGCACTCCGGCTGATGCGATTAAAATTGAGCCACTGATTACGCGAATTCGTAAAGTTGCTGCAGGAAACAATACAATAACCTTTGTCGGCTCCGCAGCGGGCAATGCAAAAAAAGAGCATCTAACCCTGACCTGGGGAGAACTACACCGGGATGCTATGGCTGTAGCTGCTATTCTGCAAGCTAAAGGTGTCAATCCCGGAGATCATGTTGCCCTGCTTGGACCGACCACCCGTAACCTGGTAACCGCTATTCAGGCTGTCTGGTTGGTTGGGGCAAGTGTAAGCATGCTGCCGATACCGATGCGCTTTGGTTCAGTAGAAGAATTTGCCAATCAAACGCGCTCACTGATGCTGCACGGTGACATCAGCCTGCTTCTGCTCGATCCCGACCTGGCCGCTTTTTATGAAACCAAGCCGGGGGATCCCCCAATGCTGCTCTTAAACGAACTGGAACCGGGAGTGGATCGCCCGACAGCTTCTGATTATAAAGAATGCCCCGACGATCCCGAGCGCCTGGCTATACTGCAATTTACATCCGGTTCTACCTCTGATCCAAAAGGGGTTATGCTGCCATATCGCATCCTCGAGGCTAATGTTAGTGGAATGGTTACTGCTGCACAAATAGTGCCAGAAGATACCTTTGTTTCCTGGCTGCCTCTTTACCACGATATGGGATTGATTGGGTTGATTATTGTGCCAATGACAGTTGGTAGTTCACTGGTTCTCGCTGCACCACAGGATTTTCTCTCCAAGCCAGCCGATTGGCTGCGCTGGATGCACAACTACAGGGCAACTGTAACATCAGGTCCGAATTTTTCATGGGTATTAGCGACCCGTGCTTTTCGCCGTATGACCGATACCGGGGAAATTCTCGATCTCTCCCGGATGCGGTTGGCTCTTAACGGTGCCGAGCCTGTTGATCCAGATGTAGTCGAAACACTTATTGCCGCCGCCGAACCACATGGTTTTAAAGCCGAGGCGGTTTTTTGTGCATTTGGAATGGCCGAGCTATCTGTAGGTGGTAATTTTCCACCGCCATTCAGGGGGATGCTCACCGATGCTGTTGATCGCAACGCTCTTGAAACCGAAAGAGTGGCCAGACCTGCTGACCCCGGCGATGCCGGAACCCGTCGTTTTCCATTACTCGGCACACCGATTCCCGGTCTGGAAATGCGCATATACGATCTACAAACAGATGCATTTAGAGGGTTACGTGAAGTCGGCGAACTTGAAATAAGAGGTACATCTGTAACGGCCGGTTATTACAAGCGGCCGGATCTCAATGAAACCCTCTTTCATGACGGATGGTTAAGGACCGGCGATTTGGCCTATTTTGTCGAAAGGCCGGATGGAGGAGAGCCCGAATTGATCCTCTGTGGGAGAATCAAAGATGTTATAATTATCGCCGGCCGCAATATTTACCCGGAGGATATTGAACGATCTGTCGGAACAGTTGACGGAGTCAGGGCCGGTAATGTAATTGCTTTCGGTGTAGAGGGCAGCAAACGAAAGGAAACGATCATTGTTGTTGCTGAGGCGCGTACAGATGATTATGCAGAAATCAGGAAGGCGATTCGTGATCAGGTTGTCGGGATAGTCGGGTTTCCGCCCCGCGATATTATATTAGTTCAGCCTGGGACACTGCCGAAAACCAGCTCAGGCAAACTGCAACGCAACCTCTGTCGCAAACAGTACCTGGCCAAAGAGCTTAAATTGCTCGAGTAAAGCGATATCAATTAAGGCTGGAGTTTAAAAAAGAAGCGTGGCCCAGATGGCCCGCTTCTTTCAGCTTTGGTTTATTAAGTTTAATGAAACCCGAAAAGAAGTGTGATCAAAAAACCCGCTGCCATAACTACTGCCAGCAGCGGTAGGAGGGGCGCGATTATATTCTTAATTTCAACAACAAAGAACTCTTTCGTCAGGGAAAAGCAGGGATGAGCAGGGGAGATAATATGTCCGGCGGTTGAACTGGCATAAAGGTAAGCCAGGTAGGCGGTATAAACAGCGCCGCCTTCCGGTAAAAGGGGCATAAACATCGGGAAAATTACCGCGACACTCGCCGAATTGTCCCCGGTCAGCATCCCCACCAGGAACGGAATGATCGCTATCAGTATGATCACCGGTATACCTAAACCTATAAAAAGGTTGGTCAGATCGATAATTACCTCTGTACGGGTGAGCATTTCCTTGTAAATCATGATCCCGGCGATAACCAGAGCCACCGGTATCTTGATTCCAGGCAGGATCATCGTTCTGATTCTGTGTACAAACTCAGCGATCCGCAGTTCTTTTGGCAGGTAATTGAGCAGGGCTAAAACAATTCCGGATAGCAGGGCGTATGGGAAATAAAGGTCGGTAGCAACAACCAGGACGAGAATTAAGAGCAGGGGGAGGATGCTTTTCAGCAGTAGCGGGACTTTGTTTGCTGAAAATGAGAAACCTCTGTTTTCAGACCGGTATCCTCTGAACAGGTAGAAAAAGCCAACGGTGATCCCGATAACCGTCAGTGGTAGATTGTGGAGTACAAGGCGACCGATCGCTATTCCAGAGAGCTGAGAAGCGAGGATCAGGCTGGGGAAAAGCGGCAGCATAAAATAGAGTACATGCCGGAACCAGATGTTGATTACTGCTTGCCGGTCTGGAGGTAGTTTTAGTTTGCTGCCCGCTTCGGCACAAAGCGGGGCCGACAGGATGGCGCCTCCGGGCACTGCCAGCATGCTAATCAGGGCGGGCATAGCCACGGTTATAATGCGTATATCGGAGACAATGCCCTGCAGGTTGAGGATAATTTGTTCTAGGGCGCCGGTTGCCTTAAGTACGTAACCTAAGATACCAAGTAGCAATATGCTGATAACAAGCATGATCGTAACGCTGTTCCATAGACCGCTGCCGATAACCTGTAGAAAAACGAGGGGAGGCAGTCCAATTAACAAGCCGAGGGCGACAGAACCCATGATCATGGTCAGACCGATATTATATTTTTTATAGATTCCGATCAGAATAACGACAACTGAGCCTGATAAGGCAGCATACCATGGCATATTCTTCACCTGCGACTGTTGATTTTACTTTAAGGGTAAGTGCTGTGTAATTAATGCCGTAAGCATAGCATAGATAAAAAAACACCACAATAGCTTAAAAAAACAGACAAATTATTTGCTTTCCTGAAAAAGGATTGTACCCTGCGAGGATTGTATTTCATAAAAGAAGCACGGTGAACCGTGCTTCTTTTAATGCTGGTGCCGAAGGTGGGACTTGAACCCACATGAGCAAAGCCCGCACGATTTTGAGTCTCAGCTCTTGCTTTTAATCCGGATTAATCTGATATAGTATAACACGAAAAAGCCCGAGAAATATGGACTATCCGGGCTTTTTGCTTACAGTTATTCCCTTACCTTTTAACCCGTTCCGAGGCTTTTGAATCCGTCTTACAGTATCAATTGCAGTACTAACTGCAGTAAAGTTTCCCTGCCCTGGGCTAAATAATAGAAACCGAAAACTTTTCTTTTACACGGTGAAGAGCGACACAAAAGGCATTTGGGTTAGAGATTTTATCATTCAAATATTTACTATTCCATTCCTTCATTCTTTCAGCCCCTGTTTCGTCAGGCGTAGTTAAAACAAACCGTGCCAGCCTTAAGGTTTTTTCGTCTAAACTTCTGGATCTGCTTTTCGTCGGCTCCATAATCTGCATATACTCTTTACCCATCTTTTCAAATCTATACTTCGTGATCTGATCACCAGGGTATTCTTTATTCCAGATAGCTACACGCTCAACAGAAGTTTTGTCGGGTGTTTCCTTTATGAGTTTTTTGAACCTGGGCAAATCTTTATCCCTTTGCATTTTATTTTTACCCTGCTCAAGTATTTCTTCTATACTGTTGGCTTTAGCTCTATTCGCCGAGAACTCTTGAACCGCTTTTTTGTAATATGCGGCTACCTCTTGCGGCTGAACACTTCGATCAACTTTCAAGATGATATATGTCCTTCTTGATGGAATAGACCTAGAAGCGCTAACTTCTATCGGTTGAATAAAAGGGATATGCCCCAGGAGGATAAACCGCACGGCTTCGCTTTCCCTCCACTCTGTTTTATCCACAATCTTATTAACCAACCTTGATAAATCGCGGAGCTGGCTTTCTTTTGCATAAACCTTTATCATTTTGCATGACTTGCTGTCTGTATTTATATCAACCTGGAGCCAACTAAACCGATTAGAGGAAGCGCTCTGCTTTCGTTCCTGTTCTTCTAACCAGGTTATAGCTTCTTCTTCGCTTAAAGCCTGCTCACTGTCTAAATGTTCAACTCTCCAACTTGACAGGTTAAAAGACTCGTTAGCTTCTGTTTTGAATTCCAGGGTTTCAACTCTCTGAGCAGTTAATATAGACCTTAATTCCCATTCCATTAAAAGTGAATCTTTGCTTTCAAAGGTTGGAGTTTTATTAACCCTTTTTGGTGCTTCAGTGCGGGATTTAGTTACTACTTGCTCACTAAAGAGAGCGCTTATATTCTGTTTAGCTTTTTCAGCTTTCTCTTTCAATGCCGTTACAAAGGCCGGGACCTTGTCCCGAGGGAAACCCCCTGTTTCGTCATAATCAAAATAACCAATTTGCCCAAGCAAAAAATCCTTAAAGTCGTCATCCAAACGATTGAAGTTGAAGCCGGTTTCCTTAGCAGCTAACTCTATAAGCTCCTTTTCCGTCAAGAAGCGGTTTATCTCAAACACCACCTTGCAGATAAAATGGGCTTAACTGCAACAAGTATACTTGAAGTAACATATAAAAGCAAGTGGGGGGGGGGCTGGGTGTGGTGGATAATCTCGAATCAATTGCACGGGCAGCAATGGAAAAACTCTTTGAAGAATTGCTCAAAAAGGAAAATGGTTTTCGACTGGCAATCAACGTGCCCGATCTTGCAAAGCTCCTGGGCATAAACGCGACAAAGGCTTATGGCTTAGTTAAAACGCAGAATTTCCCACAAATTAAAATCGGAAATCGTATAATAATCCCGGTTTTAGCCTTGCTCTCCTGGTTGGAAACAAAAAGCTTTGAAAACTGAAGGCGGTGAAAGTTTGAACGCGTTGGAACGATGGCTGACGGAAAAGAAGTTTGAAAATCTCATCCGGGCCGGGGATGGCTACAATGTCAGCTGCCCCGGGGGAAATCACGCGCGCGGCGATCAGAAACCCAGTTTATCTTTCAGTCTATCCCCTGGCGGCAATAAAATTTTGGGGCACTGCCACGCTGGATGCACGCCGGAAGAGTGGCTGCAGGGAGCCGGGCTTCAAAACAAGGATCTTTATTTGAACAATGAAGGCAAACAGCCCGCCGAGATTATTGCTATTTATAATTACGTTGACAAACAGGGGCGGTTGAAATATCAGGTTTGCCGCGATCGAAATAAGGGTTTCCTGCAGCGGCAGCCTGACGGCAAGGGCGGCTATAGGTGGAACCTCCACGGGGTGGAACCTTTAATTTACCGCCTCCCGGAAGTGAACGCGGCGATCCTGGCCGGTGAGTTGATCCTGATTACCGAGGGTGAGAAAGACGCAGATGCAGCACGCCAAAAGTTTTTTATAGTGGCGACGACCAACAGCGGCGGGGCTGGAAAATGGAAAGCTGAACTTTCCGAACACCTAAAAGGCGCGACGGTGGCGATCCTTCCGGACAATGATCCCCAGGGGAAAAAGCACGCGGCCCAGGTCGCAGAAAACCTGAGAGGCACGGCCGATTCGGTTAAGGTGATCGAACTTCCGAACTTGCCCGCTAAAGGGGATTTTTCTGATTGGCTCGAGACGGGCGGCACGAAAGAAGCGCTGCTGCTGCTAATTGAGGAATCCCCAGAATGGGAAGCGGAAGATCTTGCGCCGACTGCAGAGCATGAAACGGATCTCGGAAACGCCCGGCGTTTTGTAAAACAGGCAGCCGGAAACATTCGCTTTTTAACGGAGCGTAAAAAGTGGTTTTGTTGGAATGGCAAACGGTGGGAGACCGATCGAGACGGTGCCGCGGTCCGGCAGGCAAAGGAAACGGTCCGCAGTATTTACGGCGAAGCGGAAGCCTCTCTTGATGATAACGATCGAAAAGCGATCGCAAGACATGCAATCCGCTCCGAGAGCGAAGGCAAGATCCGGGCGATGATCAGCCTTGCTGAATCCGAAATTGAAATCCCGATCTACATCGAAGATCTCGATCGAGATCCCTGGTTGTTAAATTGTGAAAACGGCACTCTTAACCTACAAACTGGAGAATTGCAGCCGCACAAAAGAAGCGATTTTATCACGAAGATCTGCCCCGTTGAATACGACCCGGAAGCGCAAGCTGATCTCTTTAATTCTTTCCTAGGCGACGTTTTACCGGATCCCGAGGTCCGGCGCTATGTGCAGAAGGCTTTAGGTTATTCAATAACTGGAGACGCAAGCCTGGAGAAATTATTTTTTCCTTTTGGCCCGCCAGCTACGGGAAAAACGACTCTGCTTTCAGCTGTCGAAGCGTGTCTCGGGGACTATGCTGCTACTGCCGATTTTGAAAGTTTCCTGCAGCGTGAAAGAATAACCGGTGCGGCCCGTAATGATATTGCACGGCTGGCCGGAAAGCGGTTTGTTCTCAGCGTCGAAGTAGCGGACGGGAAGAAGTTGGCCGAATCCCTGGTGAACCAGTTAACCGGCGGCGACACGGTGGCAGCGCGTTATCTCTACGCAGAAAGCTTCGAATTCAAGCCGCAATTCAAACTCTGGTTAGCAGCAAACAACCGGCCCAGGGTGAGCGGCCCCGAAGCGGCACTATGGCGGCGCCTTGTTCAAATACCTTTTGCTGAAGTGATCCCGGAGGAAAAAAGGGACCCGGCAGTCAAGGCCCGGTTATGTGAAAGTGAAAGAGCCGCGGTTTTCGCCTGGCTGGTGAGCGGATGCTTGCTATACCTGGCCGAAGGGCTAATAGCGCCGCGCGCTGTTGTGGCTTTGACGTCTGATTACCGAGAGGAATCGGATATCATAAAAGAATTTTTGTTGAGCTGCTGCTTCTTGAGAAACGATCAGCAGGTTGCTAAAAGCGATCTTTATAAGGGCTATCAGCTTTATTGTAGCGACGAAGGGATCCGGCCGAACTTTCGCATGTCAAAAGATTTACTCAGCAAAAAGTTAATAGCAAAAAATTTCGAGAGCTTTTCCGTCGGCCATAAAAATATAAGAACCTGGGGGAAAATCAGCTTAAATGAAGATATGCAAGCGCGGGTTTTTGAAGGGGAATCGTAAAATGCGATCAGCTGCGATCAGCTTTTTCGGCTTTTCCATAAACTTCTCGCGTGAGGCTATTACAAGAATACTTTATGGGAACCCGAAAAAAGGTGATCGCAGCTGATCGCAAAAGAACAGTATTTGTTTTAATGGCAGGCTATTCGGAGTTTATACCATTAAATGGGTAAAACCTAAAAAATATAATTTTGAACAACAAGGGGGCGATTTACGGCAAATATAAAGCGGAAGGAGTGATCAAAGTGGCTATTTTTAAAAAATACGGCCCGGTCAGTGAAAAAGAATTAGATCTTTTCTTAAGTTTTCCGAGGCCAAAGCAGATCACAACGTTGAAGCAGATTCACGGACCCGGGATCTACTGGGGCTGGATCGACTGGCCCCGGCCCGAGATTAAGCGCATGCTGCTGCAGTTGGATAAACCCACAGCACGTGAACCAAAAAATAGGGAACGCTGTCCGGGAAAAAGCGAAGGTGGTGCATATTTTGGCGGGTCGCTGCAGTATTTGTAAAAGTGAACAACTTGAGGCAATAAACACGGCGATCATTAACGGCGAATCGAACCGGCGAATAGCGGCGCAATTTTCACTCTCCGAAACAGCGATCCGCAGGCACAAAACAGATCACTTGCCGGTAGCCTTATGCCAGGCCCGGGAGGCCGGGGAGATCGCTGCTGCTGATACACTGCTGGCCCAGGTTGAACAGTTACGAATTAAGGCGTGGAGTCTTTTAAACCAAGCTGAAGCAGTTGGCGATTTGCGGACGGCCTTGCACGGAATCCGGGAGGCCCGCGGTTGTTTGGAGTTATTAGGCAAGGTGGCTGGTGAATTACAACAGGAGGGCGCTGTCAGCATCACGTTTGCGCCGGGATGGATCGAGATCAGGACCACGATCATTAAAGCGCTTGAACCATATCCTGCGGCCCTGCTGGCACTCTCCGAAGCCTGGGATCAGGACGGGGAGATCGACGGATGATCGAGTTCATTAACGATTTAAAAAGGGCTGCGGATCCTGCGTTTTTTGCCAAGGAGGCGGTCGGATTCGCCGCTGACCAGTGGCAGGTGGAGGCCCTGCGATCCACCCGCAAGCGCCTGCTGCTCAACTGTTCACGGCAAAGCGGTAAATCGACCACGGCAGCAATCAAGGCCTTGCATAGGGCGCTATACTGGCCCGGAAGTTTAATTCTGTTGGTTAGTCCTTCCTACAGGCAATCAGGGGAGTTGTTTTTGAAGGTCCGGGAGGCGCTGGCCCGGCTGGAGGACCGGCCAAAGATGCTGGAGGATAATAAATTGTCGATGATTCTTAATAACGGCAGCCGGATCGTTTCCCTTCCGGGACGAGAAGCGACGATCCGAGGCTTCAGCAGCGTTGATCTGCTGATTGAGGATGAAAGTGCAAGGGTGCCAGATGAGCTATACCTTGCCACCAGGCCGATGCTGGCCGTCTCCGGTGGCACTCAAATTCTCATGAGCACACCCTGGGGGAAGCGTGGCCATTTTTTCGAGGCCTGGACCAGTGGCGGCAGCTCCTGGCAGCAGATCGAGGTCCCTGCTTCAGAGTGTCCACGGATCAGCCCGGCGTTTTTATCTGAAGAACGCCAGGCGATGCCTGCCCTGTTTTATGAATCGGAATACTGCTGCCGGTTTACGGAAACTGCCGATAACGTTTTCAATTATGATGTCGTGACCAGGGCTTTTACAACTGAAATAAAACCGTTTATTAGGGGGCTTTAAAAGTGGTCAATCAGTATTTTTTCGGTTTAGATTTAGGGCAGCAACAGGATCATAGCGCCTTGTCAATCATTGAGAGAATTGATAAAAAGCTGCCTGATCTCAAGTATCTCAAGGGTTACAGGCCACCGGCACAGAACCCGGCGACGACAATATACCACCTGGGACATTTAGAGCGCTTTGCCCTGGGAACCAGCTACACAGCAGTTGTTGACCGGACATCGGCGCTGCTGAACCGAAAACAGTTTAAAGGCCGGTCGGTTCTGGTGATCGATGCCACCGGCGTTGGCGCCGGGATATTTGACATGTTCACAGGTGCCGGGTTAAAGCCGATCGGGGTTTACTTCACCGGGGGTAATACAGTTGGCAGGTCCGGGAAGTTTTTAACCGTGCCAAAAAGGGATTTAGTTTTTTCTCTATTAGCACTATTTGAAACCGAGCGCCTTAAAGTTGTTGCTGAATTGGAGCACGCCGGGACGCTGCGCGATGAACTGTTGAATTTTCGGATCAAGTTGAACTCGGTCACCGGGCACGATAGTTATGAGCATTGGCGAACAACTGACCATGATGATTTATTGTTTGCCACAGCGATCGCCTGCTGGTTTGCGGCACGACGTCAGCCGGGAAGCCGGGCGATTGGCACGAAACCGAAGGGGTTTTAAACTGATTTCAAAATAACAAAAAGGGGTTGGATTCATAATGATTGAGAAGCTGAGAGAAAAAGTGGTTAAAGTTGTTGCTGAGATTGAAGCCGTTTATCCCGAGTACCAGGACAAGCGGGAAGAAATTTTGAAAAACCAGGACCTTGTTGCCGGGGGTAAGCGGCGACAACAAATTGAGATGTTCGAGGCAATGAAAGCAAAGGTCGAAGATCTTCACCAGCAAGGGCAAGCCGAAATTCACGATTACAGCGATCTGATAAACCGGCAAATCACTCAGGCAAAAAAGATCGCAGATGATACGAAGGTCGATTCCGCTCACCGTGCTCAGGTCGAAAGTATGCGGGAAGAGTTAGAGGCCGAGTTGATCGCTGTTGGACCGGTGCAATTTTTAAGAGAAATTGGCAGTCTGATTAAAGAAGGCGGCAGCGTTATTCGCCTTGAGGCAGCCAGGGCGATCCTTCCAGCATTGAAATTTTCTCTATATGAAGAGTTGCATAACAGACTTAGTGGCCAGGGTGGTTTGAATCCCTGGGAAGTAGAGAAAGAGAAGGAGGTAAAAGGCGCCATATCTCCCGAGAACCAAGGCTTGATTAAAGCGGAACTTCAAGACATTGCAAAGCGGCTTAGTTTTGCACTGAAGCCAGAGCGCTTGAAAAAGTTGGAGAATCAGCTTGCTGATGTTAGTGAGTTAGAATCAGAAGTTAATTCTGCAAGGTTTAGCACCGCTAGGCTGCTGGCGAAAATAAAACCAATTGGACCGGAGCCGGGATCGACATGGGATTCGGAAGTGTTGTCGGAAACTGCATCCCGGCAGCAGCCTTTTGATTAATTATGACGGATAGCAATGAACCGGCAGGGGAGCTTCTTTCGTTAAACTGCATTACATTTGCATTTAACACTTATAAAGCCCATGGAATAAGGCTTTAAAAGTGCCCGCATGACAAGCTATCTTGTGGGAAGGTCCGCAGTTGCCCGAAGAATTGTGAAGGAGAGAGTTAATTTTCTTTGTCTTCATGGGGGTTTTGCAAAAAATCGTCAAGAGCAGTTTGGGAGATGCGCCATAAGTCACCTGCTTTGACACCTTTAAGCTTACCCTGCTGAAGCCAAAAGTAAACAGTTTTCCGAGGAACTTTTAATGTTTTAGCAATTTCCTGAGGTGTAAAGAATTCTTGCATGTTTAAGTCAGCTCCCTATTTCTCATTATCTTGTTTTGTTTAAAGAATACCATAAACAGCAGTTGATGTCACCATATAGGAACAAACAGCAATTCAAGTATTGACTTATACATGAATAAGTAGTAATATATAGTTACACATAACACTACAAGGCAGATAGAAGAGAAGGCTGCGGTCTGGTAGCAGTTAAACGGGGACCTGAGCATTAATTTTTACTCTAGTTTGTCTGACACAAGCAGACAAACAAATTAAAGGAGTGATTCGATGTTAAAGATTGCTGTTGACGCAGGGTTTGGAAGAACTAAAGCTTTGAGTACAGATCGTTCTATAAGTTTCCCTTCGCTGGTTGCTAACTTCCGGGAAGTAAGATTTACAACGGGAATGGAAGGGAACGGGGATCCGACTTCTATGCTGGCAATAGCTCACAATGGGCGGCGCTATTTTGTTGGTAGTGCTGCCGGGCGACAGGGCATAGCTCAGAACACAATCGACCGGGAGCGGGCAGTATCGGAAGAAGCAAAGCTGCTTACTCTGGCTGCTCTTTCGCTCTTGGTTGAGCAAACCCCTGAGCAGGTCAGCCTGGTTGCCGGGCTGCCGGTCTCTCATTATTCTAATTTAAAAGAGCGCTATCTCTCAGAGTTAAAGCAAACTCATTACTTTGACCTGTTGGACCTGAGCGGTAAACTGATTAAGAATCACGTGATCAATGTCCATGAGGTTAAAGTTATTCCGCAGCCCTTGGGGACACTGTTCAACCTGTTACTTGATGAAGCAGGCGAACTGTCAAGGCCGGAGCTGGCCGGGGAGAACGTTGGAATCATTGACGTTGGCTATTATACAGCAGACCTGGCCCGTGCAGATTCATTGGAGTTTATTGATCGGAAGAGTGCTAGTTATCCTTTAGGGCTGTTCAATGCTTTTAATGAGCTTTCAGAAGAGCTGGACCGAACCCTGGATATTGAAGCCCCGCCTGAGATTTTAGAAAAAGTTGTCTCAACCGGGAAAATCAAGGTCAGCGGTAAGGTTGTCTCTATCGAGCAGCACAAGCAGCAAGCTTTCTCAAGGGTAGCAGGGCAGATTATTTCCAAAGTAAAAACCTTATGGCCTGACCGGTGGCAGCTTGATCGGGTTATCGTTACAGGTGGCGGTGGTCAACTGCTCTTTAATTATCTGAATCATGCCTTTGACAATCAGGCAGAATTAGCTCCAAAGCCGGTATTTGCTAATGTCGGTGGTTATCTGAAGTTGGCAGCCCGGTCCTGGGGTGATAAGTAATGAGAATTACTTTCCGGCTCAAAGAGCAGCGCGACGATGATCTGATCTGTTATTTTCATGCAATCGGTGAAGGTGAACTCTCTTTCTTTGTCAGGCAGGCCCTGCGGCGTGGATTAAGCAGGGCTGAACAGGCAGTGCAGTTCCCGGCAACAGCTGAGTCACCGCCGGAAATTGAAGGAAAAGAACAGTTTCTAACCACTGCGGAGGAAGCGGAAAGTAAGCTTGATAATCTGATAAGCAATTTTTAGGAGGCGTTATGTAATGGGCAAAAGGAGAGGAAATAAAGAGGGAAGTGTTGTCAAGAGAAAAACCTGCAGAGCTTGCAAGAAAATAACTTCTTCCAGCAATAACGAAAACCTGATCCTTTGTCGTGTTTGCGGGGCTGAACTTCCGAAAGAAGGAACGTGGATGGCTCAGGCTACTACAGGCTTTGATCCGAAAACTGGCAAAGCAAAGCGGCGCACGTTTTATGGGAAAACCAGAAAAGAAGCCGTCGAAAAAATGCAGGATGTTTTGCATGATCTAAAGGATGGTGTATATATTGAGCCTTCAACTTGCACTTTCGGGGAATGGCTTGATAAGTGGTTATTTGAATACAAAAAAGGGAAGCTAAAAACTCATACTTTTGAGAGTTACGAAACCCTTATAAATGTTCATATAAAGCCCGCTTTAGGTGGTTTGCTCATGGCAAAGATACAGGCAAACCAGCTGCAGGAGTTTTATAACCAGAAGCTTAAAGATGGCAGAAGCGACGGAAAAGGAGGCCTATCAACAAGAATGGTTAGGTACCTGCATGCGGTGATCAGGCAAGCGCTGCAGCAGGCAGTTAAAGAAGGGCTGCTGCCCCGGAATATGGCCGATGCGACGGAACCGCCTACAATAAAAAGTAAGCAGATGCGGCCACTGACTGAAGAGGAATTGCTTATCTTTCTGGGAGAAGCAAAAGAGGATCGACTCTTTGCTGCATACGTGCTGGCAGCGACAACCGGGCTGCGGCGTGGTGAGCTACTGGGGCTTTGCTGGGATTGTGTTAACCTTGATCAGGGCGTTGTTACTGTCAGGAGGCAGCTAATCCCTTTGAAAAAGCAGCTCGTTCTTGAGGAAACAACCAAAAGCAAAAGCAGCAAGCGAGCAGTATCTCTCTCAGATGATGCAATCAGAGAACTGAAAGCCCATAAAACCAGCCAGGAGAAGGAAAAACGATGGCTTAATAGTGCAGTATATCTGGATCAGAACCTGGTATTTGCCCGCGAAGATGGAACCTACCTGGACCCCAGCGAATTTACAAAGCGCTTTCAGCGGCATTTAAAGAGAGCTAATCTGCCGAAAGTGCGGCTGCACGATTTGAGACATACTCACGCTTCATTATTGCTGGCTCGTGGTATTCATCCGAAGGTTGTTCAGGAAAGGTTAGGACACTCTTCGATCTCGATGACGTTGGACCTTTACAGCCACTTAACCCAGGGTATGCAGGAAGCAGCAGCAACAAGCCTCAACGGTTTAATGGATAATAAAAAGATAAAAGACAGCAAAATTTGAAAATAATAGACTATAAAAAGGAGTTTATTTGGTTGCGTAGAATTTATGATAACGATAAGGAAGAGGAATTAGTTTTGTGAAAGTGAGTGATAGCTTATCGTTTCGCAATCCTTGATAATCTTAGGCATTATAATTTTTTTAAAATTGGTATTGAACGCTTCAAAATTCTATCAAATAAGTAGATACCTAAAAAAGTATGAAGATTATGTTAAAGCTGTAGCAAACAAATCAGAAGAAGATACATGGAAGTATGTCCAAGATCAATCAAGTATAATTTCATTGCTAAAAGGTGCAGAAATAACAGATAGTCGTTTACCATACGTAGAAGATGTAGCAAGTGGGTATGGTGGGGCTTTTGTTAGAAAAGGCACTTTTTCTATTATGGAAAACATTTTCTCAGTTAGAGCAGATGTTGTTGCTGTAACAACACATATGTTCAATGTAGCAATCGGCTACTATAAGGCACGAACGCTTGAAAGTGTCAATCCGCTCTATTGGTTAGAGTTGATTGTGTTTTTACCAAAAAAAATAATGGAACACCTAAATTTTCAGCACGATCCAACTAAAAAAATACTACAAGTCATCTATTGGATTATAATGTTATTTTTCTTTGTTTTCGAAAATGGAATAAGACAAATAATAAAATCATGGTTCATCAGATAAGATTAGTAGGCAACATAGGAGAAGTGTTCATATTATTTGCGGCCGATGTTTACTTAAATTACTATTATCATAAACAAAATAAGGGGGGTTTTATTGTTGGCAAAAGAAATTAGATATACAGGGAGTTTTGAAGCTGTTGATAAAGACGGAGTTGTTTATAAGATAAACATGTTCACAGAAATACTTGATGTAGGGACTCTGAGCGATCCAAATGCAGAAATTGAAGGGTTAAAATCACTTAAAACTGACAATGGACATAATGTAAATTATATAAAAAAGGGTGAATATAAAATAGTTGGATTGGAAACGATGCTTCGCTCTGACGATCCTAAAGCCCCGTAAGAAGGAGTGATTGATTTGGGCAGATACGATACGGCGCAAATATGTTTAAATGGGCATGTTGTAAATGATATGTGCAACACTTTCCCAGAAGAGAATCAATCTTTTTGCGAAAAATGTGGGGCTGAAACAATCACCAAATGCTTAAAATGTTCAAGCTTTATAAAAGGTGATTACGTGCCGGATCACAACGATGCAGTATTAGTTATTCCAGGAGCAGAGTATAAGAGGCCGTTATTCTGCATAAAATGTGGGAAAGCTTACCCTTGGACAGAAGAAAAAATAAAGGCCGCAAAAGAATTAGCTTTAGAAATTGAAAATCTATCGGATACAGAAAAAGCAGCTTTATCTAATTCAATAGATGATTTAGTTGCTGAAACACCACGGACACAACTTGCAATTACCAGGTTTAAAAAATTAATGATAAAAGCAGGAGAACAGGCCGCGGGATTTTTTAAAGATGTTCTTAAAGATGTGATAAGTGAATCAGTAAGAAAAGCGCTCTGGGGGCAATAACATCGCAGGGGGTGAAGCATGAATAGCGACTGGAAAAACAAACTCTATTTCGGGGATAACCTTGACATCATGCGGGAGCAAATACCTGACGAAAGTGTTGATCTAATTTACTTAGACCCGCCTTTTAACTCTAAAGCCACCTATAACGTGCTATTCCAGGAGAAGAACGGAACCGAATCAGGAGCACAAATAACAGCTTTTGAAGATACCTGGCAGTGGGGCCAGGAATCAGAACAAGCCTACCATGAGTTAGTAACCCAGGGCCCCAAAAAGCTGGCCGATCTTATTCAGGCTATGAGAAGTTTTCTCGGAACAAACGATATGATGGCTTACCTGGTAATGATGGCGATCCGGTTAGTGGAGATGCACAGGGTATTGAAGCAAATAGGGAGTATTTATTTGCATTGTGATCCGACAGCGAGCCACTATTTAAAACTACTTATGGACGCTATTTTTGGGCATAAAAATTTCTGTAATGAAATTATTTGGCGGCGCGCCTTTGGGCATGGCGATTCTAATCGTTATGGAGCTATTCACGACACAATTCTTTTTTACGGTAAAAGTAACAAGAAATTATGGAATAAAACACTACAAAAACCTGATAGAGAATATATTGAAACTTTTTTCGATCAATATGACGAACAACGTAAGGAACGCTATCAAAGAATAAGCCTTTCAGCTCTTGGCTTGTCAGGTGGGGGTTATGATTATGAATATAAAGGGGTGCGAACACTTTGGAGGTGTCCAGAAGAAACACTAAAAAAGCATGATAGAGAAGGCCGTCTTCACTGGCCTAAGAAAAAGGGCGGTGTCCCAAGATTAAAACGCTATGAAACTGATTATAAAGGTGCTCCTATTCAAGATATTTGGACTGATATCAGTAAGATCCACAATCAATCTCGTGAATTATTAGGCTATCCTACCCAAAAACCGGAAGCATTGCTTGAACGTATTATTAAAGCCTCCAGCAACGAAGGCGATATTGTAATGGACCCTTTCTGCGGCTGCGGAACAACTATAGCGGTAGCTGAAAGGTTAAACCGTAAATGGATCGGTATAGACATAACCAACCTGGCAGTAACCTTAATGAAGCATAGGCTGGAAGATACCTTCGGCCCTGACTTAAGCACTTATGAGGTTTTAGGAGATCCCAAAGATTTGCATGGAGCAAAGGCCCTGGCTGAACAAGATAAATACCAATTTGAATGGTGGGCCCTGGGTAAGGTAGCAGCAAGGCCGGCCCAGGACAAGAAAAAAGGTGCCGATAAAGGTATTGATGGCTATGTATATTTTATTGATGATACCAGTGGTAAAGCAAAAGCCATAATTATTTCTGTCAAAGGTGGCCATGTTACTGTAAGCCAGATTAGAGATTTGAAAGGTGTATTAGACAGGGATAAGGCCGCTATAGGTGCTTTTATAACTTTACAAGAACCTACTAAGCCAATGAAAGAAGAAGCTGCAGCAGCCGGTTTTTATGAGCCGGAATTACTCCCAGGCAAACTGTATCCCAAAATGCAGATCTTAACCATTGAAGAAATATTAAATGGTAAGCAACTAGAATATCCGCGAGTAGCCCCGGAGGTTACTTTTAAGAAAGCTGAGCGGAAAGGTAAGAGTGGAGAAATGGAACAAGGGAGGTTGTTGTAAAATATTGAAGGTGACAGCCTGACAAAATAGGGAGTAATTAGTCTCATGGAAGAATATAAAGTTTATTTAAAAAATCCAATTGCTATAAGAACGCCTATAAGTCCAATAATAAACGAAGCGGCCGAAAGTAATATTAGTGTCCAGTTAACCTTTCTTTGATATGTTGATTCTTTTTGGGCTTCCTGAGTCATTTCTATTAGAGCATTAGCAATGATCGGCTGGTTATCAGAAATTGATCCTATTCCCTTTGCAATCTGTTTTTGTAAATCCATTTTTTCTTGGTTTGTTTGCGCCATATCATCATATATCCCTGGATCAATATCCATTTTAGGCATATCAATCTGGGGGATTATTAAATTGCTCATATTTTTTGTAATTTTAGCAAAAACATTTTCTTTACTACACATTAGATTTAACCCCTTTAAAAATATATAATTTGTTTCTATCTACCTGTACTATTATCAACGCTATTATCGACGGAGTAGAAAGTCTTTTTTATAACGCTTTTTAGCGTCTTATGTTGGTTTTGTTTTTTCAACGGTATTTATCACTTCTTGTAGAACTGGCAGCAAAAACGTATTTTTCGTAAAATTAGACTGTTGGGGCATTAACGGAGAAAAACTGCATTAAAATTGCATTAAATCGGTCCGTTTTACGATTTTAAGATATATGTCAAGACCCAAAAAGCCTTTTAAATCAGTGGTGCCGAAGGTGGGACTTGAACCCACATGAGCAAAGCCCGCACGATTTTGAGTCGTGTGCGTCTGCCAATTCCGCCACTTCGGCCGATTAGCCGAATCTTAACATATCGGAGATTGCAAAGCAAGCCACTTAAACTTCGAAAGGATAAAAACATCAAGTTAACATAACTACGCTCGACAATCAATTGCTGAATTATTCTGTCGAAGCGGAATTTTAAATGGACACTTGGGGTAAGTTAATTAATTCACAAAGCAGGTAAAGAAATTTACCTAGCGAAACTATTAACTATTAAAAGTATTATGTTGCCTGACTATTTCAATAAGGGGTGATATGTTTATGAGTGAATTAATTAAAGGCGGTGCGTTTTTATTAGGCACCGTAGATGAAAACACTGTTTTCACACCGGAAGATTTTGACGATTTACACCTTATGATCAAAAAAACCAGTTATGATTTCATGAAGAACCAGGTTGAACCAAAAATTGATGAGATTGAGGATAAGGCCGAAGGTGTTACCATTGGCCTGCTGCGTAAGGCTGCTGAACTTGGTCTGATCGGCAGTGATATTCCTGAGGAATTCGGAGGGGAAGAAGCCGATAAAATCTCAACTATGCTCATTACTGAGAATGCCTCAATTTGTGGCGGTTCATTTGCGACGGCATTCGGCGCACATACTGGCATTGGCACCCTGCCGATCGTTTACTTCGGCACTGAGGAGCAAAAGAAAAAATACCTTCCCGGGCTGGCCACCGCTGAAAAAATTGCCGCCTATGCCCTGACCGAACCGGAGGCCGGATCCGACGCTCTGAACTGTAAGACAAAAGCAGTTCTGTCCGATGACGGTAAATACTATATTCTAAACGGCGCCAAACAGTATATTACCAATGCTGCCTGGGCCGACGTGATTGTTACTTACGCTAAAATCGACGGTGAGCGGTTTACTTCCTTTATCGTTGATGCTGACACTGAAGGTGTTTCAATTGATCCAGAAGAGAAAAAAATGGGGATAAAAGGTTCTTCAACCTGCAGTGTAATTTTTGAAAACGCGAAGGTGCCGGTTGAGAATATGCTCTGGGAAGAGGGTAAAGGACACCAGGTAGCCTTTAACATTCTGAATATCGGACGCTTCAAGTTGGGTGCAGGTTGTGTCGGCGGTGGCAAGCGAGTTATCGAATTTGCTTCCGAGTATGCCCTGCAAAGAGTGCAGTTTAAACAACCGATTGCTCAGTTTAATATTATCAAGAATAAGATCGCCAATATGGCCATTCTGGTTTATCTGATGGAAAGTCTGGTTTACCGTATCGGCGGAATGATTGAGGAGAAACTGGCAGAGGTAAAGGCATCCGGTGCGGCAACTTCTGATATTGTCCAAGCTATTCAAGAGTATGCTATTGAGTGTTCAATCTCGAAGGTTTACTGCTCTGAAGCGATGGGCTACATTGCCGATGAGGGCTTGCAGATTTTTGGCGGTTATGGATACGGTCAGGAATATCCGGCTGAGCGTTCTTACCGAGACAGCCGCATCAACCGTATTTTTGAAGGGACTAACGAAGTAAACCGGATGCTCATTCCTGGCACTCTGCTGCGCAAAGCAATGAAAAATGAAGTGCCTTTTATGGAAGCGGTGATGGGTCTCGGCGCCACACTGGGCAAACTTAAAGAAGCGGAAATTCCTGCAGAAAGTCCGGCACGGGAAGAATTTTACCTGAATAACATGAAGACTCTCTTCCTGTTGGCAGCCGGCAATGCCGCCCAGAAATTTGGCCAGGATCTAACTAATGAACAGGAAATCCTCTGCCGTCTGGCCGATATGGCCATGGAAGTATTCGCTGCCGAGAGCGGTCTGCTCAGGGCGAAAAAAATGCTGGTGCAGGGTGAAAGTGAAAACTCAATAATGGCCATGAAGATGACCCAGTGCTGTATCAACGATATGATTCCGAAGATGGAAGCATGGGCCAGAGAAGTAATTGCCGGCACTCTTGAGGGTGAAGCGGCGTCGAAAGCTTACTCCGGTCTTCGCTTGCTAACCCGCTTTGAACCGATCAACACCTTCATACCGAAACGGGAAATTGCCGATGAAGTCTATGCATACAAGAAATATTTCCTCGACCGTAACTAATGAATTGTAATTGATTAACATTACATAAATAGAAGAAGGGAGCGGCTTGATTGCTTGCTCCCTTCTGGTTGTAGCGAATAAATGTAGTATGTGAATCAGATCGTTCTTTCAATCTTGCCTGATTTTATACAGCGTGTACAGACATTAACCCTCCGGGGGGATCCATTCAGTAAGATTTTTATTTTTTGCATATTTGGATGCCATTTTCTTTTGGTCTTAATATTGGAGTGACTGATTTTAAAACCAGTGGTTTTACTTTTGCTGCAGACCACACAAACTTTAGCCATTATCATAACCTCCCTGCACCTGTACTGTCACGCGTAACATTGTAGCACATCAAAGCCTTTCAAACAAGAATTATTTAAATTGTCATTATGCGGGGGAGATTGCAGGGTATAGCATATAAGTAGCGAAATAAACGTAGATCGTTTCCGCATTATCGAAAACAAAAGGAGGGACAGTTTTGACCAAGGCAATCTATCCGGGTAGTTTTGATCCGGTAACCAAAGGTCATCTCGATATTATCATCAGATCAAGCAAAATTATGAGCCATCTTACAGTTACCGTTTTGGAGAATCCCCGAAAAGTGGCAACCTTTGATGTAGAAAAAAGAATTAAAATGCTGAAACTGATCACGGGACCTTATATAAATGTAGAAGTTGACTATTACAAGGGTTTGCTGATCGACTATGCACAGCAGCAAAAGGTAAATATTATTATCAAGGGGCTTCGCGCTATATCTGATTTCGAATTTGAATTCCAGATGGCTTTGGTTAACCAAAAATTGAACCCGGCGATTGAAACTCTGTTTATGATGACTAATAGTAAATATTCTTATCTCAGTTCCAGCATTGTTAAGGAGATTGCTGCCCTGGGGGGCGATATCACGAGTCTCGTTCCTCCGGAAGTGCATAATATGATTGTTTCTGAATTTAAGTGAGCGTATTTCCGATAATCCTTTATGTGGCAGAATAAAAATAAATCAAATTGTGAGGTTACCGCTGATCTATGTTTATTATAAATCAATTATTTTTTAACCTTCTGTTTTTAACTTCCGACAGTTCTGTGCCAGTTAACGCCGGCAGTCTGTTGTTTTTTGGTGTATTTATTATTATAGCAGGCTTGGTTTCGCTTATTTTTCCGCAGTTATTCTGGCATTTACGCGTTGGGCGTAAACTGCCTGGCGTGCCACCAAACAGACTCTATTTAATGGTTCTCCGGTTTGGTGGGTTGTTGGTTATTATCCTCGGAGTGGTCATGATTTTCAATGCCCGGTAGATCAATCTCTAATAAAATATGCTTTGACCGGGAGGGATTACCTTCTAGATGTTCCAGAGTTGAAAGAAGGCTTGGTTTTGAGGACTAATAAGTTTATAAAAGCAGCAATAATAATCTCTATTTTACTTGTGCCCGGGTTTTTTATACGCTTAGATTATTATATTATCAAGCCGAGCAAGGCCATTGATCTGCGCGAGTTAGTGATCGTAGAGAATGCTGATCAAGACGACCAGGGTTCTTTTTTTCTGGTTACAGTTTCCCAGCAGAAAGCCAGCCCCTTTACAGCAGTTTATGGCTATTTTCATCCTTACATGGAAATAAACCCCCTGGCTAAAATTATTCCCCAGGGTATGGATGAAAATGAGTACAGGCAGCTACTGATTGAAAACATGATCGAAAGTCGGTATTTGGCCCAGGTTGTTGCCCTAAGACGAGTTGGTTACGAGATTGATATAGTCAGTGAAGGGGTAGAAGTGGTTGGCTTCCTGGATAATGCGCCGGCCGGCGAGGTTTTAGAAAAAGGCGACAAAATTATCCGTGTCGACAGCACCCCGGTTATTTTGGCTACTGAAATACCCCTGGTAGTTCAGGATCGCCTTGTAGGCGAAAAAGTAACCTTGACCATAGTCCGCGCCGATCAGGAAATGGAATTTTCTATTTCAACCGGGCCCAGCCCTGACGATGAAGATATGCCTTTTCTGGGCATATTTATTAAAACTCTGCCCTGGGAACCGGTTATTCCAATCGACATAACTATGGACACCGGCAGAATTAGTGGACCATCGGCAGGATTAATGTTTACACTGGAAATAATGAACCAGTATTTACCTGAAGACTTAACTGCCGGAAAGAATATTGCCGGAACCGGGACCATTGATTTAGCCGAAAACGTTGGCAGAATCGGCGGGATTGTACAAAAAGTTATTGCTGCTGAAAAAGCAGGGGCTGAATATTTCCTGGTTCCGGAAGCAAACTACGATCAGGCAAAGAGTGTCGCCCGAAAAATTAAATTGATTCCTATAGCAAATCTGGAAGAAGCTCTGGATTTTCTGGCAGTGCTCGATCAACAATAATCACTTTTGACACTAATTTTGCCGGATGTTATACTTGAAGTGGTTAAATAGTTGGGAACCGAGTAAACAAGGCAGTCGCGGGAAGAATACCGCAAGGTGCTTTTCGAGGAAAGTCCGAGCTCCGTAGGGCAGGGTGCTGGGTAACACCCAGTGAGGGTAACCTTAAGGCTAGTGCCACAGAAAACGTACCGCCCGGCACTCAGCGAAATTAATGTAAATTGTCATTACTTTCACTGGGTGCCGGGTAAGGGTGCAACGGTGCGGTAAGAGCGCACCAGGGATCGGGAGACCGGTTTGCTAGGTAAACCCCACCCGGAGCAAGACCAAATAGGAGGGGGATGAGGCTGCCCGCCGACTCCTCGGGTTAGGTCGCTGGAGATGCCAGGCAACTGGTATCCAAGATAGATGGCTGCTGCTTCCCTAATTTACTATGTAAATTAGGGAAGAACAGAACTCGGCTTATTAGTTTGCTCGGTTCTCTATCTATTACTATCCGGTCCCGCGAGGGATCCTTTTTTTTGGCCTGCTTCAAAAAAAGTAATATTATCAATAATCGAATCGAGCATAAACCGGCGGCCCCAGTTCGATTGTGAAATGTAATAAAAAATAGTTTCACCACCGAATACTTTACTAAGGATTTGTTTGTGTGGAATATTTGCATCGTCTAGTTCCCTCACCCTGCAGCCAATATCCCACCAGAAGTTGTATTTACGGGTAAGCCGTTCGACGGCATTGTCCAATCGTCCTTTTAACCCGCAGAATAAAGTTTGCGGTTTTAATAAAATTATATTTTGCAGACTGCGTAAGTGTTCAGCTATATTTTCGCCAAACATAAAGCCGATCAACTTTTCCCCAAGATAAAGATCCCCACAAAAAAGCCACCTATTTTGAGGCTCAAAAAAGCTGACATGATCTGCCGAATGGCCCGGTGTATTAATAACCTGGAATGTGTAACTGCTGGTTATAATAGTATTTCCCAAAGGGCTAGCTTCTGCGCGAGGTAGGTTCCCCCACATGATCTTGCGGTAAACTGGAACCGCCGGCGGGTTAGCCAATACTTTAATCGTTTCGGGGTGAGCGTAGACAGGTACACCCAGGTATTTTTGGATCGGGTAGCAGTTGCCAGTGTGGTCTTCGTGTTGGTGTGTTATTGCGACCTTTTCAATGGGCAGTTTCTTTAAAGCAGCAATAATTTCGGATGAAACATGGGGTGGTCCGGTATCGATTAACAGGCCGTCAACAAAAAAGAAATAATTATAATAGAGCGGTCGACCCATAATTGTCCGCGCTGCTTTGAATTCCAAAATATCGCCATAATCTGTTTTTGTAAGCATTGTTTCAACACCATTAGAGTATATATTTATTATCACATTCGGATTTCTGTTTCTGAATTCCTTTGATTATTTTAGCACAGAAGCGCTAAAGCAGGAAAGCGCTCTTAGTTTTCCGAAATACATCATATATTGTGCTGAACTGAGAAAATAGATAAGTAGAGGAGTAACAAGTTGAAATATAAGGTCATTGCCCCGGGAAGAGTAAATCTGATCGGCGAACATACAGATTATAACCAGGGTTTTGTTCTACCGGCAGCCATCGGTTTGTTTTTGGAGCTAACCTGTGAATCAAAGCAGGGACGTAACATTACGGCTACCGCTGAAGGGCTTGGCGTTCCTGAAATTTTTTCTTTGGACACTTTAGCGCCGGTTATAAGAGATCCTTTATGGATCGATTACCTTAAAGGTGTATGCTGGGCTCTTGAAAAAGCCGGACATCTTCTTTCCGGTGCAGACATTTCTATCCACAGCAATCTTCCCATAGGATCGGGTTTAAGTTCTTCAGCAGCACTTGAGCTTGCCACCGCGAAAGCTTTAACTGCAGCTAATGGTCTGGAAATTCCGCTTTCAGAGCTGGCCTTGATTTGCCAGCAGGCGGAAAATGAATTCGTTAAAGTACGCTGTGGCATTATGGATCAATATGCCGTAGCCCTGGGTCGCAAAAATCATGCTTTGCTTCTTGATTGCCGTAGTCTTGACTATAAATACATACCTTTATCATTAGGCAAACATTGTTTGTTGATTATCGACAGCCGGGTTGAACGTTCACTGGGTTCTTCCGTCTACAACCGGCGCAGAGAAGAATGCGAGGAAACAGTACGCAGGTTGTCTGCTATCAGTAAAAAAGAATTTAACTCTCTCCGTGAAGTGACTCTCGATGACTTGAAAGAATGCTGTGCTTATCTTCCCGATATTCTTTACCGGCGCGGCCGGTTTGTGGTAGAAGAAAATATTCGGGTTCAGGAAGCGGCAGCAGCCCTGCAAGGTGAAGATCTATTATCTTTCGGTTATTTTATGAAACGATCACACGCTGGGTTGCGCGATCTTTATGAGGTCAGCTGCCCCGAACTCGATTTAATTGTTGATACGGTGGTACCAGTTAACGGCGTTCTTGGTGCAAGGATGACTGGCGCCGGCTTTGGCGGCTGTGCCCTAGTCCTGCTCGAAAGAGATGTTGTTGCAGCCGTTACCAGGCAAATAGAGGCGGCTTTTACTGCCATGAACTGGTGTAAACCTTACTTCTATACTGTCGAGATCGTACAAGGTATTCGGCTAGTAGAGATCCCCTGAAAGACAAGCCTAAATAAAACGATTATTTTTGGATTACGAAATTATGGTAGAATAACAGGGATAAAAAATTATCTGCTGATAATCATGGGGGTATATTTGAATGAGCTTATTAAGTGCAGCGGAGCAGTATAAAATTCTTGCTGAAAATACTGCCGAAATAATTATTGATGAAGAATTCCGTAAAAAATTAGAGAAAAGCGTCGCCACGAATAGGCCACTTCGCTGCAAACTGGGCATCGATCCATCGGCACCTGATCTGCATCTTGGTCATGCCGTTGTGCTTCATAAGTTAAGACAATTTCAGGAACTGGGGCACCACGTTATTGTAATTCTGGGTGATTTCACAGGGCGGGTCGGTGACCCCACCGGTCGCTCCGAAATGCGCAAACAGTTGTCCGAAGAAGAAGTTATGGCCAATGCGCGTACCTACCAGGAACAGATTTTTCATATCCTTGATCGCGATCGCACCGAAACGGTTTTCAACAGCGAGTGGCTGGCAAAACTCAACTTCGCCGATGTTATCAAGCTGGCTTCAACGTTAACTGTGGCGCGGATGATGGAGCGGGAAGATTTCTCGAAACGCTACCGGGAAAATATCCCGATCAGCATTCATGAATTTTTCTACCCTTTGATGCAGGGTTATGACTCGATAGCAATTCACGCTGATATTGAATTCGGAGCAACTGAACAGAAATTCAATCTTTTAATGGGCCGTCACCTGCAACGTGAATACGGACAGGAGCCGCAGATTGCTTTTACCATGCCCATTCTAGTCGGTACGGACGGTGTACAGAAAATGAGTAAAAGCCTGGGTAACTACATTGGTATTACCGAGCTGGCTGATGAAATCTACGGTAAAACTATGTCAATTGCCGATCATTTGATGCCGGAATATTATCGCCTGGCTACGGCTTTACCTGCGGCTGAGATAAATGCAATTCTCGATGGAATAAAAAATGAAAAAGTTCACCCCCGTGATGCAAAAATGCGTTTGGCCCGGGAAATAGTTACCCTTTATCACGGTAGTCAAACTGGTAAAGATGCCGAAGAACGCTTTAAGCAAGTGTTTCAAAGAGGTCAACTGCCAAGCGAGATGCCATCCTTTGCATATGCCGCTCCGACTGGAATTGTTGATGTACTGGTTAATGTCGGGCTTGCCCCGAGTAAAAGTGAAGCGCGTCGCCTGATTGGTCAAAGCGGAGTAAAGATCAATGGAGAGACTGTCGGCTCCAGCGATCTTGAACTGGATCAATTCGGCGAAATGGTGATCCAGGTTGGTAAAAGAAAATTCGCCCGCGTTACCATTACTTGAGATATTACATTGCAAACAAAGATCATTTTGAGTATAAGGGCGTTAGTAAGGGGACACACCTCTTCTAGAGGAATGTCCCTCCTGTGCATTACCTTCAGTTATTTATCAATATGACCATCCTTGATTGCTGCTACCACCTGCGAATCCATCAAGAATATTACATCGCCCAGGCATCTATTTCTTTTGAGTATATATTAATATCAAGAAAGTTAGCATTTAAGCAAAAAACACCGCTTTTTACCTTGACAGTAAATAGGCCCTGTGCTAATATAGTGCTTGCACAAAAAGCATATATAAACACCGTTCTTTGAAAA
>JAUWPV010000011.1 GCA_030611385.1 Bacillota bacterium | reverse complement strand
AAGCGATACAGGCGCTTGATTTAAAACCGTAATAGCATGCTTGCGATGGTATGCCAATAGTGTGACTACCTCATCAATGATATTTGTTTTCTCAGTTCGTGAAACTGCTTTCCGGTACCGTTGACGCATATTGTTTAAATACTCACGACGACTTTGTTTTGACATGGCCATTTCACAACCCCTCGGTAAGATTTCGTCGTGAGTGAGCCGGTACCCCTTTAGTAAGATTATAAGTGAGTGATCGCGTCTTCTTGACATAATATTATTTACAGGCTAAAATTAAAAGAGGATTTATATAATCATTTATAGTTCAGTTCATAACGGACAAGAGAACCCTTGGTGCCAGAAGGCACTGCGGATAGATTAAAAAATATATAATCTTATAGGTGAAGGGGTTGCTCTATCCTTTTCCTGAACTTTCTCTTTAAGCTGTGTCCTGGACACAGCTTATTTTATTGAACGAACTAATGCTAATCAATAACTATATTAAACGGAGGTGAACATTATGTCAGAAAACTTAATATTGATCTTTGCTGCCCTGATTGTAGGCTCCGGAATCGGCTTTATTATCCGTAAAGTGATTGCTGAAGCCAAGATCTCTTCTGCTGAAACTGCAGCCAAAAAAATTCTTGAAGAAGCCAATCGTGAAGCGGTCGCTATCAAAAGAGAAAAACAGCTTGAAGCGAAAGAAGAGGCACTCAGACTTAGAAACGAACTGGATAGAGAAGGCAGAGAGCGACGTTCTGAACTGCAGCGACTGGAGCGGCGGTTGATTCAAAAAGAAGAAGGCCTCGATCGAAAAATTAATAATATTGAGAATAAAGAGGAAGACCTTCGACGTAAGGAAGCGGAAAACAAGGCTTTCAAAGAAAGGTTGGATCAATTACAGCAGCAGCAGCTAGTCGAGTTGGAAAGAGTGTCCGGCATGAACTCGGAAGAGGCAAAAGAACTATTGCTGCAGCGAGTAAGAAACGAAATAGATCACGAAATGCAGGTCATGGTCAAGGATATCGAAAATCAGGCCAAGGCTGAAGGGGAGAAAAAGGCCCGCGAGATTGTAACGCTTGCCATACAACGTTGTGCAGCCGATCATGTAACAGAGTCAACAGTATCAGTTGTTTCCCTGCCCAATGACGAGATGAAAGGAAGAATTATCGGCCGTGAGGGCCGCAATATAAGGGCACTCGAAACACTTACGGGCATTGATCTGATCATCGATGATACACCCGAAGCAGTAATCATATCTGGTTTTGATCCGATCAGGCGTGAGATAGCCCGCCTGTCGCTGGAAAAATTGATCAGTGATGGGCGAATTCACCCAGCCAGAATAGAAGAGGTAGTTGAAAAAACCCGCAAAGAAGTTGAGGTGCGGATCAAGGAGGAAGGCGAACGCGCTGCTTTTGAATCAAGAGTTCATGGTCTGCATCCTGAACTGGTAATTTTGCTTGGCAAGCTTCGCTTCAGAACGAGTTATGGTCAGAATGTTTTACAGCATTCGATCGAAGTAGCCCATCTGGCAGGAATTATGGCCGCAGAATTGGGCCTCGACATTACATTTGCCAAACGAGCCGGATTACTTCACGATATCGGAAAAGCGATTGACCATGAAACTGAAGGTTCACATGTCCAAATTGGTGCGGAATCTGCCAAAAGGCATAACGAGACTCCGGCAATAGTTAATGCTATTGCCGCCCACCACGGTGATACAGAATTTAATACTTTGGAGGCGGTTTTAATTCAGTCAGCCGATGCTATATCGGCTGTTCGTCCGGGAGCAAGGCGCGAAAGCTTAGAGACATATATAAAACGGTTAGAGAAGTTGGAGAATATTGCCGACTCATTTGACGGTGTAGAAAAAGCTTACGCTATACATGCCGGACGTGAAATCAGGATAATGGTTAAACCTGACCGGATTGATGATTACTCCGCAATCCAGGTGGCGCGAGATATTGTTAAAAAAATAGAAAGCGAACTGGAATATCCCGGACAGATAAAGGTCACGGTGATCAGGGAAACGCGGGCGGTAGATTACGCCAAATAGAAAATATCACATAAGATGTTATTAAATCATAAAGCAAGCGGAAAAGTGCCCTGCATGGGCACTTTTTTTGATTCGGCAGGAATAATTCGATAAATAACAGAAACCTGTTATAGACTTCAGTGCAGTCCGACAGTGAGAGCCAATAACGATACATAGCAGGATGTATGATAAAAATTACCCCTTACGGTGATCTGTATTATACTTCTGCAATAGAAATGGAGCGGCAAAGATGCGCATTTTGTTCATCGGAGACATTGTTGGTAAAGCAGGCAGGAAGTGTTTGCAAAATTATCTACCGGAATTGAAAAAAAAGGAACACTTCGATTTTATTTGTGCCAACGGCGAGAATTCTGCAGGCGGCGCCGGAATAACCGAAAAAGTATTTATTGAACTGAGAGCAATGGGTATCGATGTAATAACAGGCGGTAACCATATCTGGGATCAAAAAGATATATTTAATTTTATCGATCGCGAACCGAGAATGATCAGGCCGGCTAATTATCCTGCAGAAACAACTCCCGGGAAAGGTTCAATTATTATCGAAAAAAACAAGGGAAAAAAGAAAATTGCAGTTCTAAATTTAATTGGCAGGGTTTTTATGAGACCAGCAGATTGTCCTTTTCGTAGTGCCGACAGGGAATTGGTTAGCCTGAAGAGTAAGGCCCCTATCGTTATTGTTGATTTTCACGCCGAGGCAACATCTGAAAAGCAGGCTCTTGGTTGGTATCTGGATGGCCAGGTAAGCGCTGTTATCGGTACGCACAGTCATGTTCAAACTGCCGACCAAAGGATTCTTCCACAAAAAACAGCATACATAACTGACATCGGTATGGTCGGCCTCTACGATGCTATATTGGGAGTCGATAAAAGTGGCCCTTTAAAAAGATTTATTACTCAACTACCACACAAACTAAGTATATCGGATGGCAGAATGGTCTTTAACGCAGTTGTTGTTGAGATAAATGAGGCAGACGGTAAAGCTGAATCGATTGAACGGATCTTCGACATTATCTAGTTTTGGTATTTCGAATTATTCATAAAATTCTGGCAGGAATATTGTTTTTAAAGACGAATAAATTAGTTAATTCCGCAAAGGAGGCAAACCACAATGGACATTTTGAGAGTCTCATCAAAATCCAATCCCAATTCCGTAGCCGGCGCTCTTGCAGGAGTGCTCAGGGAAAGAGGGAAAGCAGAAATTCAAACAGTAGGAGCGGGAGCCCTTAATCAAGCCGTGAAAGCGGTGGCTATAGCCCGTGGTTTCGTCGCTCCGGGTGGTATGGATTTAATCTGCATTCCTGCCTTTACGGATATAGAAATCGAGGGTGAAAAACGAACGGCTATCAAACTGATTATCGAACCACGTTAAAAGAAATATATAAGCAAAACAAAAAGCTTAAAACGCCCTCTTGATCGGTTATACTTATCTGGAGAGGGTGTTTTTCTGTAAAGGTGCAGCTATGGATAATGTTAAACTGGTAGATTTTCATGTACACAGCAATGCTTCAGACGGTCTTTTCAGCCCACTCGAAGTAGTTAAAATAATGGCCGGAGCAGGACTTGCCGCGATTGGATTAACCGATCATGATACCATTAACGGCCTGCCCGAGGCCGCTTGTGCAGCTGATCAGTATGGAATTGAATTACTCCCGGGCGTAGAGATAAGTGCAGTGGAGGATAATGTGGATATCCATATCCTTGGTTATTATCCACAAAAGCGAGATCATTTATATGAAATGCTGGAGGATTTACAGAAAGAACGGTTTGCCCGGATGGAGGTCATGGTTGAAAAGCTGAAAAGCTATGGTTTTAGAATCAAACCAGAGGAAGTGACTGCCGAAGCTCGCGATGCTGCCCCGGGCAGGATGCATCTGGCGCGTCTGATGTTAAAAAAGAAGTATGTGCACAGCCTGAATCAGGCTTTTTCATTGTACCTGCAGAGGAATCGGCCAGCATTTGTGCCCCGCCGGACTTTTACAATTAAACAGGCTATGGGTTTACTGGCCGAAGCAGAGGCTATACCGGTTATCGCCCATCCCGGATATATCGGTAAGCAGGTTATTGAAAGATTGCTTGTAATGGGATTAAAAGGCATTGAGGTATTCCATCCTGATCACAGCCCTTCTTTAATCAAGCACTACCAGGAAGTGGCGAAAGAGCACGCACTGATCATTACAGGAGGGTCAGATTTCCACGGAGATAGCAATAATAAAACCAATTATTCCCGTCGTCAGGCAATTCCAATCTGCTACCTGCAGCAAATGAAAAAATTGATCCCACAGTAAAGTTTGTTGATTTTAAGTTAAAGCCACACCTTTTCACAAGTTGGATAAAGTGATAGAATCAATTATATGTTTTTGGGGAGGATAAACAGCGCTATGGATAAATTCGAATTTGCAGCTCAAGTCCTCGTAATCGGCTTTTCAGTGGTTTTGCTCACGTTATTTGTTCTTTACGGTATACTCGAGTTATTTAATCTTATCTTTAATAGAACAGTCGTTAGATCTGCTGCCAACAAAGCAACTGCCGGAATTGATTCTTCGGAGATATTTAATGAGGGCTTAAATCGGCGTACAGCTGTTGCAATTACCGCTGCTGTTTATCAATATATGCAGGGTGAAAATGCCTATATCAGATCAGGCAGAATTAATATTGAGGTTCAATCTTCAGGTAATGGCAGCGCCAGTAAGTGGCAGGTAAACGGTCGAAAAATGCTGCTTGAAAACAAATCGGAGTTAGTAAATATTAGGAGGAAGAAACAGCGTGAAAACATTTAAAGTAACTGTTGATGGTCAACCTTATACTGTTCAGGTAGAAGAAATCGCAAAAGAACTAAAACAAAATTCATTTGGTGCTGCTGATAAACCAAGTGAACGAGCAGCCGCAACCAGCTCCGGTCAATTACCGCTTCAGAAAAATATACCTGCTGCTAACCTGCCGAGCCAAACCCCTGCACCTTCAATAGAGGGTAGTTTTGATGTTAAAGCCCCAATGCCTGGTTTAATAATTGAGGTTAAGGTTACGGAGGGTGATACAGTCAAGGATGGCGCTGTTCTCTTGATCTTGGAAGCAATGAAAATGGAAAACGAACTGACATCTCCGCGGGCAGGCACTGTTACACAGGTATTGGCCAAAAAGGGTGATACGGTCAACAGCGGTGACCCCTTGATCATACTGTCATAATTAAAAGAACTCCCACCGCAGATCTGAAAGGGGTCGAACCGTGATGTTGGAGATGCTTTTAGAATTTTTTCAGGGTACCGGTTTTTATAATTTGCATGTCAATGAAATAATTATGATTACAATTGCCTTTGTGCTGCTTTACCTTGGAATCGCAAAAAAATACGAACCGCTACTTTTAGTTCCGATTAGTTTTGGTATCCTCCTGGTTAACTTACCCCTGGGCAACCTGATGCAGGTTGCAATAGATGGTCAACTTGGCGGTTTGCTCTACTATTTATCGCTTGGCCTTGAACTGGGTATTTATCCACCCCTGATATTTCTAGGTATCGGCGCAATGACTGATTTTGGACCGCTGATTGCAAACCCGGTAACGTTGTTACTAGGGGCAGCGGCTCAAATAGGTATTTTTCTTACTTTTATAGGCGCTTTTTTCCTTGGTTTTACACCGCAGCAATCCGGGGCAATCGGTATAATAGGCGGGGCAGATGGACCGACAGCCATATTCCTGGCCAACCGTCTTGCACCAGAACTGCTCGGTTCCATTGCTATTGCCGCTTACTCTTATATGGCTCTGGTACCAATCATACAACCGCCGATCATGCGGCTGTTGACCAGTAAAAAAGAACGCCAGGTTGTTATGGAGCAGCTTAGACCCGTTTCTAAGACCGAAAAAATTATTTTCCCGATTATCGTCATCGTTCTCACCGGGCTTTTACTACCAGCGGCATTGCCTTTATTAGGGATGCTCATGTTTGGTAATCTAATCCGGGAAACCGGCGTAACCGAGCGATTAAGTAAAGCGGCCCAAAACGAGTTAAATAATATCGTCGTTATATTCCTGGGGTTGACAGTTGGCGCTAAGGCAACAGCAGCATATTTTTTAACTCCGGATACAATCAAGATAATTTTACTCGGTTTAACTGCCTTCTCTTTCGGAACGGCAGGCGGTGTCTTGATGGGTAAGCTTCTTTATGTAATTACAAAAGGTAAAATCAATCCGCTGATCGGTTCAGCCGGAGTATCAGCTGTACCGATGGCAGCCCGTGTATCCCAAACAGTAGGTAAAGAAGAGAATCCAAACAACTACCTGTTGATGCACGCTATGGGACCTAATGTAGCTGGAGTAATCGGTTCGGCGATCGCAGCCGGTATTCTGCTGTCAATTCTGAGTTAACAGGGGAGCGGTGTCTTAGTGTCCGGTATCAAAGTACGATTTGCCCCCAGTCCCACCGGGGAACTTCATATCGGCGGCGCCCGAACCGCTTTGTTTAATTATCTTTACGTGCGATCTGTCGGCGGAACATTTGTCCTGCGGATTGACGACACCGATCTTGAACGCTCGCGTTCAGATTATATTGATAAACTGATTGCCTCGATGCGCTGGTTGGGGTTGAATTGGGATGAAGGGCCTTATTACCAGTCAAAAAGATTGCATAAGTATAACCGTGCAGCTGAAAAACTGATTTCAGAAAAAAAAGCTTATCACTGCTATTGTAGTATCGAAGATCTTGCAACCGATCGTGAAACGGCCCGTACTGAAAACCGGACCTATTTATATCCCGGCACCTGTCGAAACCTGACCTTGGAAGAGGTAAATATTTTTATTAAGGCCGGGAAGAAAGCGGTAACCAGGCTGCTGACACCGGACCAGGGAGTCACGGTAGTCAAAGATGAAATCCGGGGAGCGGTTTCTTTTGAGAACTCTGGTATCGATGATTTTATCATTATTAAATCTAACGGCCTACCAACGTATAACTTTGCCAGCGTTGTCGATGACTTGCAAATGGAGATAACCGACATTATTCGCGCTGAAGAACATCTATCCAATACACCGCGTCAACAACTGTGTGCTTTAGCGCTGGGTTCCAGATTACCGCGTTTTGCTCACGTTCCGATGATCCTCGCTCCCGACCGCAGCAAGCTGAGTAAAAGGCATGGCGCTACTGCCGTTGAAGAATTTCGAACAGAAGGTTTTCTTCCGGAGGCCCTGATCAATTATATGGCCCTGCTTGGTTGGTCACCCGGCGGAGAAGAGGAGCTATTTTCACTGGCGGATCTAGTCAGCAAGTTCAGCCTGCAGAAAGTTAATAAAACTGCCGCTATCTATGATACCGACAAATTAGCCTGGATGAACAGTCATTACATTCGCGAATATAACCTTGACAAACTGGTTGAAGCCGCTCGTCCTTTTTTTGAAAAGAAAGGGCTTATCGACAACGAGCTTACTGTTCCGGAGTGTGATTATTTAAAGAAAGTTATTGCTACAGTACGCGAAAGAGCCAAAACCATGCTCGAACTGGCTGATGTATCAACTTACTTTTATCGGGACAATTACGATTATGACGAAAAAGGAGATAAAAAACACTTTACCAAAGAGGGAGCAGCTGAATTGATGCGTACCATGGCTGAAGCGCTGCGTAAACTTGAGCCTTTTGACATGGAAACAACTGAAATGAAATACCATTCATTGAGTGAGAATCTCGAAATATCTGCCGGCAGTCTGATCGCTCCAACCCGCCTGGCTATAACCGGACGAACCGGTGGCCCGGGGCTATTTGAGATTATGGCTTTACTCGGACGGGAGAGAACTGTTGAAAGGTTAGAGAGAGCGGCAGCTTACGTTGATCATCGTTTAGCCTTGTTCTAGAATCTATCCGGTGATTATATGATCGGAGATTTTAAATAACTGGCTGCGGGACTAGGGATCGAACCTAGGCTTGATGCTCCAGAGGCACCCGTGCTACCGCTACACCATCCCGCATCTCTATTAGATTATACTCAAATTGCTTGATGTTAGCAAGCCTTTGAGCAGCATACAGCGGGTATAATTGGGCAAACCACCCTAGAATAAGCGGTTACTCCTTTTATTCGGTTTTAGTAATTTCTTCAGGTAAGGATTCCTTTTGCGTGAAGCACATACTTGCTCATCAAGCAGATCCTGATATACTTCAAGCATCATTTCAGCACAATTAGAAGAAGAAATACGCGGGGCATTTATTAAAGCCTGTATACGCATGCTGTCATAAAGCTGTTTATTCTGCAGCAACTGCATTATAGCGTCTGTGAAAGACGAGAGGGATGGTTCGGTTAATAATCCATCCTCGCCGTGTGCAACCATTTCTGCCGGTCCGAAAGCGCGAATAGCGACAACCGGGAGGCCGGCTGCCTTTGCTTCGCCGATCACCAGGCCCTGAGTCTCAGTTACCGACGGAAAGACAAATAAGTCGGCACTGGCATAACAGTGAACGATTTTTTGACGTGAGAGTACGCCCGTAAAAACGACCTTATTTTCAAGGCCCAGCTGTCTGCAGAGTTGGTGCAGGTAGTTTTCCTGGGGGCCTTTGCCAACCAGGACCAGGCGAGTTGATGGAAATTGGTGATGTACGGCATTAAATGATTTCATCAGGAAGGCAACATTCTTTTCCTTACCCAACCTCCCGACAAACAGTAATACTTTATCTTCCTCTTTTAGCCCACAGTTCTTCTTGAGCCAGTTATTATCAAGATCTCTAAATTCTGCAAGGTCAATGCCAGTGGGAATATTGACAATTGGCGCTTCGACGCCAATTCGCTGCAGATAATTGACAACAAGCTGTGAAGGGGCAACAACCATGTTACAGCGGTTACAAAATTCACGTCCGATCGTCTGCACGATCTTTTTAGAGGTTTTTTCGGCAATCGGAAAGTAATGAACGTACTGATCATAAAGAGTATGAAATGTGAAGATCAAAGGCAACCGGTAACGCCTGGCCGCTCTTGCGCCCAGGCTGCCTAAAAAGAACGGTGAGTGAACATGAATTACATCAAGGCCGAGCCGTTTAATAGTCGGACCCAGTCGGACAGAAATTGGTATCGGTATAGAAAAATCGGGCATTGTCGGCGCCGGTAAAGAGATAAAACGAAAGACTCCTTCTTCCTTGGGTGGGTGCAAAAGGGGGTAGTCCGGGCCAAATATATATACTTCATGACCGCGGGCGGTGAATTCACGAGAAAAGAGTTCGATCGATCTGACAACACCACTGGTATAAGGACGAAAACTATCAGTAAAAAAGCCAATCTTCAAAGCGTATTTCCACTCCTTTTATTCTTTAATTGCTGTGTGCTTTGTCAAAAAGAGATTCTGAAATCTCCAGGGCCCTTGCTTTTGCGACAGAATAACCGTACGCTTCGGCATTATCAATAGTTCGCTGATGCCAGGTTTTCAGTTCTTCTACTTTGCTCTCAGTTAAATTATATTCTTGAGGGGATCCGGCAAAAACAGCTGAAAGAGGCAGGATTCGATGGCGCCATAAGCGGTGTACCCAGGTTATCTCGTAATCGACTCCGCTTATCCAGGCCTCACCGCTATCCATATTTTTTGTAAGATCCAGATCCAGGATAAGACCATATTCAACATGAGGAGATGGGTTATTTGGATAATGCTGGTTTGAAAGAAAGGTTCCCTGGGCGTAGATAGCCAGTGTAGTTCTTTCTGTTCCGTCTTCCCTTTCATTAAAGAACCACTCAATCGGTTGGACAAATTTGGCATGGCCGCCGATGATCAGATCTGCCCCGACGGAAGCCAACTCCGCTGCTACCTGGCGCAGATATTGGGGCTGTGGTTCGGCAGCGTACTCAGCATCACCCCAGTGGGTGAAAATAGCAACAAGGTCAGCCCCATTATTTCTGGCTGTTTCAATATCGGCAATGATTGGGGTTATATCTTCAAATCCCGGAGTAAAGTTAACACAGTATTCATGTCCTTCGGGAACGGGAATACCGTTCGTGCTGAAGGTGTAACCGATTAAAGCGATTTTGATACCATCGCGCTCGACAATCAGGGGTATATCACGCTCCTCCTGGCTTTTATAAGCGCCAAAGGTCCTTATCCCAATACGGCGAAGATGATCCAGCGTAACCATCAACCCGTCAAGCCCTCGATCCAGGGCATGATTATTGGCAAGGGTAAGTATATCTATACCGGCCTCCTGGAGAGCAACAGATAACTCCTGCGGGGTGTTGAAACAGGGGAAACCGCTGTAGCCGCTGTAGCCGATGAAAGAAATATCTGGACCGGCCTGGGATGTTTCCAAGTCGCCAATGGCCAGATCTGCCGCCTGCAAGAGCGGAGCGATAATCTCAAAGCTGGGTCTGAAATCGTAAAGGCCCTCTTCGACATAAGCCTGTTCAATCTGGGGTAAATGCGGAAATATATTACCAACAATCACGACGTTGACGGTGCGCAGATCCGGTTCTGGTTCTTCCTCAGGATACGGTTCGGCATCTCCGGGATCACTTTCATCGATTGTTCCGGCTGCTGTTCGATTAAAAAGGGTATTCAGAGGAAAAATAACTTCTGTTTTCGTGCCGATAAAAAATGCGAAGACTAGCAGAGCTATAAATGTTGCAATAAATAAAATGCGACGCACTCCTGCTCACCATCCCTTTCGGTTTACTGCATTAATTATAACATAGCGTATTAGCATGTTTCTTACCAAAGAATAAACCAGCACAGAATGGAATAGAGCCACGGCCATTGAGCACCTTCTTGGCCGTCCACTCTGAAATCCGGTGAATCCGGAGTACAACCGCCAAGCTCGGGATGAGGGCCCAGCAATAAGTATTTACCGCTTACGAAGCGCCCGGCGATAACAGCCGGTTCTTGATTTGCGCTGTAACGTGCCAGTACTTCAATGGTGTCGCTATTATATGGTTCGAAATATGGGCCGTCGAAGTAGTACATTTCAATATGACTTTCGAAACCACTATTGGCGGGATGGCCTTCCGCGAGGTTAAAAGAGGCAATCTCACCCCAGGTAATCAGGCCGGCCAGGGGGCCGATTCCTTTGCCGTCAAAGAGGTTCAGGGGATAATCATCATCACTGCCAAGCCAGCACATGATGTCAGAGGCATAGTAAGCACCGGCGCAGCTGCCGATATATGAGCCGCCATTTTCAATAAAAGAACGAATGTTTGCGTGGCTGGTGACCGAATATTTATAATCACCGGCAAATCCACCAGGAAACCAAATGATCTCAAACTGTTCAGTCAAATCAACTGTTTCAATAGCCTGTTCATCGAATAATGTCCATTCAAAACCATATTGATCTAAAAAATGCTGCAGGGCTTCTACATTCACGTCCCAACTTCCACTACCAGCGTAAATACCGATACGCGGTAATACCGAAGTTTTAGATTTATCATTGTCAGGGCTGTGGGTTGCATCATCTTCAATCTGCTGAACTTTGTCCATAGCAGTGTATTCATTTTCAGAGTCGTGGGTTTGTTGAAGACTGTCGTCTCGACAGGAGGTCATTATTAAAACAGCGGCAGAGAGGAGGACAATCACAGCAAAGATTAACTTTCTACTCAAGTAAATTTACCTGCGCTTTCATTATTTCAAAAGTTCTTTACTGATTATATCAGTTATTAATAGATCAAACACAAACAAAAACCGATCAACTACTTCTAACCTGCCAAATCGTTATCTTTAATGAATCGGGAGGAGGTTGGCCGTTTACATAATCCTTTTAGATCTCTTAGTTTACATAAGATGTATTATCGGAAGTTAATAATGGACTTAAAATATAATTTGCTGGTCCTCTCTACTCAGATATTTCTTCCCCAATGCCTTAAAATGGTTACAAATGAAACTCCGCATTGCGGGCAATCACCCTGGTAGCGTATTATATAATCGCAACGGCTGCATTTTATTGCCGGAATTCTATTATGTTTCGGAACACTGTTTTCGGCAACAACTGTTATCGATAGCTTTTCGTCTGCTTCAGCACTCTGAACGTAACCGGTAGTATTGGCGTTTGTGTTATTCACCTTCTGTTCCTCTTTACATATTTCTTTAGGTGATCCTGCTGCCTTCGTAAAGTCTGCAAAACATTTTTGTTCTTCTTCTAAAACCGGAGTTCCACTGCGACTGATCGGCGCATCATCAGTAATCGGTTCGTGATAATCTTCGAAAAAAAATTTCAGATAAGCCTTTGTTGCCCCAGGGTCTCTATGACCGAGCGCTCCCTGCAGACGCTCTATATTCCCGGTCTCTTTCATAAAATCGACAGCAAATGTATAGCGCAGCACGTATGGATGAACATCTTTATTTATTCCAGCCTTAAAGGCCAGTCTTTTGATCATTTCCCGGATATAACGGTCTTTCAGGCGGCCTCCATTCAACGTTGAAAATAAATAGATACTGCTCTGCGGCCTGATATGACGCCATTTAGTTAACAATTCCAATTCTGCCTGAGCGATTATAAGGGTGCGTCCTCGCGCCGCCCCACTTTCGTTTATATAAACCGTACCATTCTCCGAATCCAGATTATTATGTTTCAGGTTGAGCATTTCACTGACCCGTAAACCTGTTTTAAGCATCAGGCTGATTATGCATAGATTTCGTAAGCCCGTAGGCGCTTTTTGGTTAGGCTGTTTAAGCAGGGCAATCTGCTCATAGCTATTCAGTGCTGATGGTATTCTTTTTTGTTTGCACATCTCACGCCACCCACATATTGCCATTTACTAGACTGTGAATTAAGCGGATTATTCCGGAATTATATCTATATTCTGAATGATCGGTCGTAAGTTGTCAAGTAATTGCGGCTCTCTATACTCATATTAAATACCGTTGATCGGAACATGTAGAGTTTAATTACATATATTCCTTAATATGTCCCTTGACATTTAGTTTGTTTTTCGGTAAGCTTGGCTTCACGTATTTTATATATAACAAGGCGATGAGCGGAACCAGTAACATGCTAAGTTATTTTAGAGAACTGCCGCCCGGTGAAAAGCAGTATAACAAGGTTTGTGAACTCCTCCGTTAGCCGTCAACCGAAATTGGTGCATAACAACCAAAATTAGGCCTGACCGGATGCTTCCGTTATCTTAAAGAGTGGGTGGTAGAAGTTGTGCCACCAAGAAGAGTGGTACCGCGAAAATAAGCTTTCGTCTCTTGGACGAAGGTTTTTTTATTGAGGTCTCCTCCCCCACTCCCAGCTTTAACAGATCTGAATTGGAGGGATTATTAGTGAATCAAGAAACTATTAAAACCGCGACACCCGAAAAAATATATTTATTTGACAGCACACTACGTGATGGGGAACAGACCCCCGGCGCTCGCCTCAACTACGAGGAGAAGCTCGAAGTGGCCCGTCAGCTTGCCCGCCTTAATGTTGATATTATCGAAGCTGGTTTCCCAATATCTTCTCCAGGCGAAATGAGAGCTGTCCAGGGCATTTCCAGACAGGTCAAGGGTCCAATCATCTGTGCTCTGGCTCGGGCAGTTCAGAGCGATATTGATGCCGCCTGGGAAGCAATCAGGGAATCTGAGCGCCCGCGCCTGCATGTTTTTCTGGGCGCTTCGGATATCCATATGCAGCATAAGTTAAAAAAGGATCCTGCCCTGCTACTTGAACAGGGTGTCGAGGCAGTTAAATATGCCCGCCGATATACTGAGGATGTTGAGTATTCACCCGAAGATGCCAGCAGGGCCAGAGAAGAATATCTCTATGAACTGCTTGAAGCTGTGATCAAGGCTGGAGCTTCGGTAATCAATATTCCGGATACTGTCGGTTACGCAATTCCTGAAGAATTCGGGGCTTTGATCAGGCGTCTGAGAGAAAATGTTGAAGGTCTGGACAAAGTTATTCTCAGTGTCCACTGCCATAACGATCTCGGCCTGGCAGTGGCAAATTCTTTGGAAGCTGTAAAATCCGGCGCTCGCCAGATCGAGTGCAATATCAACGGCATCGGTGAACGAGCTGGAAATGCCGCTCTTGAAGAAATTGCTGTTGCTCTGCGTATCAGGCAAAACTATTTTCCCTATCACACCGATCTGAATTTCTCTGAAATATATCGAACCAGCCGCCTGGTCAGTAAACTGACCCGCATCTCTGTTCCGGTCAATAAGGCTGTAGTTGGTTTAAATGCTTTCGCTCATTCATCCGGTGTTCACCAGGACGGTATATTGAAGAACAAAGAAACATACGAGATTATCGATGCTGAATTGATTGGCGGCACGGCGGCCCAGATCTGCCTCACAGCCCGTTCAGGAAGACATGCCGTTCTAGATCAGTTAAACAAGCTGGGTTTTTCACTGAATACTGACGAGCTCGAAATAATTTACGAACATTTTGTCAGTCTGGCTGACAAAAAAAATGAAGTGTATCCTGAAGATCTTGAGGCTCTTATTCTCGATCATCTCTCTTTTACAGAACCCAGATACAAACTTGATTACCTGCAAACAGTCAGTGGTAGTAAAAGTATCCCGGCGGCAATTATCCGTCTAATCAAAGATGATGAGAGCACTATTGAAGAGGTCGCGGTCGGTTCAGGGCCAATTGATGCCGCCTATAATGCAATTAATAAAATAACCGGTTTAAATATCGGTTTGGAGAATTACAGTATAAACGCTGTTACCCAGGGGCGCGATGCTCTCGGCGAAGTGCAGGTTAAGATGTCTTATCAGGATAGAACTATAACCGGACGCGGTACCAGCACTGATATTATTGAAGCCAGTGTCATAGCGTACCTGAATGGTTTAAACAAACTTCTTAAAATTAATGGTTACCAGTAATTTTAAGTGAACAGAAATACAATTTAAATAATGAATTTTAAAAAATTAAGCAAACAATAGTTTGCCATTAAATAAAAGTATGTTATAATTACTTAAATGATGTTGATGAAAGGGTGATTATTTGAAGGCGTTAACTGAGAAACAAAAAAGAGTTTTGAAATTTATTGAACAGGAAGTGGCTCGCTGTAATTACCCTCCATCGGTTCGGGAAATTGGAAAAGCTCTCGGCATCAGTTCAACGGCAACCGTTCACACTTATCTTAAAATTCTCGAAAATAAAGGTTACATATCAAGAATGGCAACCAAGCCACGTGCTATCAAGCTGCTCATAAACACTGAAGGCGTTCCGGACATGAAATGTGTATTTGCCCCTCTTGTCGGAAGAATTGCCGCCGGAAAACCAATTCTCGCTGAGGAAAACAGAGAAGGCTATTTTCCGGTTCCTGATCATTTATATGCCGGTGAAGGTTGTTTTGTTCTGAAAGTATCCGGAGAAAGCATGGTCGGAGCCGGTATTCAGGATGGAGACTACGTGATCATCCGACAGCAAAATACTGCCGATAACGGTGATATCGTCGCTGCCCTACTTGAAGACGAAGCTACTATCAAAAGGTTTTTCCGTGAAATAGACAGTTATCGCCTCCAACCTGAAAATGAGGCTTTTGATCCGATTCTGGTTAATGAAATTGAAATCCTGGGCAAGGTTATTGGTTTGTTCCGTAAGGTTTAGTTCGGCTTATTGGTGCGTTGATTGATTATCTTCTGCCTTTTGAATAGGGGAAGTAAAGCGCCTGAGTTTCGAGGCCATTTCAGGATCGACAACCGCAGTAATCTCAATACAATCCGTTCGGTATTCTATACTTTGCAGATCACCCAGATCCTGTAGCTCCGCCAATTGCTTTCCCGCACTATAGGGTAAATAGAATTTAAGCTGACAACGCCGCTTTTTGATGAAAGCGGCGATTGTTTCTTTTAAACCTGGTAATCCTTCATGATTCAAAGCAGATATGTACATGGCTGCCGGAAATTCACGATTCAGAAAGATCCTCTCGCAGTTATCGCCGCCTTTATCAATCTTGTTAAAGGCGAGTAGTTCACGTAAATAGTAATCGGGATCAATTCCAGCCAGATGTTCGCGGACTACTTTGATCTGATTGAGATAGTCAGGATGGCTCAAATCAACAATATGAAGCAGAATATCAGCATCCGCAATTTCTTCCAGGGTGGCTTTAAAAGCTGCAATTAACTGTTTAGGCAGTTTTTCAATAAAGCCAACGGTATCGGTAAATAAAACCTCTTTACCGCCATTGATCAGACCGCGCCGTACCATCGGGTCGAGTGTGGCAAACAGCTTATCTTCTGTATAGAGATCCGCGCCAGTCAGGGCATTAAGCAGGGTTGACTTACCGGCATTGGTATAGCCAACCAAACTGATTACCAAGCAGCGATTACGTTTGCGGTGCTGCCGGTGCAGTAAACGCTGTTTTCTTAATAGGTTGATCTCCTGCCTGAGTCCACCGATTTTACGGCGGATTACCCGTCGGTCAACTTCCAGCTGGGTTTCCCCGGGACCCCTTGTTCCGATACCTCCTCCGAGGCGGGATAGCTGGTTGCCTAATCCAATCAACCGCGGCAGCAGATAATGAAGCTGGGCCAGTTCCACCTGCAGTTTACCTTCCTTTGATAAGGCGCGTTGGGCAAAGATATCGAGGATCAGGGCAGTACGGTCAATGACTTTAACTTCAATTATTTTGTCAATGTTACGAATCTGCGACGGGGAGAGTTCATCATTAAAGATCACCAGGTCGGCTTCACGCATTTGAACCAGCGCTGATAATTCTTCGGTTTTTCCTTTACCGATATAGTAGGCTCTATCCGGAAATTGCCTCCTCTGGACTAACTGATCGAGAACGACAGCACCGGCGGTATCGGCCAGCAGGGTCAATTCGTCCATTGAACGTTCTATTTCTTGATCATGTTTTCCCAGATTGAGTCCAACAAGAATGGCTTTTTCCTGATTTTGCATCAATAGCCTTTCTTAAATCGATTTACTCATGATAAATACGCGAAAAAAAGACACTCGCACCAAGTGTCTTTTAATCAGTCATTGAATAGTGAACTTATTCTTCAATCGGTATGGAAGTTTCATCATTGGTAGATTCCTCTTCCATAGCCCTCAAGTTGAGATTACGCACCGGTATTATTGTTGACACAGCATGTTTGTAAACAAGCTGTTGTTTTCCTTCAACTTCCAGCATCAGGGTAAAATTATCAAAACTGCGCACAATCCCTTTAATCTGATAGCCGTTTACAAGGAATACGGTGGTCAACATATTTTCCTTGCGTGCCTGGTTAAGAAATGCGTCCTGTAAATTGATTGTACCTCTCATCTATTAGGCTCCCTTCGCCTCAGTTACTTTCAGGAGTTAGTATTCGCCCGTGAGGGCATTATATCCTTTACTTTAATGCAAATATTTTCTGTGATGCTGTCAAACGATAATTGATCGGTACTGGTAATCCATTCTAGATTACTTTCACGACGGAACCAGGTCAGCTGTCGCTTGGCCAAATTACGGGTCTGTTTTTTAATCTCTATTACAGTTTCTTCCAAGCTCGTATTCCCTTTTAAGTATGTCAGCAGCTGTTTATAACCAAGAACCTGCATACCGGGCGTATGATCATCATAACCGTCTTCACAGAGGCTCTGAACCTCTTCTATAAAACCTTGTTTAATCATGTCATCAACCCTTTCTTCTATTCTACTATAGAGCAAATCCCTTTCCATATTAATTCCAAATATCACTGTTTTATATGGAGAAACTTCCCGGCCTGTCTGTGTAACCTGCTCGGAAATGGGTTTTCCTTCAAGGGTATAGACTTCCAGTGCCCTGATAATACGCCGCTGATCATGCGGATGGATTCTACCCGCAGTGTCAGGGTCGATTGCTCTTAATCTGTCATATAGCTTATCAAGCCCCTCAGAAGAGGCCATCTCTTCATAAGCCGCTCTTAATTCCCGGCTGGCCCCTTTCGGTCCGAACGCATAACTATCGGTAACAGCCTTGATATAGAGCCCGGTTCCACCAACCAGAAAGGGTAGTTTTCCTTCCTGCCAAAGCTCTTTAATGGTTCTGACAGCGCTCTTCTGGTAGTCAGCCACGCTGTAATACTGATCTGGTTCAACAAGATCGATCAGGTGGTGTTTAACTGTCTTTTGTTCTTCAGGAGAAGGTTTTGCCGTGCCGATATCAAGGTGGCGGTAAATTTGTGCTGAATCGGCGCTGATGATATCAGTTTTGAGCTGCCGCGCCACCTTTATGGCAAGCTCTGATTTGCCGACAGCCGTCGGGCCTACCAGCACCAGTAGCGGTATTTTGCTTCTGTCAGTGTCTGTTTTCATCGTTCAACTCCCCTTACGATGAAAACTCTTTTCAAGCTGTGACCGGTTAAAACTGATCACCGTGGGCCTGCCGTGCGGACAAAGCTGCGCCTCGGGAGTTCTATCCCAATCCCACAACAATCTTTCCATCTCGACCCTTGAAAGCGGTTGTTTTGCTTTGATTGAGCGGTGGCAGGCCAATGTTTTTCTAATTGCCTCCCGGTAATCGCTTTTCGAATGATCATTGGACGTAAACAGGTCTTCTAATAAATCGTAGAGTTGAGCGCTATCGACATCCCCGCGAAGCAAAAAGGGTACCGATCTGACTGCATAACTATCTTCACCGATTGCCTCCAGGTCAAAACCTGATTCTTTAAGCAGGGGCAGCAATTTAGCCATCCGGTTGCGCCAGGCTGTAGGCAGATCGATGACTAAGGCTACAGTCAGCTGTGAGCCGTGTTCGCGATCAGTTGATTGCTCACTATTTTTTAGTTGATTGTAGATCACTCTTTCGTGTGCAGCGTGCTGATCAATCAGTAATAATTGATCGTTTTTCTCGACTACCAGGTAACTCTGTAAATACTGACCGATCAGGCGGCAACCCTCTGTTGTGGTTCTTTCCCCATAAGCCGTTTCCTCTTCAGATTCCAGGCAGATATTCCGATAATCCGACGGTAGCGGATCAAATTGGATCTGTTGATCAAATAAATTGTTCTCTTTCCAGCTGTCGGGTCGGCCATGGCGATACCGATAGTGTCCGTCCATAGCAGTAGCGCTTTGCGGCCATTCCGGAAGCTGATATTTGTTCTGTAGAGTCATTTTAACTGACTTATAAATCAGAGTTTTTATCGTTTCCGGTTCCTGAAAACGTATTTCCTGCTTGGCCGGGTGAACATTAACATCTAGGCGATCCGGTGGAACCGAGAGGTGTAGAACTGCGATGGGGTGCCTCTGCCTCGGTAAAAGATCGCCGTAACCTCTTTCCAGAGCGCTGACCATCAGTGGGTTTTTGATCAGCCGCCCGTTTATAATCATGGTAATCCAGCGCCTTGATGATCTGGTCAGATGAGGTGTTGAAATGAATCCATTTATTCGACAGCCTGACTGATTGTCTGTGTGATTAAGATTCAGCATCGATTCTGTGTTGTTGTTACCATACAGAGAAGCGATTACATGAAGCAGCACACCGTCGCCGGATGAATTGAAAAGCATCCTTGTGCCGCTTTTTAGACTAAAAGCTACCGCTGAGTTTGAAAGGGAGAGTTCAGAGATCAGGGTACTGATTCGTGTTGACTCAACTGCATCGGCACGCAGAAACTTTAAACGTCCAGGCGTATTGTAAAATAGATCAGTTACTTCAACCCGTGTTCCCGGAGGGGCTCCTACCTCCTCCTGCTTCAGTATTTCTCCACCAGCCAGGCTTATTCGGGATCCAGAGAGTGTCCGATCAGTTTTCGTAGTAAGCGATACTCTGGCTATAGCAGCAATACTGGGCAGGGCTTCTCCCCGGAAACCTAAACTGGTGAGGCTATAAAGATCACCAAGAATCGACAGCTTGCTGGTTGCAAAGCGTTTAAAGGCCAGCGGTAGCTCTGCTGTTGCTAGGCCACTGCCGTTATCGGTAACAATGATCGAGTTCTTTCCGCCGCCGCTGATCTCAACATCTATTCTTGTGGCTCCGGCATCCAGAGCATTTTCAACCAGTTCCTTGACTACCGAAGCCGGGTTTTCAATAACTTCTCCGGCAGCAATTTGTTCAGCAGTATTTTTATCCAGTACTTTAATTCCCATATTTAATTGTTTTCCTCTTCTTCATTAATTCGCCCGTGATCTAACAGCAATTTTTGCAATTCATATAGCTTTTGCATGGTTTCCAGCGGTGTACTACGATCCAGATCGAGCTCTTTTAACTGTTCCACTACTGCCAACTCATAATGGTGGTCGAAAACAGGTTCGGCAACCATGGGCAATAAGCTTAACTGATGTTCTATTGCAGTTGAGGCGGCTATCTCTAATTCAGCAAGAATTGTTTCAGCCCGGATCAACACTTCAAGGGGCACTCCGGCCAGGCGGGCTACATTGATACCGTAGCTTTTATCTGAGCGGCCTGGGACAACCTGCCTCAAAAAGATGACCTGCCTGTTTTTTTCTTTAACGGCCATCGTATAATTCTTAACACCGGGTAGTTCTCCTTCCAGATTGGTCAGTTCATGGAAGTGCGTCGAAAAAAGTGTTTTAGCTTTAATTTTGCGATCAATATACTCCAAAACACTTCTGGCAATACTCATGCCGTCATATGTGCTGGTTCCCCGGCCGATTTCATCGAGGATTATCAAACTATCGGGGGTAGCCTCTTTTAGAATAGCAGCAGTCTCCTGCATTTCCACCATAAAGGTACTGTGACCGCGACTAAGATCATCACTGGCCCCAATCCGGGCAAATATGCGATCCAGAATCGGCAATTCGGCCTTCATTGCCGGTACGAAACTGCCCATTTGAGCCATTATGGCAATCAGGGCTGCACTGCGAATATAGGTACTTTTACCGGCCATGTTCGGGCCGGTAATCACCAGTAGGTAGTGGTTGCGGTCCATGCTAATATCATTAGGCACAAATCTTTCAAAAGCCAGCTGTTCGACAACCGGGTGGCGAGCCTGTTTGATCAGCATTACCCGGTTTCCGGTAAATTGGGGTCGACAGTAATTATTCCTTTCAGCAGTTTCAGCCAAACTCTGGATGCAGTCAATGCAAGCCAGTTCACTGGCGGCAGCTAATAAATCTTTTGCGTAGGCGCTGACAGTATTACGCAGGTCTTCAAAAAGACTGTATTCCAAAACAGTCAACTTGTCGCGGGCTCCGGTTATTTGCACCTCCATTTGATGCAGTTCTTCCGTGGTATAGCGTTCGGCATTGACCAGGGTTTGCTTTCGATGATATTCCGGTGGAACAAGTTCAAGATTTTTTTTGGTTACCTCGATATAATAACCAAAATTTCGATTATAGCCGACCCTTAGTGATTTAATACCGCTACGTAAGCGTTCGTTCTTTTCAAAATCAAGCAGCAGATTATTACCCTTTTTAGAAATATCTTTCAGATTATCGACCTCATCGTTGTAACCTGCTTTAAAAAGTCCTCCCTCTTTCAACGCCAGTGGAGGATCATCAACCAGTGCTTTTTCAATCTCTTCAATCAGATGTTCAAATGAAGGCAATCGATTACCGATTTCCTTCAACAAAACCGGTTCCAGATCGATAAGCATCTTTTTAATCGGATCTAGTTGGCGGAGAGTTTTTTTCAGCATTACCAGATCGCGGGCATTTACTCTTTGATACGATAATCTACTGCAAAAGCGTTCCAAGTCAAATATGTCCTGCAGTTTCTTCCGCAGATCTCTCCTTTGCAGTGGTTTGCGGAGAAGCTCTTCTAAAGCATCCAACCTCTCTTCAATCTTGTACTGAGTGATCAGCGGCTGTTCCAGCCAGCGCCTGAGTAGTCTTTTACCCATACCGGTCATACAGCGGTCGAGCAAACCGAGCAGGCTGCCCTCTTTAACGCCTTCGCGATTGGATTGTGTCACTTCCAGGTTGCGGCTGGTGATAGTATCTATAACCATACTGCGGTTGTTAAAGTATAATTCAAGGTGATGAAAGTTATTACCGTCAGCAGGAAGCTGCAGCAGCTGTAGGTAGGTCAGAGCCGCACCAACGGCAGCGGCAGCCAAAGGGTGACTCTCCAGGTTCAGCGTTTGCCAGGTCTCTTCGCCCCACTGTCTATTAATCATTTTTTTCGATTCAATTGCATCAGGAATATAAGAAAGTTGACCGATCAGGCCACTCTGATAGTGATTGAGCTTGCGGCAAAGCTGTTCTGCTTCCGGTGAACTGCAGAGCATTTCAGAAGGCTGTCGGCGGCGCAATTCATCGGCAATAACATCCCAGGAACCCTCTCCTTTTTGCTCGGTTACCTGAAAACCGCCGGTTGACACATCGATAGCGGCCAATCCATAATAACTCTCTTCCTGATTGATCAGAACCGCCAGGTAATTATTTCGGCCCTCTTCAAGCATAGTGGGGTCGGTGATAGTCCCGGGAGTCAGGATCCGAGTAATGGCCCGGCGAACAAGACCCTTAGCCGGAGTAGCTTCTTCAACCTGGTCACAGATTACCACCTTGTATCCTTTACTTAGCAATTTATTCAGATAGGTTTCTGCCGCATGGATCGGCACTCCGGCCAAGGGGATTGGGTTTTCACTTCCCGCATCCCTGGAAGTAAGGGCAATTTCCATCTCTCGTGCGGCCAGCCCGGCATCTTCATAGAACAGTTCGTAGAAATCGCCCACCTGGAACATCAGCAGTTTATCAGGATGCTTTTCCTTGATCGCCTTATATTGTTCCATCATTGGGCTGTTACGATTCAATTAAGTTCTCCTTCCAGTTTGCCGATCAGATTCCAGGTGCGCACATCAGTTATTTTTACCTGCACAAGCTTGCCCACCAGACGATCTGAACCGGTAAAGTGAACCAGTTTGTTGGTCCTGGTACGGCCCGTTTGCACATCCGGGTTGCTTTTGCTGGGACCTTCCACCAGAAGTTCAAATGATCGATTGGCCATCTGGTTGTTTATTTCTTTGCTGATACGATGCTGGATTTCATTTAAATGCTGCAGCCGGATTTCTTTCTGCTGATAAGTCAGATTATCTTTCAACTCTGCTGCCGCTGTTTTATTTCGTGGTGAATAGATGAACGAAAAAGCGCTATCAAAACGGGCTCTTTCCAAAAGGTCTGCTGTTTCTGATAAGTCTTCCTCATCCTCCCCCGGGAATCCGACGATAATATCAGAGGTTATGGATACACCAGACACAGCCCCCTTAATGGCTTCGACCAGTTCCAAATAATGTTCACGGCTGTAATGGCGGTTCATTTTATCAAGGATGCGATTACTGCCTGACTGGACCGGCAGATGAAAATGTTCGCAGATCTTATCACCCTGGCGCACAGCTTCGATCAGCTTCATTGAAAGGTCTTTGGGATGTGAAGTCATAAAGCGAATCCGTTCGAGACCGTCAACCTGGTTCAGTTCTGTAAGCAGATCGGCAAAAGTATAATTACCAGGCAAATCATGACCATATGAATTAACGTTTTGCCCTAAAAGGGTGAGCTCGACATAACCACGCCGGGCCAGAGATCGCGCTTCAGAAACAACCTCTTCAAAGGACCGGCTGTGTTCGCGGCCACGCACATAAGGGACGACACAATAAGAACAGAAATTGTTACAACCATAAATAACCGGCAGCCAGGCTTTAAAGTGATTGCTATGAGCGACCGGAAGTCCTTCCCGGCTGCTATAAGTCTCTTCAATATCAACAATAATCCCCTTTTTCTGTCCTCCGGCCTCTTCAAGGAGTTTGGGTAGACGAGGCAGGGCATGCGTGCCAAATACAAGATCTACGTAGTGGAAACGCTCTTTAATATAATTTGCAGCATCTTCTTGCTGGGTCATGCATCCACCGACTGCAATGATCAGATCCTTTTTTCTATTTTTTAAGGAGGCATATTTGCCGAGCAATGAAGCAACCTTATCTTCGGGCTTTTTACGCACGGCGCAGGTGTTTATGATAATTAAATCCGCATCTTCAGGTGTCAGGGCAGTGCTGTAGCCGATGTATTTCAGTATCGCAGCAATAACTTCCGAATCATGTTCATTCATCTGACAGCCAAGAGTGATCATTAAAAATCGTTTGCCTTCACCAAAACGACCTGCTACCTTGAGCATTTCTGTAATTTCAGGATTCAAAATAATCCTCCTTTCTGTCATCATTATATCAAAAAACACCTTCTCAAGAAGGTGTAGTCAGCGCTAGCGCTTACAGTTTGAAATCAATATTTTACGCGATGCGGGACAGTTAATCAAGTTTAATTTTTGCAGATCCATGATCCGGTTGATCTGCGGGTTCATCTTTTTGAACCTGTATCGCAAAATCAGGACACAAATATTCACACAATTTACAACCTGTGCATGCATCAGGATCGATCATTTCCGGGCTTCCATCGGCGCTGGGCCGCAAATTTTCTTTCGGGCAGAATTCAAAGCAGATCCCGCAATCTTTGCAGCGCTCATTGTAGACTTTTAGTCTGAATTTTGCTTTCCCCATGAATAATATCCCCTGCAAATTATCTCTTCACAACATCATAATCTTTCCGATTGTTCCAGTCAAATCTAACTATATATTTTTTTTGTAATCCTGACCTTTAATTTGCTCCAATATATTTGTAAACTTTGTAAATTCAACTTCCTTTTTCGGAATAAAAAGAAACAAATAACAGTCACAACAATAAGAATCGGTATGGCTAACAACCAGGGTGAAAGAACTGCTAAAGCTTTTAATATTTTTATAGTAAACCCCATCGTGCTGGTCAGCGCTAAACTAAACCCGATAGTAGCCAGGCTGAATATTGCTCCACCAAGGAAAGTATAGGCTATAAACAGGTAAATATTCATATGCATTGCCCCGGCCGGGAAAGATATGAATGTACGGGTAAAACCCCACAGCTGGCCAAGAAAAATTGAAAAACTGCCATATTTATTCCATAAACCGATAATTTTTGAACGATGCGGCCTGGATATATTATTTATATTAGCGGTATTATTATAATAGCTGTTTCTAACTACTCTTCCTACCTTACTGCCAAACCAACCCATTAAATAACTGAAGATGCTGCCAAGAGTAATCCCGATTGTTGAGGCGAGAAATATCGACCAAAACGAGACGCTGCCTCCTAAAATCAAGGTTCCGGCAGTCAAAATGACGATCATTGAAACAAAAGGAACCCCGGCGCTCTCTGCAAACATCGCCGCGGCAATTCCCAGCGCCCCGTATTTTGCTACGAGCAGCTCGATCATTTCATATACATACTCTAATGGTTCGACATTTTCCATCGACTATTCCACCACTTGTTCAGTCATTATTGCATAGATACCCCAGATGCCCGCTTCAGGCTCAAGTTTTGCGGGAACAATTATTAATGGAGTTATCTCTACAGAAGGTCTGATCGCTTCAATCCTGATCCATTCGCCAATCTGTTTTAAATAATCAGATTGCCCGGCAACCACACCTCCACCAATTACAATACAGGAAGGGTTTAAAAGGGTAACCAGGTTGGCCAAACCCTTGCCGGTATTTTCGATAGCATGTTCGATGATCGCGGCTGCCCGTGTGTTTCCGGCTCTGGCCTGTTCAAAAACCCATGATGTGGTAATCTTTTGTCCGTTAATTTCAGCTGATTCCCATAATGAAGCGGCGCTACGGGCTATTGCACTCCCGGAAGTCCAGGCCTCGAGACAATCACAGCCGCCGCATTGACAGGTTCTATCCTTGCCAAAGGGTTTGATGTGACCAATTTCGCCGGCAAAACCTGTAGAGCCCCGATAGAGTCGGCCATCGAGAAATAGTCCTCCACCAATACCGGTACTGATCGTTACATAGATAACATCACGATGACCGATTGCAGCCCCGTAGTAAACTTCGCCTAATACGGCCGCATTTGCATCATTTTCCAGCAATACGGGGCAGGCGAGGGCTTCTGTCATAAGATCTCTCAGGGGAACAGGATTATGCCAGTGCAGATTTGGAGACTGGTGTACTACCCCGCAGCGGTGATCTACGAAACCAGCTATGCATATTCCCACTCCGCTGCGAAGTTCAGTTTCGTTTAAATTTAAAGTTATTAAAGCTTTTTTAAGTAATAAAACTACTTTTTCAACAATGATTTCCGGATGTTCAGGTTTAGGAGTGGCAATCTTTTCCCTGAATACAACCTGACCGTTGTTATCAATTAAAAACAACAATATTTTTGTTCCGCCGATATCAACAGCGCAATAAAATTCTTTTTTCATTTATATTTCATCCTATCAATAGTCTTATCTAGCCTAAGCGCAGTTCTTCTGATCGCCTGGTCGCTTCCCGAATTGATTTTAACAGGCAGCTTCTAAACCCTGATTCTTCCAGGATCAGCAGGGCAGAACTGGTAGTTCCCGCAGGTGAGGTTACTAGATTACGCAGTTCAGCAGGGTGCTGAGAGCTATTTTCCAACATACGGGCGGCTCCAATAACATTCTGAATTACAAGCTTGGAAGCAACATCACGTCTGATCCCAACGGATACGCCAGCATCAATCATCGTTTCAATAAATAGATATACATAGGCAGGCCCCGTTCCGCTTAAACCGGTTGCAGCATCCATCAGTGACTCAGGAAGGCGGATGGTCAGGCCGAGCGGTTTAAGGAGTTTTTCGACTTTCCTGCGTTCATCTTCAGTGACAGCTTCGCCTGTACTGATCACTATTGCTCCTTCACCAATCAAGCAGGGAGTATTCGGCATTAAACGAATAATCTTAGTGCCGGAAGGGAGACAGCTCTCAATGAAACTGATCGTGATACCTGCTGCTATCGAAACGATAATTTGATCGGGTTGAACCAGGTTCTTTATCGTATAAAGCAACCCCTCGGTATCCTGAGGTTTTACCGCGATAAATATGTACCGGCACAGCGGTATGAAATCAGCGAGACGTTCTGCGGAATTGCTATTTAACTCTGTGACCAGCTGTTGCTGCCTCGTTTTGCTTAAATCAAAGAGAAACAGTGCTACCGGCTCAAGACCCCCTGTTTTAGTCATTCCTTTGGCGAGAGCTGATCCCATTGCGCCACAGCCAATTATACCGATTGCTTCTTTTTCCACTTTACCACACTCTCCTCTACTAGATCTCAGGCAGTATTCTATCTGAACGCATTATTTTATGCAAGTAGTGATCAAGCATGCGGTTGATCATTAATATGTATAATAATCTTCTCCGCGTTGTTTTGTGGATATCGCGAGTAATGCTGAAGCAAGCATGGGCTTCAGCAGAGATGCAGGGTTGATTGCTGGTAATCATGGATGTAATGTTCCGGCCGATGCAGCTGATCCTTACGTAACCTGGTTCCTCCTGGGGGAGTGAAGAATGGGGATCCACAAACAAACCCGTTTTTCCGAAATCGGGCTCATTTGAACAGAAGCACCCCTGATATGACAGGCGGTGCCTTCACATATATCAACTCTATGTTTTCCACGCGGCTTTAGGTAAAATGATTTGTAAAAAGTGGTTACCCCAAATATTTATAGCATTGACTATTCGCCAATGTCAACTTGATCAAGGAAATAAAAGTACACAACAAACCAGGTTCCAACAGGCCTTTTAACTTGCCACCGGAATTTCTTCGCTGCCCCATCTGCAGCTGAGCTTCCACCATCACCTCCGGATGGTATCCCCTCAACCTCCAGGTAGCTACTAATCTTCTGTGCTGCGAGTTCCGGCACTTCCCGACCCTAAGGTCTTTCGGGTACCGATTCTTTCAGCGACTCAGTCTTGGGGACTATCCTTACACGGATTCCAGTTAGCCCTTCCTCCACTCCAGCTTTCCCCGCGAACTGAATCTGGTTCGCCAGCCAGTCTCTCGGAACCTGGTGAAGACATTATTGATCATCTATTTTGATTTGTCAATACTTTTTTATTATTTAATTTTATTTGGAAGATTGCAAGTTTAATTGCCTTACAATATATGACATCCTCTGATTATGCTGCCATGTCGTTAGCGCTTCGGTAACCGTGAATTCTTCTTGGGTAATTATTCATCCAGTTCTCGATTCTTTGAATATCTTTGTTCTTGAGCTTTGCGATGTTGGCGCCTTAGTGATGAAGTGCCTGATCATACTGAAACGCGATGCTGCGAACGAAAGAAGCATCGCGTTGTATACAGTGGCAGGGGAGACAGGACTTGAACCCGCAACCTGCGGTTTTGGAGACCGCTGCTCTGCCAGTTGAGCTACTCCCCTCTGGTAGTTTATTTTATTTCATTTAGATACTACTGTCAACGGTACCCACTGCAAATTCACTGCAATATTCGCTGAGCCGAACCGGCAAACTTTCCGGCTGAACATTATAGAAGGTCGTGAGTTGTTTGATCAATAATCCTTGCACCACAAATTATTTTATTCGTTATTAACCAGTTTTATCCTCTGATTCGGCATGTTAATTTATGTTAACAATAATCCAAATCACGCCTACCCTCCGGCAATCAGGTGGTGAGCCTGCACTACACTCTGATCGGTAACGTAGTATTCAGCCCAATACTTTTTATCGACTATATTCCCGTTAACCCTGACTACTATCTTGGGGAATGTATAGTTCATCTGTTTTAACAATTTCTCTACAGTCAGGCCTTCTTCCCAATTTACGCTGATCCCGTTCACTTCAACCATAATCGCCGGCAACCTTTCTGTTAGCAATTAAAGATTCTTTTTGACCACTTCAATAACTTCGGGAAAATCTATACCCAGTTTTTGCAGACTTTCGAGCTTCGGCACACCATTACTAGTCCAGCCTCTGCGCTCGTAAACAACATCGATCAGGGTTTTGTAACGTCCTTCCCTGTATTTGCGCATCGCTTTCACTTTTTCAGCTGTACTCATCCCCGCAGGGTCGATTCCGACATCTTCTTTCAACTGTCGGTCGTACCTTTCGGCGCGTGATTCGTACTCTTCTTCGGTAACCGGTCCTAGAGCCCTATACGGTGCGGCATCGTGCTCCCTGATTCCGAAACCCAAACGCAGGTTAAAGACCCGCTGGAAATTATAAACCCGCTCAGACTGGCGAATCATTTCAGCTTTGTCAATATTTTTACCGGTTACTGCATTAAAGATGTCAACGTAGTTCTGAACATGCTCCGGTATTTTTTCCGGACTGTCAGTCTGTGAGTTTCCTTCAGGAATAATGTCATTCCAGGGCAGCTTACAAAGCCCCTGCAAACCAAACCATGTTCTGAACATCGGAAAATAGTACAGCGCTTCCGCCTTTTTCTCAAACGTGGGTAGCTGGTTATTGATCATATCCATGAAGATCAACCAAGCTTCATCGTGCTGCGGACCCTTATTGGCTAAAGCAAAACCACCCTGTTGGGCCAGAGATTCCTTCGCCTGGTACTGCGAGTACTCCAGACCCTTGTTTTCCATGCCGATATCCTGCAGAAAAGCCGGATCAGCGCCGTAATCTTCAGCAAAGATTTTTTTTATCCTGCGTACACCCAGCCCGGCGATCTTACCGAAGCCACGACCTTGGCCCATCTGATGAATGAGCTCCATAGCGGCATCGGCGTTTCCAAAGTTGAGCTCAAGCCCCCCGGTATTCTCTTTATTAATAATACCGTTTTCGTAGCACTCCATGATGAAAGCGATCAGCGTGCCGGTTGAAATAGTATCGATGCCATATGTGTCACAGTAGAAATTAGCTTCGAGAATATAGTCGACATCGAAAATGCCACAGTTTGAACCGAGGCCGGCGGCGTTCTCGTATTCAGGACCGTCAACCAACACCTTCTCTCCCTTGAATGGGCCTGTTTTCAATTCGAAATCATCAACAGCCTTACAGCAGGAAAGCGCACAACCAACCCAACAAGCATCCGGCATGTTCTGGGTAAAACGGCTGCGCATAACTTCAGAGGATATTTTGACCGCATCAGGATGGGAGCCATATTTAAAGTTGTGAACAGGCAGCAAATCATAATCGTTCATCGGTGTCATCAGGTTTGCCGTCCCGATCTGGCGCATCCGAAACTGTTCATCGTCAAACTTGTTGATTTCACGGGTGATCTTCACTCCGGCCCGGGTAATTGCCTCCGGATCGGCAGGGTTATTGCTGCGTCCGCTCAGGCTTGAGTATTTAACAGCCAGAGCGGCTACTTTCTTATCCCTGAAAACTGTGCCGATTCCACCGCGTCCGGCCTGTTTCAACCGCGCCGCTTTTCGTCTGAGATCGTAGAAAGAGAAATTTAAAATACCGATACGGGTATGATCACCACCACACCCTGAGGAAACAATCGAAATATTTTTCTTATCTTTTTCCGATTCAGCGAGCAGTTCAGTAAGCTGTTTGCTAACCAGGTGGCTGGCCGCAGTATCGATAGTGATTTCTTCTATTGTTACCTTACCCTTGTCACCGTCGATAAATACAACCACATCTTTATCGGCTTTGCCCTGAATCTCCAGGGCATCCCAACCGGAAAATTTCAGGTAAGGGCCGAAATAGCCTCCAACATTGCTGTCCATAACCGAGTTGGTCAGCGGTGAAATAGTAACTACCAGCGATTTACCGGAACCGGGGTACTGGGTAATTCCCCCGATCGGTCCCGAGGAAATAACAATTTCGTTTTCCGGATCATTCCACTTTGTATCCGCCTTGACAGCATTCCAGAGATACCAGAGTCCGAAACCCTTGCCGCCGATAAAGATATCCTTCATCTGCTGAGTGACTGTTTTCGGTTTGATTGTGTTGTCCGAAAGGTTAATATGGAGAGTCTGCCCGGAATAACCTTTTTCAATCAAAGCCGGTTTATAGCTGTATTCGGCTAAAACTCGTCGTGAAGCGCGCATCTTTTCGATAATGTTATCCATTCATTATTCCTCCGCTTTTCAGATTTAAACTTCGCCTATAAAAATGGTTTCAGTGGGGCAGTCCCCGGTTCAATCGATTTGCCAGAGCTTGTGACGTCGGAGTTGTCGAAAATCCGGCTTTCCCGGTACAGCGCAGCTCTGCCGGGAGCATTCTGCCAACCTGGTCAAAAGCAGCAATGGTTTCATCTAAAGGAATAACCGGATCGTAACCGGCCAGAGTCATATCGGCCGAGGCGATCGCATTCATTCCAGCCAACACATTTTTCCCGAGACAGGGTACCTCGACACGGTTGGCTACAGGATCACAAACCAGCCCCATGATATTCTGTAAAGCAATTGCAGCTGCGTCCGGAGCCTGCTGCACAGTGCCCCCGGCTATCTGCACCAGGGCGGCAGCAGTCATAGCTGGGCCGGATCCGCATTCAGCCTGACAGCCACATTCTTCAGCGGCAAAAGTGCTCTGTGATGCAATCAATACACCGATCAGGCCCGCCGCAAGGAGCCCTTCAAGACCAGTATGATCACTCAAAGCCAGCTCATCGGCTGCTGCCAGCAGAGTGCCCGGCAGACCGCCAACCAGGCCGATATCTGAACCCTGGCTGCTGTAAGTCGTCGCCAGAGAACCTTTTGTTTCAAATTCAACACTGTAAGATCTGCATTTACCCTGCATGAATTGCCTGACCAGTTGGCCGATTCTCACGGATGCCGCCGTGTGTGAACTTGATGGGCCGCGCATAACCGGTCCGATCACGTCTTTAAAAATGCTGAGCGGCTGTTTATTCATCAGTATTCTCCTTTTATCCGAATCAACTGAGAACCGTGCCGATATCTTTTTCACGAGCGTTTTTATAAATCAGCTCCGCGGCGGCATGACATAAGCCCCGGCCAGTTCAAGAGCGTAAACCTGCTCTATAGCATCCATCACCTCTTCAGAAGTTACCGCTTCCAGCAAATTATCTGCGCTTAAGTAAAGCATCTCAGACCCCTCCCGATATTCAGGTTGCGCTGATCGTTATTCTTTTAATCGTTTCCTTCTCCTTTAATTACCGCCAGTGGTATGAGTCTGGCCACTTTACGGCTCAAACCGATCTCGGTAAAAGTATCGACTACTTGTTCAATATTTTTATAAGCCTGGGGCGCCTCATCGAGGTAAGCTTTATAACTTCGTCCGGAGACGATCACACCGGCGAGTCTATCCTTAAGTTGTTCGACACTTATTTCGCGTTTTGCTGCTGTGCGTGAAAGCACCCGTCCCGCGCCGTGGTTGACCGAATTATAGATTTTATCCACTCCCGGTTCGGCTTTAATCACATATGACGCACTGCCCATGCTACCCGGTATCAAAACCGGGTGCCCCGAAGCCCTGTATTTTTCCGGATTGGCCGGATGACCTGGCGGCAGGGCCCTGGTTGCGCCCTTGCGATGGATCAGCATCATTTTGCCACCGATCTCCTCAAAGCGAGCAGTATTATGGGCGACATCATAGACCAGACCGAGGTCGTAATCGCTGTCACAGCCTCCCAGAACAGCGCTGAAGGCTTTGCGCACGTCATCAGTAACCCACTGGCGGTTACAGAAGGCAAAATTGCTGGCGCAGGTCATCGCCGCCAGATAATTTTTACCTTCTTGCGAAGCGATCGGAACCGAAGCCAGGCCCGCCGATGGAAGATCAAGTCGAAACTTCGACGCTGCCTTCTTCATCTCTGCCGAATAATCGGTGCAGACCTGGTGCCCGAAACCACGGCTGCCGGTATGAATCAACACGCTCAGTTTGCCCTTGCGCAGGCCAAACAGTTCGGCCGCCTGCTGATCAAAAATCTCTTCGACAAAGCCCAGTTCGATAAAGTGATTTCCACCGCCGATTGTCGAGAGTTGTAAACCACGATTAACCGCCTTGCTGCTGACGACATTAATATCTGCGCCGGGTAGATAACCCCGGTCTTCGATCGATTCCAGGTCAGCGGGTCGGCCAAAGCCCAGTTCAACTAAAAAAGGCGCTCCGCGGTGTAGCAGGTCGGTAAAATGTTTTTCAATCAGGTGGGCATGTCTGCTCTTCCGACCGACTCCACTGGGCACCCTTTCTTCAATAGCCCGAATCAGCATTCGCAGGATTGCCATATCAAGCCCGGTAGCCGTAATATTAGTACTCAACAGTCGTACCCCGCAGTTTATATCCATGCCCACAGCTCCTGCGGAAACCAACCCTTCCGATGCTTCCATGGCCATAACTCCGCCGATCGGCAGGCCAAAACCGATATGAATATCGGGCATGCCGATTACCGGATCGATCACCCCGTGAAGAGAGGCGGCATCCATTAATTGCTGGAGAGACTGTTCTTCCTGAAAAGAACGAAAAAGCTCCTTGCTAAGATAAACCAGGACCGAGGCTTTCATCTTACCCTGGCGGGCAATTCGGTAGCAATTATCTCCGGCGGGTTCCATTAAAATCATGGGAGCTTCCTCCTCTAAAAACATTATATATTATCTTTGAGTAGAAAGCGGTACTGCTGCGACTACTTTGCTCAGGTCGGCCATTGCCGCTCGATCGGTCAGAGAAAAGTGAATCGGTGTCACCGAGATATAGCCATCACGGATTGCCCTTGTGTCACTGTCTTCATCCTCCGGATCATCTTCAACCAGCTCGCCGGCCAGCCAGTAATAGAGCATGCCGCGCGGATCAATCCGTTTATCAAAAATATTGCGATAGCGCCGGCTGCCCAGGCTGGTTACCCGCACTCCCTTTATCTTTTCAACAGCCCGGGGAACATTTATATTGATCAGGGTTGACGGTAAAACACTGCTCGTCAGCAGGACTGGGATCAGCCGGCAAATAAAACCGGCAGCAAACTGATAACAGCTGCTTTCTCCACGCTCGGTCAGTGAAACCGCGATCGCGGGAATACCCATGATCAGACCTTCCACAGCTGCAGAAACAGTCCCCGAATAGAGTACATCGGTACCCAGGTTACTGCCATGATTGATTCCCGATATGACCAGATCGGGTTTCTCTTCAAGAATCGCTTCCACCGCCAGTTTGACACAGTCTGAGGGCGTTCCAGTCACCGCCCAGCCCGTCAGTGCAGGGTTATGCAGAAATTCAACTTTTTCTACCCGCAGTGGCCGGTGCATGGTAATAGCATGGCCGACGGCGCTGCGCTCCCGATCGGGTGCGACAATGGTAATTTTGCAACCGCCATTTTCGAATAAAGTCTGGCTGAGATGTTGAATGCCAGCGGCATGAATACCGTCATCATTGGTTATCAGAATGTGAAGATCTTTCATACTTCTCCTTCTTTTTCTTTTTTCGCTTTAACCAGTCTTCCGGCACAGCGTCCTGCTTCCGCCATGATCTTCTCTTCGTCCAAAGTCTTCAATTCTCCTCGCTCAAGCAGCAGTCTACCGTCAACCATAACCAGATCAACATCGGCTGCGGCCGCAGCATAGACCAGATGGGCAAGCGGGTCGTGCAGGGGGGTCAGGTGAGGACGATCGTACTTCAACCCAATCAAATCGGCCTGACAACCCTCTCTGAGCATACCGGTATTCTCCAGAAAGAGCGCCTCTGCCCCCAGCGCAGTCGCCATTTGCAAAGCCGTCCTGGCGTTAACCAGGGTGGGATCCATTGCAACCCCTTTAGCCAGCAAGGCGGCCAGGCGCATCTCCTCAATCATGTCCAGATTATTGTTACTGGAAGCTCCATCTGTACCGATACCAACCTTAATTCCGCTTTGCAGCATTTTGGCGATCGGCGCTATGCCACTGCCCAACTTGAGGTTACTGCCGGGATTATGGGCTACAGCCACATTTTTTCCCGCCATCAACGCAATATCGTGATCGCTGACATGCACACAGTGGGCTGCGGTAACTTTATGATCAAATAAGCCGAGATCATAAACCAGTTCAATTGGACTTTTGTTATGTTCCCGCATACTGTCTTCTACTTCACTCTTTGTTTCCGACAAATGAATCTGCAGTGGGCGATCCGTTTTACCGGCCATGGCGATTACTTTTTTCAAAAAAGCCGGCGGGCAGGTATAGGGAGCGTGTGGTCCGAGGGTAACATTAATTCGGCCCCCCTCCGCTCCATGCCAGTTATCGATAAAGGCCGAAGTTTCTTTAAGCCCTTTTTCAGCAGAATCGCCGAAACCGATCAAGCCCCTTGAAAGAACTGCCCTGATGCCACTTTCTGCTACTGCTTCGGCGACGCTTTCCATGAAAAAATACATGTCTGCAAAGGTCGTGGTGCCCCCTTTGAGCATTTCGGCAATGGCCAGCATGGTTCCCCAGTAAATATCGTCACCGGTCAGATGTTCTTCGATCGGCCATATTTTTCGCTCCAGCCAATCCTTAAGCGGCATATCATCGGCATAGCTGCGAAAAAGAGTCATCGCCGCATGACCGTGGGTGTTGACCAGACCAGGCGTAATTATCAATTTTTCTCCTTTGATGACCTGGTCCGCTCTACTCTCTTCCAGTGTATCCGGGCGTTCGGCAATTGCGGCGATTCGATTATCGGCAATCAAAACATCTCCATAAAAACAGTCAGGCCTTTTCTCATCAACCGGAACCAAAAGTGCACCCCTGATTAATATTTTGGCCAATCCGGAAACCTCCTCTACAGATCAAAAAGCCCCATTACTTTTTGCCGGTCCGGTTGGCGAAGCACACCCTTTTCTGTGATGATAGCGGTGATCAGCTTCGCCGGTGTAATATCAAAAGCCGGGTTAAAAGCCTTCATGTCCTCCGGAGCCATGCACCGGCCGTTAAGATGAGTTACCTCACTGCTGCTGCGCTCTTCAATTATAATATCTTTTCCCGCAGCGATCGCCAGATCAACCGTTGATAATGGCGCAGCCACGTAAAAGGGGATCTTGTGATACTGGGCAAGCACGGCCAGCACATAAGTCCCGATTTTATTGGCGACATCGCCGTTACCGGCGATACGATCGGCCCCGACGACAACCAGATCGACCCTACCTGTAGCCATCAAATGCCCCGCACAGTTATCGGTAACCAGGGTTGCTGCAATACCCTCATGCTCCAACTCAAAAGCTGTAATCCGAGCCCCCTGCAGTAGGGGCCTGGTTTCATCAACATAAACATGAATATCTTTACCCTGTTCCACCGCTGCCCGAATCACCCCGAGAGCGGTTCCGTAACCACCGGTGGCCAGAGACCCGGCGTTGCAGTGGGTCAACACAGACCCTTTCCGTGGAAGCAGATCTGACCCTTTTTTACCGATCAAACGGTTGTTAGCCAGATCTTCTTCATGGATCAGCAGAGCAAGCTGCTCCAAACCCTCGACGATATCCCCTTCAGAGGCATCCAGGTGCCCTCTAAGCCATTTTTCTGCCCTGGCAATAGCCCAGGGCAGGTTTACTGCAGTCGGGCGCGCCTGGCCCAGTAATGCACCTGCGTCCTGCAGGTACTCACGCATCTCGACTGCATTATATCCTTTTATCAGAGCCTCACGGGCGGCAAGAGCCATACCAAAAGCGGCACTGATGCCGATTGCCGGAGCGCCGCGCACCACCATTTCGCGAATTGAAGCGATAACTTCCGGGTAAGAACTGCACAGGCGATATTCAATTTTTTGGGGCAGCAGTCGCTGATCTAAAAGATGCAGTTGGCCCTTCTTCCAATACAAAGTCGGCAGTTCATTTTTCTTCATTTTTGAACTTACCCCTTGGGCCAGAATTTACCGGCTTCCCGGCAGCTGCATTTATGCTCTGGTTTGATCGTTTCGATACAGGCCGCGAGCAATCGGTCTAAATTGGGTTTGCCCCTTTCCATCTCTTTCAGAACTTCTTCATGTGTTAAAGGTGTAACCGCTATACCAGCCGCATAATTAGCCGGCAGGGCAATAGTTGCATAACAGAGGCCCGCTTCCCGGGCCAACACCACTTCGGGAACATTGGTCATCCCCACCAGATCACCGCCCCACTTATCAATCATCTGAATCTCAGCCGGGGTTTCAAAACGGGGACCTTCGGCGCAGACATAACAGCCCCCGTCAACCAATCCCAGCTTAAGTGAAGCTCCGGCCCTGAAAATAGCCGCCCTGACCTCCGGGCAGTAGGGCTCGGTAAAATCGGAGTGTACGACAAAGCCCTCCTTCCCCTCATAAAAAGTCAAGGTGCGGTTCTTCGTGAAATCAATAAACTGGTCGATTACGACTCTACTGCCCGGTGGCATCGATTCCCTCAGAGTCCCGACAGCGGCTGTGGCAATAATCGCATTTACATCAAGTTTTTTCAGCGCCGCGATATTGGCCCTGTAATTGACCAGGTGCGGCGGCACCGCATGGCCACCTCCGTGACGCGCTAAAAAAAATACCTTTCTTCCGCTATACTCACCCTGCATCATTTTTACTGTACCAAACCTTGTATCAACATTTATTTCATGTTCATTTTCTAAAAGAGATTGGTTATAGACTCCTGTTCCCCCGATAATGGCAACTTTAAGATCTGACACAAATAAACCTCCCCTTTATTTATCATAACGCCAGAGTAAAACGCTTTATTAGCCATAATAACTTCGCGAGATAAATAGAAAATACCTGTTGCAATTCTCGATCTAGTGGATCTCTCCGAAGGGCCATTCCCGCGTCCATATTAATTATAGCTCAAAAGCTTTTCCTGATGCAAAAAGGGCGCTTTTTGCGCCCTTTAAAATCAATTTTCTGTTCACGGTAAAAAATCAACAGCAGGAACTTGAACTAACCTGCTTCAAGGCCCAGCGGGTGATATCAAGTCCTTCTTCGAGATCAGATACAGGTACGTTGAGAGCTGGCCGGAAACGGATGGTTTTCGTTCCGCAAGGGATAACTAGCATATGCTTTTCCCAGCATTTTTTCAGAACCTTATCCCTCGTTTCCTTGCATTTCAAGTCGAAGGCGCTCATAAGACCTTTTCCGTGTGCATTGAAGACAAAGTCGGAGAATTCATTCTGAATCTCCATAAGTCCTTGCATAAGAACCGGTCCGGCTGTATTAGAAACATAATCCAGGATCTTATCGTCACGGAATATTTCCAGGTATCTAGTCGCCCTGACCATGTCAACCAGGTTGCCACCCCAGGTGGAATTGTTACGGCTTGGAACAACCCAGGTATTTTGCGCCACTTCGTCAATTCTCTTGGAGGCAGCGATACCACATATCTGAGATTTCTTACCAAATACAAAGATATCGGGCGCAACTCCGTGATTCTCCCATGCCCACATTTTGCCCGTAATTCCCATTCCGCACTGAACTTCGTCAAAAATGAGAAGTAATTCCGACTCGTCGCATATCTGGCGAAGCTCCTTGAAAAACTCGGTCCGGAAATGATTGTCACCACCCTCACCCTGAATGGTCTCAATGATAATGGCGCAATGACCGTGAGGATCTTTGGCAATGGCGTTCTTGATCTGTTTTATAGACAAGACCTCGGCTTCTTTGACGTGATCTAGATGATCTTCGAGGGGGAAAGTGATTTTCGGGTTCAAGATACGCGGCCACTCAAACTTCGGGAAGTAAAGATATTTATTGGGATCCGCCGTGTTGGTCATTGAAAGTGTATATCCTGACCGGCCATGGAAAGATTCCGTAAAGTGAATCACCTTTGTGCCGAAAGTAGAATCACCACCATGACAGATGACACGACCTTCCTGGATATTTTTCCTTACTTTCCAATCCATAGCGGCTTTAAGAGCATTCTCAACAGCAAGTGTTCCGTAATCTATAAAAAAAAGGTGGTGACGATGTGATTCAGGAATGGCAACTTCAGCGAAGGTCTTTACAAATTCAGCCATTTCAAGAGTATAGATATCGGAATTTGCGACTTTGTTGATGGCTGCCCGAAATATTTTTTCCTTAAATTCGTCATTGACAAGCTTTGGGTGATTCATTCCAAAAGGAGATGATGCAAAAAATGTATAGAAATCAAGCCATTCTTTTCCGTCAAGCATGTTAATTATTCTGCTTCCTTGTGATTTCTCCATGTCGATGACAATGTCAAAACCATCTCGGAGCATATACTTCGCTATGGACGGAAGAACCTCTTCCGGTGCAACAGACCAGGAAACCTGAGCCATGATTACGAACCCTCCTTGGATTATTTTATAAGCCCGGAAATAACTTATTTTGCGCGGCAATAATATCACAATTTTCAACCGCAGGTCAAGTATAAGCGGATTTACTATGCCCGACCCGGGGCTGTTCACATATAGCTTAATCCTCGATTTTTATGTCTTTTACCAGGGCTGCCCCAGACTGAAGGGCGTCCCAGTTCGCCTGCACCACCTCGAGTGAAGAAAATCTGTTTTCCAAGACTTTCCTGACGGCGTCCCAGGCGACTATTTTGGCCATTCCGAGCACTGCTCCAAGTCCGACCAGGTTCAGGGGTACTTTTCGCCCTTCGGCGGCCGCATTTCTGACCGTTTCGTTAAAGGGTAAAGGAATCCGGTTTTTACCTGCTGTTCCTCCTTCCAGGGTTGAGTCATATAGGAGCAGGCTTTTGGGCGTCAGGGTATCGCAGTATCTTTCGAGAGAGCCGGCCGATAGAGCCAGCACCACGTCAGGTTCCGTAACTTCCGGAAAACTGATTTCTTCGTCGCTGATCACCACATCGGCCTTGGTGAAACCACCCCTGGAAGCAATGGTATAAGAAGCTGATTGGGAGGCATTTTTCCCGTCCACAATTGCCGCTTCGCCAAGTAGGGCGCCGATAAATACCAGCCCCTGGCCACCTTCACCGGCCAGTATAACCTGCCAATCTTTTTTACACATTAAGGCGATCCCTCCTATGATTCCCGGTGGCTGTCCTGAGCCTTCTGCTGAACTTCTCGGTAACGGGTGTTAAAATCAATTTTTTCTTCTAGATGTAATTTGCCCATGGGGAAATAGCCCGGCTTCGCTTCCAAAGGCAGCAGATTGAACTTTTCTTTACTCATAGCCCTCTCCTTAATCGATGCCACCATAGCAACCGCACCTCCCTCACGGTTGTAGCGACCGTAATAGGTCGGGCAGCATGATACTACCTCCACAAACGAAAAACCACGATAACTAATGGCTTCGGCAATCAGCTTCTCCATTGCCCTTACATGAAACGGGGTGGTCCGGGCCACAAAGCCCCCTCCTGCCCCAACAACCAGGGAACAGAGATCAAAGTCAGTCTCAGGGTTTCCGTAGCGCGATGTCGATGTTTTCTTACCACTCGGGGTTGTAGCAGAGTACTGCCCACCGGTCATTCCGTAGTTGTTGTTGTTGGATACAATAGCTGTGATATCCATGTTTCTCCTTGCCGCATGGATCAGGTGGTTACCTCCAATCGTAGCGGCATCGCCGTCTCCCATCAGGGCAAGCACGGTCAGATCATCGCTGACTGCTTTGACCCCGCTGGCAAAAGCCAACGCCCGGCCATGCGTGCCATGCAAAGCATGGGTGGCAAAATAGTCGTCCGCCTTGCCGAAACAGCCAATACCTGTAGTAATTACAGTCTTATCGACAGGAATCCCCAATCCGGCCAGGACTCTCGCTACAGCACCCACCACCACACCATGACTACAGCCTCCGCACCAGAGGTGGGGCAGCTTATCCTGACGCAGGTAATCTGTTACTGCAACTATCATAGAGAATCCCTCCAGGCTTGAATAATTTCCCCGGGAAAGATATTTTTACCATTGCTCTTGGTGTAGCTGTGCACTTCTTTAGCGCAGCAGGCGCGCTCGACTTCCCTGACCAATTGGCCGAGATTCATCTCCGGGACCAGCAGGCTCCGGCAGTTCGCGACAGCTTCTTTTATCTTACAGGCCGGAAACGGCCACATGGTCAAAAGGTTGATCAGCCCCACCTTATTACCTTCTTCTCTCAGCTTGTGCACAGCATTAAGTGCGGCTCGGGCGGTAATGCCAAAAGTGATAAAAGTTGTTTCGGCATCTTCCATGAAATAGGTTTTAATCTGTGTTATGTCGTCTGCATTGTCTTCTATCTTGTCGTAAAGCCTGCGAATAAGTGTGAAGGCGTTCGACGGATCGTCATCAGTAAACCCCTGCTCGTTATGCGTTGAGCTGGTTATACGCAGCAGGTGCGGGTCCCCGAACGAGGCCATTGGCGGAATTCCATCGTCGTCCGGCCGAAAAGAGAGATATTCCCCGGGAGAACCGGTAGGCTTCTTGCGTTCAAGCAGTTCGACTTCCCCAGGGGTAAACAATATAACTTTTTCGCGCATCTGGGCCACGGTTTTGTCGGAAAGAATAACAACCGGAGAACGGTATTTTTCCGACAGGTTAAAAGCCCTTATTGTCAGCTCGTAACATTCCTGAACGCTTGAAGGTGTAAGGGCAATGATAGCATGATCGCCATGAGTTCCCCAACGGCACTGCATGATATCAGCCTGGGCCGGGCTTGTGGCCAGGCCGGTGCTGGGGCCGGAGCGCTGTACATTTATTATCACACAGGGAACCTCACCCATAATAGCTACACCCAGGTTTTCCTGCATCAGCGAAAACCCCGGTCCGCTGGTTGCGGTAAATGATTTCACCCCGCAGCAGGATGCGCCGATAATGGCGGCTATGCTGGCTATTTCATCCTCCATCTGTACATAACAGCCTCCAAGGGTGGGTAATCTTTCAGAAGCAATCTGGGCTATCTCTGAAGAAGGTGTAATCGGGTAGCCGGCATAAAAACGGGCCTGGGCATAAAAAGCTCCTTCAGCACAGGCCTCATTTCCCGATATAAATTTTACTTCACTTTGCACCAAAAACACCTCCCACCTCTATTGCAAAATCAGGGCACCACCGCTCACACAAACCGCACTGACGGCATTTTATTTCCTCCGACTGTCGCGGAAAGCCGTCTTCATCGATCACAAGAGAGCCGGCAGGGCAAAAACTGATACAAATGTTGCAATTTTTACAACGATCTTTTTTAAGGGTCCAACTGCCCTGTTTGTCATTCAAATGATATCCCTCTCCCTTTAATTCCTGCTACGCTTAATCTTTTTTTAAGTCAATATATAATCAGTATCGGCCGGAACCTTGTAACAATGGCGGATGATACTCATCCTATCAGCTACTCTGGTATTCATTTTATTCGTTATTCCTTTCATCGCCAGGACCGGTTTAACCCACGCTGCTTTCGTTCAGGATAAATGATCGAAAGATATAAATTTACTGTTTTGGTGGTGCAATAATACCACAATTTACAACAGTAGGGCAAACATCCATAGTACAAAATTCTTGCTCTCGTTGTGTTGACGTCTTTTATAATATGAGCTATACTGTTAATGCTTTAGGGGCCGGAATTGTTCGGCCGACGTAGCTCAACGGAAGAGCAGCTGATTTGTAATCAGCAGGTTGCGGGTTCGAATCCCACCGTCGGCTCCAGTAGAAATGTGGAGAGGTACCCAAGTTGGCCAAAGGGGGCAGACTGTAAATCTGCTGGCAGCGCCTTCACTGGTTCGAATCCAGTCCTCTCCACCACTTAAGGGCCATTAGCTCAGTTGGTAGAGCACCTGACTTTTAATCAGGGTGTCTCAGGTTCGAACCCTGAATGGCTCACCAGTAAAAGAAGGGTTCTGGAGTTAGAAAATAATCCCAGAACCCTTTTTATGTGTATTATTCTTTAATCTTTTTACTGTGTATTATTTATCCGGCCCCGTTTATGATTTTCTTGATCTCTTTAAACCGTTCCTCGGTCAAATCATACCGGGCGAAGGGGAGAAAACTAAGCAGTAAGGCAAATGCCGGAAAAAGGCAGAAAACTATACGTATCCCCGTTACAACGCTCTCGGGCTGGATCTCGCCTGTGGTAAAACCGGAAAGAGCAAGCGCGAAACCGACGACACTCGGACCGACGGAATAGGCCAGCTTCTGGCCCGCGGTCCAGATTCCGGAAAATATTCCTTCACGCCTCAAGCCCGATTTCATTTGATCGTACTCAATGGTGTCGGGAAGCATAGAAAAGGGAAACAGCTGAAAGCTGGAGAAGCCTATTCCGAGGATAAACAATAGCACATAGAACAAAATCACTTGCGATGAAGTGATGAAAAATATGGATACGAGCATCGCTGTGAGAATTAGCATGCCGATCCGGTATGCCTTAATTTTTCCCAATTTGACGCCCACTTTAACCCAAACCGGCATGAAGACAATGGCCGTAACAAAGAGGATCGGCAAGACGATAGACATCGCCGCCTCCGGCATTTTCATTACGTGCTTGATATAGTAGATCAGCCCGGCCATCAATACTCCCATTCCCACTGACTGCAAAGCATAGACGGTCATTAGCATCATGAAGGGATAGTTCTTCAAGGCGATCTGGATCTGTTCCTTAAGGGGTGGCATGCTGCTCATGCGCGGCAGGGTCTTCGCCTTGCCTGTGCTCCAGAAGCAGATCAGGCAGATCAGTGTAATCGCGCCGCCGAGGATCATACCCATAAAACGAAAACCGGTTGCCCCTTCTCCGCCGATGCTAACCAGCGGCATTACCAGCGCCCCCGCCAGCAGAACGCCCACACAGGCGAAAATCATCCGAAAAGAGGTGATCGACATCCGTTCATTGTAATCATCGGACATCTCGGCGACCATACTCGAATAAGGTACGTTAATCACTGTAAAGGCCGTACAGCCCAGGGCGAACATCAGCCCCACATGCATGGCCCGAGCCAGCTCGGATTCATAACCGGGGGCTACAAACATGAAATAAAATGTCAGCCCAAAAGGTATCGCTCCGTAAAGTAGATAGGGTCGCCGGCGTCCCCACCGCGACCTGGTCCTGTCCGAGATAGCACCCATGATCGGATCGGAAATTACATCCCACAGTTTGGGGAATAAGAGAATCAGCCCGGCCAGAGCCGGTGCTACTCCGACAATATCCGTTAGGAAAAAGAGTAGAAAAAATCCGGTAACAACGATAAAAAAATTGCTGCCAATATCACCAATCCCATACCCAATTTTAATGCCTAATGACACTTTCCCTGCCCCGGTTGATTCTCGAGGGATCTGTTCCATTTATTTTCTCCTTTTCCCCGCCTTTTTCAAGGGGAAGCATACTTCTACAAATGAACCGGAAATTCCTGCTCTATACTTATCGATTATGCGCAAAGTGTTCCATGATTGTTGCCCAAATACTTTTTATTTCAAGGAATTCCCGATAATGGTTTTCGACATTTTTATGATATTTCTCCAATTCAGCTGAGATCTTAATAAAATCAGGTTGCCCAAAATAAGCGCAGATTTTAGGCAATGTCTCTTTAAGCTGTTCCCGCATCTCTTCAATCTTTTCACTGTAACAATCCGGCTGTGTGATATAGAGAAGCAATGGCTTATAACGAATCCAACCTAGGCAGGCCTTGTAAAAGCGAGCGGTAATCTGCCCATTATCAGTTTTGATAAACTTCAATCGGATTGGGAGAACACCGTGCAAAAGGTGATTATAGGTTGAAAATCCGTCATGAAATGTATAGCATGGCACACGTAAAACCTTACGTTCGCTTAGGCAGGTACTTAAAAAAGTATCCTCACCTCTAGCACCAGGCGGATTATAAAATGGGAAAATACGACGAGGATCGGTAAGGTTGATACATAGATTAGCACCTGATATGAATTTGGTATGGTTAGTTTCCTCCACCTCTAGAGCATCATCGGTGGTCAATATATTTGTATCAGCATAGGTTACTCCTCCGTTCTTCATAACGGTTTTCAAGGTATCCCAGTTGATGATGTCATTGCTGATAGCTTCTATGAAAGAGCGGAAATCCGCTTCAGTCATCGTGTCATTAAAATCAATATAAGGAATTGGAGATATATATCCACAGTGATGTCCGTGGGTGATGTCCGCTTGAGCGATACATCCAAGATGGTTTAATAGAATATGCTGGCCTCCCCAAATTGTGCCTTTGCGCGAATTGGTCACTGCCATCGGGTATTCGTCGTCATCAAGAAAAAGCAGATAATCCATCTTTTGCTTTATTGCATTATAGAGTACAGCATTTCGCCTGGCTGCATACCCACTGCCAAAAATCATACGAGCTTTATCAATAGCGATGACGTTTTCTCGAATTAAATAATCAATTTCTTCTTTAATAGCGATGCTTCCAATAAATTTGCTACTATTAATCAGATCAACTAGTTCTGAGTGTACATTGGTGTAATCCGTCATTATGGTTTTATTATAATTAAGATCATATGCTACAAAAAGATTTAAACTGACTCTTTTGTTTTCCACCAATCCGGATTCTTTCCAGTTGTATATGTTGGTTCTCAGTACTTTTTGAAAACTCTTTCTCCCAGTCGCAAAACCGATTCCAACTTTAATACTTTTAACCTTTTGCATTCGATCATCCCCTTCCGACGCAAAATCAATCATTAATTACTTTAGATTTATTTATCGGTTACTCCGCCACGCTTTGTATTATTGAATGCTTTACGCAATCCGCCAATTTTCCATGCTGCTTTCTCTTCTGGAATACCTTGTTGTGCGCTTTTCTTCTTTTTTTCTTCTATAATCTCTTTCATTTTTTCAATAGTCGTCTTTGGCACATTTGACATATTACTCTCTCCTTTATTATTTACCGGTGTTTTCTTTCGAACAGAACTACGCTCTCTAGGTGTGTTGAGTGTTGGTCCAGACATAAAATGATCAATAAGTTACTTAGATTACGCCCTTGATTTATCTTCACTCTTTTATTTATAGAATATACTTGATATCGCTCTAATCACATTAACAAGTTTCTTTTGAGATTTAAGTTCCACCGCTTCATTCATACACAATTCGTGACAGCATAAGCAATCGATGCATTTATCATAATCGATAAACTTTGTCTCTCTATCAATGGCTTCTACAGGACACCCGTCCACACAGGAATTACACTGAACGCATTTTTTTTGATTTACAATAGGTACAGCTTTTAAGAAATCAATAACACCCTTTATTTTATCATAATCAGTGGACTTATTTTTTCGGTAACGTTTTGGCAACGTGTAATTCTTAAGTTTTGAGGCATCTCCCAGAACATCTATTGAAGTTCTTTCCCAAACTCCAATATTCCTATTTATACTAGCTCTTAAAATAGTTACTCTTTCTGGATCAATACCCATCATTTCAATAGCTATTCTATCAAGCGCTAGAGGATCTTCAGAAATAAGTACTTTTCTGGCGGGGTATGTTCGGCCAGCTGTCGGACCTTCACCTTGCATTGAAACAATACCATCCATGATGTGCAAAGGCATGTTGTCTATTGCCTTATGTATGTCTGCTAAAAACTCACCAAAAATCAGTGGATTCGGTCCATCCTTATGATATTTTGCTTTTCTAAGCCCTGGTATCGCACCAAAGAGATTTTTAATAGCACCAGTATAAACACTCATTGAGTGAGTTTTCATTTTAGGAAGATTAATGACAACATCCATTTCCCCTAGCGCTTTTGTTATATAAAGTTCTTTTGAGTAATTTCCTTCAATTTCCTTTTTTACAGGCCCTACTTCATCAAAGTTAATAATAGTAAAAGCTTCTTCATCGGCTACTTTTTTAATGCCTGCTACCACAAAACTTTTCTTAGTTGGAGCCATTCCTGCTATCGCACCGCCCGAACTATCTCCTATATAAACATTTGCACCAAATTCTTTGATGAGTTGCCCCACGGCTCGTATAAATTCAGGATGAGTCGTTGCTGCTTTTTCGGCCTTTTTAGGTCCAATCAGATTAACCTTAAGTAATACTTTCTGATTTTTCTCAATATATTTTCCCCAGCCACCTAATTCATCAATGGAATGCTGAATAACAGTTTTTACTTTTTCCAAATCATAGGATTCACAATTTGAAACAAATACTTTGCTCATATAAATCTCCTTTTATTTAACTATTTCTGTAATACCTAAGTACTTGTAAAAACGAAGAACATTTGCTCCTAGCACGCGCTTTATTATAAGATATTATGTAACAAGCAATCATCTATTTGCACTAACAGAATGTTGTAAATACTCGCCATCAATTTATATTTTTAAAAAAACGAATGCATCGTAGCAATTCTACCCATATTATTATACACCCTCGGGACAATGTTCCTATGAATAATTCTTGTTTTCCTCTATATAAAGATCCTAATCGACATCGATCTGTCCGACCAGGAGCAGCGGAAAATTATATATGGGTTGTGCTTTGCATCATCATGTTGGTACTGTTGCTGGTAATAAATAATATATATGGGGAGGTTTAAAATGGATAAACTCAAAAAGCAAGCGCCGAAATTTGTATGGATCGTACTCATTATGCTGGGATGTATAGACTTATTCCGCGGCTTTATGCACACCGTTCTATTAGAGCATGCAGCATTCAATATTGCAGGACTGGATTTAACTAACGCCGCAGCTGATCAATTACGGTTACTGGGCACATTCGGCATATCGAACTGGATAACAGGCGTAACTTTTATTTTGATTGGACTCAAAGCAAAGGAACTCTCAATATATATCATTGGACTGATTCCCGTTGCTTATATCTTGAGCGGTGTTGCAATGAGCATTAACACTGCAAGCTATACCGGCACCCAAGCAGACTGGGGTGGTTTAATGCTTATGATTCCATATATAAGTATCTGTGTCATAACATTTGTCGCGGGGCTGATTGTAATGAACAAAAAAGTAAACCGTAACATATGGCGTAGACGATGAGAACACAACAACATTGTAAACTGGACAATTTCTATTACTTTGTCTTTTGTATTCCTACCACACACTCCACATGTGTCGCGAGGACATCATTGATGTCTTTCAAGATTTGTGCAACCCTACATACGCGAGAACATGTCAATGTTATTTTGCGAAATCCTATGTTCAGGAGAGCATTATACATCCCTGTCGCAGGTGGCTATCAATTCTAAACCTTGATATATAAATAATTCACGAGCATCATTCAGTTCTACTTCTTATCTACACGTTCCATCAAACATACTATCTCTACGTGTGTTTCTCCGTTCGTTCTCATATTATCACGCAATAATCCAATTTCGCACATTTATACGCCCCCCATAGATCAAGGGGCCCTCGCTTTTTCCGATTTTGAACCTTTACTCAATAATAGAAATTTTCCACATGCTACCCCTAGAGTATATCCTCAGATTGAAAATATAAGGATATTTAACTTTCGGTGTGGTTTGTAAATAAAATATAAATTGGCGCGATTAATTCGAATAGTGAAGCCTTGTTACTTTTTTTCTCCAAGAACATATGCCCCACTTCCTATGCTTTTTATTTCCAATAGTTTTAGCCCATTCATCTCAAGATAGTGAGAAATGATTTTCTTTGCCTTTCCAAATGCATCTCCGCCGAAAGAATAGGCTACAAGAATCAATCCGCCTGGTCTTAATACTCGGACAGCTTCAGACAAGTATATTGGTGCATTTGATGTGGCGATAAAATCAAATTCATTATCGGCATATTCTAATTTTATTGCATTTCCTTTTTTAAAGTGGATATTTTGAATTCCATCTACTTTTGCTTTTTCTCGTGCAATCTCTATCATTTCTTTACTCTGATCCACTGCATCAATCATTGCTACCGGAAATAATTTTGCTATCTTAAATGCTGCAAAACCAGTTCCTGTGCACAAATCAAGAATTATTTCTGGTTCACTATTTATTCTAGCCAGACCACTATCCAAAGCCATCTCATAATCATTTATGCCTGCAACAATTTTAGCATCATAGCTTTTGCTTAATTTTGCTGGAAATATGATCATCGCTTTCATAAATATTTTCGTTTCCATGATGCCTGGATGCTTAACAGCAAATTTTATTAAAGGTGTTAATAACAATGTTTTTAGTTTAATGATATTAGACACAGTTGCCTCCTATTCAACACCCTATAGAAACTTACATTTCTGCTTTATTAGGTTGTTGTTACCTTTCATCGATAATATTATCAAGCCACTCCTGATCAGGTTTTCTGCGTAGTATAAACTCCATCAACGTCCCCACTAACACCAATGCAATAAACGTTAAAATAAATCGCAGGGAGGTAAATACGATTCCTAAAAACTTAATTTCAACCATAAGCTGAGGTATTTTTAAGGCCGCCCACGAACCTAAGAATATAACCATATTGGTTATGCTGGCCCCCTTGCGAAGCAAAGATGCCGTCATCGGGAACGCAACATACAAAGGTCCGGTTGGCAATGTTCCAAGTGCAAAGGAAATCACTACACCCTTCATTCCTGATTCACTTCCAAGCCACTTCTGAATCTTATCTTTTGGAATCCAGATTTCCATCAATCCCATTAGAATGAAAACTGGGGGTATGATCAGAGCCATCTCTTTGAAGTAATCAAGTGTGACCAATGACGAACGGGTTGCTGTACTCGGCATCCATATTGCTAAACCAATAAATACAAAAGCTATGAGGACAGGGGATTTAAATTTCTTCAGAAGACCCATTATAATAGCGCCCCCATAATCCCTGCAATGGTTAAAGCCGCAATAAAGCCCAGACTATTGCGCAGCAGTGTGAATTTATTTCCGAGTGCTTTTATTTCCATAGGAGCAGTCACTACCCCAACCATGACAAGGGTGGTAATGAACGCTGATATTGTCATGACTGTAGCACCAGAGCGCAGAAGCGAGCCCGCAAGGGGAAAGGCTACCAATGAAGGAATCAAGGTAATCGCACCGATCACTGCTGCAAGGATCGTCGCTGTAAAACCTGCTTCTGCACCCACCAAACTTGAGATAGTCTCTGGCGTTAAGATACCTAAGGTTAATCCTACAATCCCGAGTACTGTCAAGAGACTGGGTGCTGTCTTAAATAGCGCCTTCCCTGCAATCTTAAAGGCTTTCTTTGTTTTTTCCCTGCTTTTTATTAATGATGCCACAAGACATATACCCAATAAGCCGTAAATAGTGATAATAGTGGCCATTCAAATCACCTTCCTATTCTCGCGTCTTGATTTGTACACCCATAAGCCTTGCTCCTGTAATTGTTTCCATTGAAAGCAATGCTGGCTCAGTGATGAATACTTGGTTTTCTTTAAGGACGGATGATTCGTTATTTTTCCGTAAAAGCACCTCACCCTTGACAACGTAAAACATAACATACGAATCCATCTGACAAGCCGGAATCTTCCCGTTCGCTTCAAGTACAATCACACGTATTTTGAATAAATCATTTTGGAAAAACACATTTACACTTCTATTCTCATAACTTTCTGCTTCTAGTTTCATCAAATCAAATATCTCCATTTACATTTTCCTCACTTTCTATGCTTTTAATTTTTTCCCAAGGGGAAAAGAAATGGTTCGCTATTTTACATAATTATACGGATTTAACTACCTATTCTCCAATTTCCAATTTAAACTATATTAAGATCATCATACCGGCTTATCAGCTTTTCAATTCGAGATTTTCTAACCTTCAATATTTGTATCCATTGATTCAATCCATTTTTTCCGTTTTCTGTTGTCTCATAGATCCTTCTCCTTGGCCCTGGACCGCCTTCTTCCCAATTGGACGTGACCAAATCTTCCTTTTCCATTTTTCTTAAGGTTCGATACAATGTACTCACATTCAGTTCGTCTTCTGAGAACCCGAAAAACACCAGTTTCTCTATAAGTCCGTAACCATAGCCTACTTCATCATATAAGAGTAGCAGCAGACATACCTCTAAGAACCTTTCCATTTTGTGATGCTTACCATTACAAAACAAAGCATGTTCTTCAATCACTGGGTCACCTCCCATTAGTGATGCTATATTCCTTATGCATATAGTCCTTGTGAACATAGTATATTCCGCTTTTAATAACTTGTCAATCAATAAAAAAAACCGTCAATCAAGGAGTAGCTCTCCCCAACTGACGGTCCTAAATTAATATTATTCAATTACACATTCCAGTAAAATCGTTTTCATAAAAACTAATATACTATCCCTCAAAACTCTCATTCTTTACGCGCAATTGTATAATTCTGCAATAAATTACGGCCCCCATCAAGAATAATTCCCCCTTTCTTAGCAGGATTGTGTATTCCTGAATATGATTGTTTATTACGGATAATATAGTTTATTGCGTGACTTAGTTTAAAGTATTAATTTGGTCTGTGAAATCTACTGCTCATCCCAGCGATACGTTTTTTTCTGGCGCAGTTTATCCACACCGCAATGTAAGCACAGACCGTTGTGGCAGCTTATTACATCACCACATTCTGGGCAGCGCCACTTTGCCTCTTCCTTTTTCAGGAACCGCTCCATGCCATGCTCTTTGATGAATTCGAGGTTTTCGACCATGCTCATATGATATTTGGTACGGTAGCGCTTATCGAGGGTTTTCAGCCGGCTGCAAGGAAAATCGTCGCATTCATGGCAAAACCGGACAAGGCCTTTCCCCAGCAGATCACACTGACTTTTCATGAAGGTGCAATTCTTGCCGCGAGGCATGCAGCCGGCGCAGTATTTCCTGGCAAACCCCTGCTTGTTCAGGTCGTTTTTCATCGCCAGATAACTGATGCATACTCCACAATTCATCCCACAGGGAGCAATGAGTTTTTCTTCCATATTCAGTGATCACCTTATTCCCCTATGAAGTAGTTGAAAGTAATTGGATTAGTATAGTCATCAGTTTCAACTATTTTACATTTTATACTTTTCAAGTGGTCATTGATATTCCTATTCTGATTTATGGAAATGTTTACTTTTATTCTATTTATTTTTCCAATATTCTTCAGCTTCATCTTCCATCTTTTCAAGGCGGGTATAGTAATCCGGGAATTCATTTAAATGCGCCAAAGCAATCTTAGCTGTGGTCAAGGGGTCATTATTTGTCACATTCGTAAGAGGATCCCTATTTCCATGTTCAAGTTCTACATCCATGCCCATCCGGAATTGTTCTACATCAAATTTCTTCCAATCTACCCCTAGTTTTTCACCGTATTCCTTTGCTTGTTCAGTCGTAAACTGTTTTTTATCTGACATTATTTCACATCTCCTATCTCTTTTTTTGTTATTCTTTTAATATTTTCACAATACCATTATAACCATCAACCTCTAACAAGTCACCATCTTTTACTATGTCCATTATTCCAATAAGTCCACTTACACAAGGTATGCCATACTCTCTTGCAATAATTCCACCATGTTGAAGTGGTCCACCAATTTCCATAATAACACCTGCAGCATTGATAAATATAGGTGTCCAAGAAGGCTCTGTTGCTCTTGCGATAAGAATTTCACCTGGGTTAAGCGGTTTTTCAAAAGGACTTCTGAGCACTTTTGCTTTACCGATTACCTTTCCTGGAGCAATTGGATCACCGACAATATCACCATCTTTTATTTCCAGCTTTGGTTTATAAATCTTACCGCGACTGTCTATTACCAGCGGCCAAATTGTAACTTTTTCTACTTTCTTGTAACCTTCAAGATTTTTATCCCTGGCAGCCATCATATCAAAACTCGGATCTTTTTGAGCTTTTGATATTTCATCAACACGAAGATCAAAAATCTGACTAGGATCTTCCAGCCGCCCTTCTTTTACCCATTCTTCAGCCATTTCATGACATATGTTATGAAGCATTGCATATATATAAACCACTATATACTTTGGATGTTCTCTATAGCCAAATGTAGCTTGATATTTAGCAGCAGCTTTTACGAATTTCTTTTCTTTTCCTTTTTCCTTTGCAACTTGCAGAAGTTTGTCATAAGCTACTTTTCTTTTTTGTTTAACAGTCGTGATCTGATTGTTTTTAGTATTGATGTCTACTAGTTTGTCATATAATAAGCCAACATCTTCATAAACCCGCATGGATGCTACATCAATTTCTTTCATGCCACGAACAGAATACTTGTCCATAAACTCATCATAATCTTTCAAGAAAGCATCACCATAACTTCTCTCTTCACATTTTTTAACAAATTCTTCTCTTGAGGATGTGTTCTTGAAGTCATCATAACAAGCCATTTTGTATAATAGATGTCCCATTGCGCTTGTTGGGTTACCATCAAGATCCATAGATAGAGTAATAACTTCTTTTTCAATATCTTCACCTTTAAACATCTTCTTCACTGAAGCTTGCCCGATCATACCAGCATATATAAGTGATACGGTACTCATAATCGTCAATAATAACTCTAATATTTTAGACACATTATGTTCAAAATCATCATCTTTACTTAAATTTTTTGCTTTTTTTATGATGTTATCCGCACTTTCATTATAATCACGGATTACAGCTTCATGGTTAGCAAAGAGTGATTTTAATATTACAGGTAACATCTTCATAATCATTTTGAAAAACGTTCTTTTAAAATGTTCTGTTCCATCGGGTTTATGATCAGGGAAGTTGGCTTGCAAATCTATTTCTTCGAAAATCTTTTTTAAATTCCCATCACTGTTTAATATTATATCAACGCTCTTCTTGCCCATTAATTTATGAAACGCTGTTACACTTATGTACTGACGACCGTGTACCGCCGGTGCTGTACCATTAACCTGAGGGGTCATAGTACCCCCTTTGATCTTATCTAGCATGTCTGTCCAGAGTTCAAGACCTAATACACTCATAGATTCATCAAATCCTTGTGTCAAAATCATAAGATCAATATAGAATTTCTTTTTCTCGCCAGGTTTTGTCATCAGTTCTTCAAAGAACGGTAGATATGTTGTGATCGGTCTGGATTGGAGTAGATACAGCTCATCTTTCTCTATAGCCCACTCTATGTCTATAGGTTCGCCAAAGTGTTTTTCACAAGCCTCTGCCAATTGTGCAACTTTGATGATTTGTTTATCATTAAGTGCTTGGGCTCTAGGCTCTCGATTGTTTTTTTCAATGGTTCCGCCATCGGCACTAAGCCACAAACCGATGATTTTTTCATTGACTTTCTTTTCTATGATTTCTTTTTTAACTTTATCAACTACATAAGTATCTGGAGACACTTGACCAGCTACTATGGTTTCACCTAGACCAAATGATGCGTTTATCATAACTTCATCATATGCATTGTTGGTTGGATTCAGAGAAAAAGCCACGCCACTTACTTCAGATGCGATTTGTTTTTGTATGATTACTGCTATACGGGGATTATCTACAGGTATATTGTTCATTTTCTTGTATTCTACAACCCTTGTATCTAACATTGACACAAAAGCATCAATAACCGCTTTTTCCAGATGTATATCTGTGACACCTAATATAGTCTCGTATTGACCTGCAAAACTTTTATCTTTTAAGTCTTCTTCAGGAGACGAAGAACGAACTGCGTATACTTTGTTTCCGGTAAGTTTTTTAAGTTCTTCGTTTAAGGCATTTATTTGCTCTGTCGTGAACCTCACTTGACTTGCTCTGTTTTTCAAAACATCACATGATTCTTTAGTAGTGGAAGATAGGAATGCATTCCATTCATCAGTATTTTTAACTTCTGCAAGCCAACCGCTGAAGAAATCCACAGTCAGTACAAAACCTTCAGGAACATTAAAACCTTCGCTGGTTGTGTCTATCAAGGACTTTGCTTTTCCACCTATCTGAGGTAAATTTAAGTTTTCCTTCGTAGCAAATCCGTATATCATGATATCCTCCTTTAAATATATGTCAAAAGATGTGTTAAAACTCTTTCACTTTTCTAAACGTTGTCAGGAACCTCACTGAAATCATCAATATGATAGCAGCTGCTATCATTGTAGCTGTATGAATTTCGATCATTCCCAGTATGAGTCCGTAAACTAGTGCTCCAAGTGGCATTCCACCTTTGCTGATGAGTCCAACGATGGAGAAAACCCTGGACATGTATTCGTTCGGTGTGGCCTTCTGTATGACTGTCTGTAGGGGGATGGTTATGAACATTATTGAAGTGTACTGTATGAACAGAACCGCTGAGAAAAGTATGAAGTATCCTATGCTATCATTTCCTACTGCTGATACTACTCCCGGTAATAACACACCAGCGAAAATACACATACTTGCTACTACTGATGTTATACCAAGAACCAGTGCTTTTTTAAAATTGTCTTCTTTAACAAATACCCCAACTGCAATACTTCCTAACAAAGCTCCTACAAATAATGCAACTTGAAGTATCCCGTACTGTGTATCCGGATAGTTGAGTTTGGCCCTATAGAACAGTGGAAGTATAACTCCAAACACTGGTTGTATGAATGCAAACACCACCAAGAAGTATAAGCTAAATTTTCTGATGATTTCATTGTTCTTGATGAATTTGGCTCCTTCGGCCATGTCTTCCATGATACCTTTGATTCCTTCTTTTGATTCCTTGGCAATATGTTTGTATCTTATAAACATCTCACTGCTACCCGACAACAGGAATGAAACTCCGTTTATGATAAACAGTATTGTGACTCCGTAAGCTGTATATAATGATACTGCAATAAGGGGTGCTACTATTCCGGATAATATCCTAAGTGTAGCTACTTTTGAGTTAGTCTTTGTCAGTTCATCCTCTTCTACCAATTGAGGTATCATGCCCTTGGTAGCTGGATCGAAGAATCCATAAGAGAAGGAAACCAATACTTGTACAATTAAGAGTAGCACAAGACTCATCTTATCAATATATGAAATATAAGCTAAGAAAAGTACAATTATCGCGCTGAACACATCGGCAGATGATCAAGTCCGTAATGTTGTGTAAAAACGATTTCAGTTAGAACTAACAGCTTAACCAATACGCGTAACCTTTTTAATATCTTTAGGCCGGTCATTTAACCAGGCATCAAATTCGGCCATTTCAAAGTAGCGGCGGCCGCT
>JAUWPV010000008.1 GCA_030611385.1 Bacillota bacterium | reverse complement strand
TGATGTCGATAACCCTCTAATCGGACCGGAGGGCGCCGCTTGTGTCTATGGTCCCCAAAAAGGAGCATCGCCGGCAATGGTCGGGCAGCTTGACAAAGCCCTAAATAATTACGCACGTATCCTAAAAAGAGATTTGGGCGTCGACGTGGCTTTCGTTGCCGGAGCCGGAGCGGCGGGCGGCCTGGGGGCGGGATTGATCACTTTTCTACAGCCTGAACTATGCTCCGGAATTGAGTTGGTTCTCGATGCCCTGGAAATAGACCAATCTCTACAGGACTGCCACCTGCTGATTACCGGAGAAGGAAAACTTGACACCCAATCAGCCCATGGTAAGGCGCCGGTAGGGGTAGCCAGACGAGCCCGCAAATACAAAGTACCGGTCATTGCCCTGACCGGTATGATTGAAGGCGATTTAAATGTTTTTCACCGTGAAGGGATCAGCGCATGTTTCTCAATTGCCAGCGGCCCTCTCTCTCTTGAGGAATCTATCTCTAAGGGACCGCAGCTACTTGAGAATAAAACAGCTGAGTTGATGCGCCTGTGGAAGCTGTGCATGAACAAAGATTCCGTCAGCGATCTATAAAAAAGAGCCTGCCGGCTTTTACCGGCAGGTGCCCTTTATAAGGCTTCTTTAGGTCCAAGAAACTTTCGATTAATGGATCGTTAGGGTGGTTTCCTTTCCATCGATGATAACATTAAACTCGACTATTTCCTCGCCATCGGAATAAATATATAAGATGTCGTAAGAAGACCCGGTCGGTAGCGTTTCATCTTCCTCTACATCCGCACCTTGGCTTGCTTCACCCTCATTATCATTCTTCTTGCCGTTTTCTCCATTACCGGAAGGCGCTTCGGGAAAATCCGGGACTGGGTCAATGAAAAAGAAACGGCGACCAATTTCTGCCGAAATTATATCATCTCCGAGCAGTTCATCACCCCAACTGTCGCTAACAGAAGGTGAAATATAAAACAGAACAATGTCTTTGTCTGAGTTATTTACGACCAGAACCGGAAGCTTATCAGGATCACCCACTTCAATTCTCATATCAGTATTAATATTTGATATACTGTGGACAACATAAATTTCATAGGTACAAAGCACCAAGCTGTACTCCGACTGCGGCAAAACAAACCTGATTGTCTCGCCTGGAACAATCACCCGATCACCGAGCAATTCTTCACCCCATTCATCCAAATCGGGACCAAAAAAAACGGCCAAAGAAATAATTATTTCCTCAGTGTTATTAATTACCTCAATAGTTATAGTACCTTCATCACCAGGAGCCGGCTCACCGTTTCCGCAGCTAACTGCAAAGAACAGGCTGCAGACACAGAATACTACCAGCAATATTTTCTTATACATAACCAACCTCCATTATCTTTATTAGTCAATGGATATTAAACCCAATGTTTTCAAACCAACTAAACTTGACTTAGATATTTTACCACAACCACTTATTTAATCAAGAGTCATCAACCAAAAAGAAAGTTATGGAGTATAATAGCAAATATCACTATTAGAAGATCTTTAAGGAGAAAAATAATTTGAAACAACAAAGTGAACGCTTAGGCACAGATCCGATTCCAAAACTGCTGATGAACCTGGCCGTACCCGCTACAGTAGGTATGCTGGTCATGGCCCTGCATAGTGTTATCGATGCTATTTATATCGCCAGAGGTATCGGTACTGTCGGAGTGGCGGCGGTAACCATCGCCTTCCCCGTGCATATGATCTTCATGGCCATCAGCGGTGCGATGGGCATCGGTGGCGGTTCGGTTATCTCGAGGGCACTCGGGTCAAAAAAATTGGAAAAAGCCAACCGGGCTTTTGGCAACATTATCAGCCTGGTTCTGGCAGTCAGTATCAGTGGAGCTTTTCTAGGCTTGACTTACTTAACCCCAATGCTCAATCTTTTTGGAGCAAGTGTTACAATCATGCCTTACGCCAGTGATTATTTAGGGATAATTCTTTACGGCACAATTTTCTTCGCATTCGGTTTCGCTGTTAATAATATCGTTCGGGCTGAAGGAAATGCCCGGGTGGCCATGCTGACCATGATAATGTCAGCAGTGCTGAATATCACTCTCACCCCTATTTTCATGTTCGTTTTCAATATGGGTATCAGGGGAGCCGCGTACGGCACTGTTTTAGCTCAGGGCATCACTGCTGTTTATCTCTTTCATTATTTTTTAACCGGGAAAAGTTCGCTTTCAATCAAAGTACGCTATTTAACTCCCCGACCAGCCTTGATCAGAGAGATTCTGGCTGTCGGGGCCTCCGCTTTTGTCCGTCAGGGCTCAGCCAGCGTTATGCTGATTATCGCCAATAACATGTTAATCATTTATGGTGGCGACCTGGCCATAGCCGTTCTCGGTATCATCCATCGGGTAATGATGTTTACGCTGATGCCGATCCTGGGGGTTGTACAGGGCATGCTGCCCCTTGTTGGCTTTAATCACGGGGCAAAGCAGAAATTGAGGGTCAACGAATCGATCGTTTTGGCGATGAAAATTTCTACAGCTTTGGCCCTCTTCGTCTTTCTGCTGGTGATAGCTGTTCCCAGACCGCTTATGATGATCTTTACTACAGACCCGGCAGCAATTGAGATGGGCCAAAGCGCCTTGAGAATCATGTTTGCTCTTTCTGCAACCGTTGGTATGCAGATGGTTACCGGGGGAGTTTTTCAAGCCCTGGGTAAAGCCAGAGCGGCGTTTGCCATATCTTTGGCAAGGCAGGTTCTCTTTTTAATTCCTCTCCTCATTCTACTACCACAGTTTTTTGGTTTGATGGGGGTCTGGTTTGCTTTTCCCCTGGCCGACGTATTATCATTCATTCTATCCCTTTGGCTGATCCATCGTCATAGAGACTATTTCTTTTCAAACAACCAAAAGCTACAGGCTGCATCAAAGTAATAACTACCTTAACAAGGCACAAATTCACCGCGGTTCCGGTTAACGGCCGTAGGAAGAATTATGGTATCCAATAGCACGAATTGTAAAACTACGAATTAATTGATTATTTAAATAGAAAGGATTATTTGTATATGGAAAAAATGGCAATTGCCTTAAGCTTTCTTCTGCTTTGCATGATCATAGCAGGCTATGCCATTGGAAAAGCGGTTCTAAAAGTAGATACCCGGGGGATGTAGGGAATCAATAAGATAGCCGGGGAGTTTAAAGAGCAATAAACTCAAATTGGAATCAAAAAACAAAGTGGCCTGAAAAGGTGCTGAAGACGACAGGGAATATTGCCACCTGACCGAACGAATACTCAATGCCGAATAATAAACTAAACCTTGCCAACCGGGCATGAAAGCTCACATTTTCGGCAATACTTAACAACCCTGACTGATTCCCCGATTCCCGGCACGTTTTGTTCCAGGGCCTTGTCTTCATCTCTTGTCATCTGTGTATTACAGATAATGCGATTGTATTGTCCACCCCTGCCAGGTAGCTCTTCCCGGCCATATTTAAAACTGTTATGAACTACCTCTTTGAAACATCCATGGGAACAGAACTTGGTACAGGGTTGTTCACAGTCGGCACAGGGATCAAAAGCTGCCAGGCCGGTTGAAGGCAAATCAATATCAAGTGACAATGCTCTCAGCCTGACCCGGGGGCCATAGTCGGGGGTTAACAGTAAATTGTTTTTACCGATACAACCCATACCGGCATAGACAGCGGCATCCTTGAGATAGATGCCTCCTTTTTCGATATGGTAGAGAATGGGAAAAGCATTAATCCCATGGTTTTTCTGTAACCATTCAGCCAGCCCGTTTACTATCTCAACCAGTTTTTTGTTACCAATCGGATCAATACTTTCGTACCAGTAATCCAATTCAGGTTGATCTTCAGGATGGGCATAGGCAACAACGACTACCGACTTTACTCCCTCGGGCCAACTAACTTCACCGACCTTTATTAAATCGCTCATCCTCCCCTTGTTTGCGCCAACACCGCTATAGGATTCCATCAGGGGAGTTACAGTATAGGAGGGTGCCTTATTCAGATCATCAACATTGGCGACCCCTACCAGCGTCGCCCCCAGTTCCTTTGCTTTTACTAATATTTCAGAATGCAGCTTTAATAAATCCTTTCCGCTCATCAGCAAACCCCCTGCAGGTAATAAGGTTAATTATAGGTCAGCAGCTTTTGCTGAACAAGACTGCCAGCCCATGTTAACCATTTGGTGTTTACTCGCCTTTTTTGGCGTCTTTTGCTGACGGTTTCAACAGGTGAGGCTGGTCAGCTTTAAGATACTTGAAGAACGATATCATGGCAACAAAAGTAAGTATAGCGATCGGGAATGCCACAACAAGAGAAGTTGTCTTGATTGGGCCTAACCCTCCGACATTCATAACCGCCAGGGTAACAGCGCCCAGGAGAATCGCCCAGAACATCCTGTTAAACCATGCCGGTTCCTGCCCTTCCTTAAGATCCTTGGAAGAAATGGTGGCCATTGCATATGCCGAAGAGTCCATCGTAGTGGCGGAATATACAAATCCGACAAAAGTAAATATGACCAGAATCAAAGGAAATAGCGGGAGAACCGCTAGTGCGCCCAGAATCGCGGCGGAATCTCCGAGAGTGGAAGCTACACCGACAAAATCGAACGCTCCTGTCAACTGCTGATATAACGCGTTATTACCAAATATCATGAAGAATAGCGCGCATCCGGCAGATCCGGCGATAAGAACAGCACTAACTGTTTCTTTGAAAGTTCTACCCCTGGAGATTCTGGCAATAAAGATACCCATGTATGGTGCATAGGCAAAATACCAGGCCCAGTAGAATACAGTCCACCACTGCGGGAACATGCTTCTACTTACGGGGTCTGTATAGAAGGACATTCTGAAGAAGTTCGTGGCAATTATTCCAAGACTGTCCGTAAAAGTATTGATCATAAACCATCTTGGACCGACTATGAAAATAATCCCACACAATATGAACACAGCAATTACGTTAATTTGACTTAAAACCCTGATGCCTTTTTTAAGGCCCAGGGTAACAGAAGTCGTAAACAGGGCTGTCCAAATAACCACTACCCAGATATCGACTGTGAAAGTATGGGGGATCTTAAACAATACACTGATACTTTCGGCCAGCATCGGGGTCCCTGAACCCAATGATGTGGCATTCCCACCAATTAAACCAAAAATCACCAGAAAGTCGATTATCTTGCCAAGTGGTCCCTTGGTGGTTTTCTCCCCAAGCACACCAGCTAATGATGTGCTGAACCTTAAATTGCCAGCCTTTCTGTTCCAGTAAGCATAACCAATCGGGAAAGTCAGAATCCCGTAGATTGCCCAGCCCAGGAAGCCCCAGTGGTAAATCGGGTAGGCCGCCGCCATATCAGCAGCTGCCGGGCTCAGTGGTTCAAGGCCAAATGGAGGTGAAACGTAGTAATAGTACCATTCCTTGGACGCCCATGCCAGCAAGGAAGTTCCGATGCCAGAGCAAAAGAACATCGAAATCCAGCTGAAAGTAGAGAACTCCTTAGTAGCATCCGGCCCGCCAAACTTGACGTTGCCATACTTGCCAAAGGCCAGCCACAACATAAAACCAAAACTAATTACAGCGGCCCAGATATATAACCAACCCCACTGGTCAGTAAAATAGTTAAACAGGGTCGACATAACACCGGCAGTTGATTCCTCAAAACAATCATATAGACAACGACAGCTGCAACAACGATAGCGGACCAGAAAAATAACGGTTTGTCTAAAGTTGTAGTTGAAGAATTCTTAACTTCAGCTCCCTTTTTAGCCTGGTTTGAATCCGACATTATCATCCCTCCAAATTATTTACTACAATAGCTGAACAACAAGAAACCCAAATCAGTAATCACGATCCGACTTTTCTCTGAACCCATTATTGTCTTTGTGGCTATAGCATCCCCTCCCGTCCTTATGTAATATAACGCACATAGCATGCCAATAAATCAATCAAGCAATAAAAGGCTGGAACCTAGCTCTTTGCTGGGCATGTTGGTATTTCCCAACACTATTTAATTCATAATTTATAAAATACCTACAGAACCATCTTCGTAAGACGAGATGCTCGATGGTGATGATTCCTTCTTTACTCCAATTGAATCTTTTTCAGGTGATTACTCAACCACTCCGAATACCGCAAGCTGCGGTTCAATCCAATCTTTGAGGGCCGCCCTGTCCTCGTCGGCGGCCTCGGGCAGATTATCAATCCGCTCATGAAGATATACCCGCAAGGAGTCGCCGGTAAAAACCCTGCTGTTCATCTCAAAAAAGCCTTGTCAACGGTTGCATTCCAGGTTATAAATTGCTCATTCTCAGCAGTACGCGCTAGCCAGTCTACAGTACAAAACCCACCGAAAAGCAGTCAATCAAATGATATGCCAATAATATAATCGAGTATTTACGGGTGTTTCACTGAAGCCTTGCCGTATCTGTCGGCTATTTCCCACAGTACTTACTCTACTATTTAGACAATTTCTGCACAGCTGCCCCAGCCATAGTCCAGAAAGAGATAGCTGGTGAACAAAGCCCTGTCTAGACCTGCTTCTTGCTTAATTCCCGGTGCCACAGATTATCTAATGGTAATAGCAGTTTAAATCGTGTTACAATTACAGAGGGGAGGTGTTTGTTGATTGGAAAATATCGATGAAATGATTGTCGAGATAAAAAGAAAAATCGAGGATGTCAAAAAACGTTGGCCCCTTCATTCGCCGAAAATCTCCATGTTTCAGGAATTAGAAAACCTGGAATTAGAACTTGAAAAACTTCAAAAACTGAAAAAATCCCGGGCTACAACCCGGGCTCAGAACTGACAACAGGGTAAAAACAAAAAAGTCTCCGCGTTACCTTCGACACCTCGCTATTTTATACGATAATGCAGCCTTAACTGATCCGCCAACTATAATATAAACAATAAAACATTTTCATGCAAAACATTACTTAACGATACAACCAAAATATATTATAATAAAAAAAGAAACAGCAGGCTGTTGATTTCACCTGAAGTTATCTTGGACCTGAGCAAAATATAAATCATTAAAGGAGAAGATGAGCATGAACAAAGGGAAATACTTATTGACGGGGACAATCTTGAGTTGGTGTTTAGGATATTTGGGGGCCGATCGTTTCTATAGGGGTGAAATTGGTCTTGGCGTTTTGAAACTGATTACTTGTGGGGGTTTTGTCCTCTGGTATATTATCGATGCGATTTTATGGACAATTGAGTTGGGAAATCATGACATAAAAGAATAAATAGCACATCTGAATCGTATCCAAAAAAACAATTTTCCACATGAAACTGGTTCCTCTGCATCCGGCCCACAGCCTGGTATTACTGGCAATCGCCAAACTCAAGGGCAGTAAAGCACGGGTAGCTTTATAATTTACCTTGTGCAAAAGAAATAGTACTTTCACTTTTTTCAATTTTAAATAAACCCTCACGACAAGAAACTACAAGGTGTGATATTATTGCTCTTGTTATAAACAAATAATTCACGGGGAATGATCTATTGATCAGCGAAAATGTTCACAAAATAGAACTAGACGGTCGGCAAATAATCTTGATCGGAACAGCCCATGTTTCAAAACAAAGTGTCGACGAGGTTAAAGAGGTTATTGAAACCGAAAAACCCGATACGGTTTGCATTGAATTGTGCCAATCTCGTTATCAGTCAATTGTTGATGCAGACAGGTGGAAAAATACCGATATTGTCAAGATAATTAAAGAGGGTAAAGTGCTGCTGCTGCTGGCCAATTTACTGATGTCCTCTTATCAGAAAAGACTCGCCAAAAAGTTTGGCATAAAGCCAGGCCAGGAAATGGTTCAGGCGATCACCTCGGCTAAAGAGGTTGGCGCTGAACTCTGTCTCGCCGATCGCGATATTCAGGTTACGATGCTCCGGTTATGGAGAGGAATCGGGCTGTGGGGAAAATTGAAGCTGCTTTTTCAACTTCTAATGGGCATGTTTGTGGAAGATGAACTCAGTGAAGAAGAGATGGAAAAGATGAAGAGCAAAGATATGCTTAGCGCGGCCTTAGATGAGCTTTCCCATGCTTTTCCCCAGCTTAAAGAAATCCTCATTGATGAAAGAGATCAGTATCTGTCGCAAAAAATAAAGACGGCACCCGGTGATAAAGTAATCGCCGTTCTGGGCGCCGGCCATATTCCCGGCATTAAAGAAATCTTGACTGATGATCATGATCTTTCAGCGCTATCCACGGTTTCACCGGCCTCAAAGATTACCCGGGCTGCTGCCTGGAGTATCCCGATCATTATCATCGCAGCCATCGTCTCTACTTTTTCCGTAGACAGGGCCACCGGAATCGATCAGATCTTGAGCTGGGTCCTCTGGAACGGATCATTGAGCGTTTTAGGGGCACTACTTGCCTTTGCTCATCCCCTGGCTATCTTGACCGCCTTTGTAGCAGCACCGATTAGTTCTTTAAGCCCGCTATTGGCTGCAGGTTGGTTTGCCGGACTTACTGAAGCCCTGGTCAGAAAACCAAGTGTCCGGGATTTTGAAAGTTTAGCCGATGATATTCACACAATCAGGGGTTTTTGGCGCAATAAGGTAACTCGTATCTTGTTGGTTGTTATATTTGCCAACCTGGGTAGTACAGCCGGTACGATTATTGGGGGCGCTGATGTAATCAGCAGGTTTATCAACACTTTTTTTAGGTAACCCCTGCCGCCTACTCATGTACCTTTTTTTACTCCTTTATATAGAATGCGGTTTAACCTTTCTTTCCCATGAAGTAGCCAGCCAGAACTGCTGTAACCGGAACGGCCGCAACTAACCCGATACTGCCGGCGACTCCACGTACAAATTCAGTGGCAATTATGTCCATGTTGATCACTTTGAGCCAGTCAATCTGATAGCCCATAACCAGTAGCAGCATTGGTGTAGCGGCGCCTACATAGGCAAGAATTAAAGTGTTGGCCATTGTGCCCATGACGTCACGACCGACATTTAAAGCCCTTATTGTCAGTTCTTTAAAGTGAATGTCCGGGCAGGCCTGCTTTATTTCGGCTGCAGCGGACGACACCGACATGCCAATATCTGTAATAGCCCCCAGTGAACCGATAATGATCCCGGCAAAAAGCAGTCCCCGGAAGTCGATAGTGTGATCCATAAAATAGAGCATCTGGGCTTCGTGTGTACCGAAGCCGGTCAGGCTGGCAATGCTGCCGGCCCAAAAAGCCATCAAGCCAGCCACTGTTACACCAGTGATCGTTCCGACAATTGCCACCACTGATTTACGGTTAAGCCCTCCGATTACTAACAGAGTAAAGGTTATCGCCACAGAAGCAGTAGCGATGGCCAGTAAAATAGGGTTGTAACCTTCCAGCAACAGGGGCAGGAGAAACTTAAAGATCAGGAAAATCGTTACGGCCAGGGTAATTACTGTTTTCAACCCTTTCATTCGGCCGACGATCAGAAGAGCCAGAACAAAAACAATAACCAGGTAGTAGACCCCACGATCCCTGGCCATATCCTGAACATAGGCCTGATCGAAGGAGCCTTCTTCACCAATTGTGACCACAATAACCTCTTGGTCTTCTTTAAGTAAAAAATCATAGACCGGATCTCCGGCAAAAAAAGTATTGATTATGGTGATCGTTTCGCCACGGTAAGGACCGCTGGTCAGCCGGACCACCAACTCCTGTTCAATTACCGTAAAGTAATCATGTTGCTGCTCCTCGCTTTCGTTTATCGACAGAACCCGCCCCCGGTAGAAATGTTCTTCGGCATTATACTCTTCTTCCGAAGAAGCACCGAAAGGCATCGAAAGCATTAGAATGATTAAAAAAGCCAGGACTATTTTTTTGCGCATTAAACCACCTCCCCTTACCAGGTTGATTAGCTGGTCTTTTCTTCACTTAGAAAGTAATTTTGTCTCAATGTCCGACAAAAAGCTGGGTGTAATAGTGACTGCCATCGCTTTTAACATGAATACCTACCCCGACGCTGCTATAGCTTTGACCCAAGATGTTCGACCGATGGCCTGTTGAATTCATCAGCGAGTTGTGGGCTTCACTGACATTGCCACTTGAATTCATGGCGATATTTTCCGCTGCTGTAGTGAAACTGATTCCAAAATACTGCAGAAATCCGGTAAGGCTGCCGAAAGTGGGTGAATTATGGTCAAAATAATTATTATCAACCATATCCTTGCTCTTTGTTCGCGCTGCAGCCATCAACTGACTGCTAACCTGCAGAGCCGGCAGGCCCGCGTTCTTCCTGGCTTCATTGATGTAATTAACCATCTGCTGTTCTTTCTGGCTTAAAGAAGTTGAACTCTGAGTCGCCACTGGTTGCTGTCCAGAGGCCGTTTCAGTCTGGCTGGAATCAATCTGGGTTTGTGGAAGAGATTCAGGTTCAGGCTGCAGGCGTGCAATTGCTTCAGATCCAATAGCAGGTTCCTTCTCTTCTGAATAAATAAGGCGCGCCAAATCCAATGCTTGATCTCTGGTCTGATCACCCGCCGGGCCTTCGCTATAATAAAGGACCGCTATTAGCAAAATGCTGAGGCCGATGAACAGGCAGAAATACAAATATTTTTTTAACATCGCTATAAAGCTCCTTGAAAAACGGGGTTATCCTCATTAAGTACCTTGGACAGGATCTGGCGCACCAGGAGTCCTCAGGGCGATTTGGTCTGCGGCTTGTTGTTTTGTTCCAGTTCCCGCTGCACCAGTGGCAGATCACGGTTAGTAATAATGCCCAGGAGCGGTTCCGATACTTCTCCGTTTTGGGTGATTAAAACAGCTTCCAGTTTTTTGTCTTCCTGCTGCCAACGATAAAAAAGATCGGGGATTTCAAAAAGCGATTTATTTACCGAGATAACTTCGTAATTGCCTTCGCGGCCCACAGCCTGTACTAAATCATAAATCGTTGTGTTATCGATATCGAAGGAATCGTTTGCCAGGCTTATACCCATCCATTTGACAATCATATTGGAAGTTACAAGCCCGACCATATTACCGTCGTCGAGAAGAGGCGCCTGGGTATAAGACATTTGACTGAAATTACGGATCGCCCGCGAAACGGGATGACTGATCGAAAGTGTAAAGACCTCTTTTAAAAAAAGCGGCGGTGGTCTTTGATATTAAGGATTCTTTCCATCTCATGCTCGATAGCCGAATAGGCGTTTAAAAAACGTTCAGCGTTACTTGGTTCCCCCATAACTCAACCAGGCCTCCTCCAGTCGGTTTCTTGATTTCCGAATAATAATTCACCGAAGCGAAGACATTGTCCTGCCTTTGTCCTGATAGTAGTTAGAACTTACCGATCAAAGTCCGGTAGAAATCAACTATCCCACCCAGCTTTTCAACTGTAATACGCTCGTCAACCCCATGAATACTGTGCAGCTCTTCCTTATTCATCCGGATCGGTGAAAACCGAAACACGTTATCGCAAATAGCGCAATAATGACGCGAATCAGTAGCTCCGAGCATGATATAGGGTGAGACAATTGTATCCCGAAAAGACTCGCTGATCGTTTGCTTCAGGGTTTGGTAGGCAGCTGAAGCAGTGCTTGAAGAAGCCGAAGCATTGTGTCCATGCAGCAGGCTGACTTTCAGTTTCAGGGGTTCCCTGGCCTTACGGGCTTTTTGTGAAGCCGCAAATGCCTGTTCGGTAATATGCTTTAGTGCCTCGTCAAGCGGATCTATCGCGGCCAATCTAAGATTAGCTACTGCGCGCACCCTGTCGGGAATTACATTACTCGCTTTACTGCCTTCCACCATGGTAAAAACACAGGTACTGCGGCAAAGCGCATTCAATTCACGACCGAGCAGGGGTAAAATAGTGGTAAGCAGCGGTTGAAAACACCACATGTTGGCAAAGATAATTCTGAATGTAAAGGGCATGTGCCGACCGATAACTGCAAACATCTCTTTAACTTCACCCGGAAGATAAGACCGAAATGGGTTTTTGTCAAGGCGAAGAATAATTTTGCTCATTTCACTGAGTGGGTTAATTCGTCCCGGCGTTGAAGAATGCCCACCGCTGCCCTCAAGGACAACTTCGATATCGACAATTCCTTTTTCGGCCAGCCCAATCACGGCAATTGGCCTGTCGACACCGGGAAATACTCCTTGTATGATCGCCCCCCCCTCGTCCAAAACCAGTTCCGGATACACATCCCTGTTTTTCAAGATCTCCACGATCCCGGGCGCACCAGCACCCATTGTCTCTTCATCATGGCCGAAAGCAAAGTATATATCGCGAGCCGGCTTAAAACCTTTGATCAGCATGCCTTCAACAGCTTCACAAATACCGCAGAGGGTGCCCTTGGTGTCAAGCGTGCCCCGGCCCCAGATTACCCCTTCTACAATCACGCCGTCAAACGGGGGATGCTTCCATTGCTCTTTAAAGGCCGGCACCACATCATAGTGAGCCAGCAGTACCAGCGGTTTTTCACTGCCCTGCCCAACCCAGCGGTAGAGTAAAGAATGTTCGTTAACAAGTTCCAAGTCGAGGTTGCTGTGGATCAGGGGGTAAAACTTCTTCAGCAGACTACGGAATTTTTTATACTGTTCATAACCGCCTTCGTCTTCTTTTCCACCACCGTTTTCGCTTTTGGGAATGACCGTCCGGCAGCTCACCAGTTCAGCCAGGTGACAAGCCGCTTCTTCATAGCTAACATCCGGGCTGGTTGAATCCACCGATCGCTGAACAGGATAAACCTCTGCCGAGAGCGGTCTGTATAGAGCCGCCCTGACTAAAAGAATCACCACCCAGAGAGTAATTAGTCCTCCGCTAATCATTAATAACGTCATGTTTTCTGCCTCCCCTAAAGCATACTTTTCTTATACATAAACCTGGCTGCAGCAATAGCGGATAGTGCGCTGACTGGAATAAGAATCCCGACCGGTGCTGTCGGCATCAAGAGAAAAATGACAACCATCAGTGTTAGCGGCACCACTGCCAGCTTCCAGTTTTTCGAAATATAAAGGTAGCCAAGCGCTCCGAAAAGAGCGGGTAAAATATTTTCAAAAGCCGGTTTCAACACCGGGGAAGCTAATACCGGTGTCAGTTGGACAAACAGAAGCACGCCTAAAACGAGAACAAGGTTGGTCACCAATGAAGAGGTGGCCACTGCAATAGTCGAAATGATTTCACCCTGGATAGAACCAGGCTCGATATCGGCAATTTCCAAAGCATTAAGGGCACAGGGCACCTTCAGGTTGGTCAGGTTCCCAGTAGTAAAAGCCAGGTAAGTTGCCCCACTGCCCAGCATCGGTGAAAAGGTAATTACTTCGATAATACCAATCGGCACATAAATCATCATGATCGGCAGCAGCCCACCGAACAGAGGTCCCGCCGCCGGCCAACTGTTAAAATAAAAGGAAATGGCCACCGGCACCGCCAGGATTACCAGCAGAGCTGCCGACATCCACATTCGCCCCATCCTGTGAATTGACAGTTCATAAGCCTGATTTTTGACTTTTCCGTTTGTCATTGAACTAACCTCCCAGTAACCCGGAATAGAGTATCGCCAGGGCCATAGCCCCGATCATGCTCAGGGGCAGAGCAAAATCCTTGAAAACTTTCAATCCCGCTTTCTGCTCGATCATAATGCAGACAACCATCAACAGCGCTGATGAGAATAGGGTCAATATCGAGACCATGCCTCCGGCCAGGGCGCTGCCCAGAAAAGAACTGATTAAACCAACAAACATCGCAGATATGAGCAGGGCACCCCAACGGTTATCTTCAACCTTGATCTGGTTAATTTTACTTTGCAGTTTTTTGAAATAAGCAATGATAAAGAGCGGGCCGGACATAATTCCCAGGGTCATCACCCAGACAATCACCGAAAAAACTGAAACCGGAACCCCGGCGCCCATCAGGCTGGCACCCGCAGCCTGTGCCGCTGCTTCCGCCGCCGGCAGTTCATAGGTCACCGCCCCGATTACGGAAAGGCGAATCCAGGGCAGCGCCAGACCCAGCGCCCCAGAAAGGGTCAGCATCGTCAGCAGTATCGAGAGCGAGGGGACCAGAGTAAAGACAGCACTAGATACGACAGCCTTGCGCATTTTTTCCGGCGGCATACCCTTGCGCTTACCCTCCTCCCAGGCCTTTTTCAAGAAAACAATCGACTGCACTGTAACAAAAAGGGCGACAATGGCACCAAGCACAAACATAAACATACTATTCCTGTAATCACCCATTCTACAACCTCCTATCGCTATTATTGGATCCAATAAACCAGATACATTTACCCTGCTTAATACCCTAATACTATTTGTTTTAATCAAGCATTACAAGTATAGCCCCTGTTTAAATATGGTTCATTCCAGCGATCAAATAACGGCGCCTTTAGTTCAACAGGTATCAGCGTTGTGATATGATAAAGAAAAATTATTAACAGAACGAGGAACAATTCAGGAGGATTATTGATGACGGAGTGTATATTTTGCCTCAGGGATTCCCTGGAAATAATTGCTGAAAACGATCTTGCCCTGGCCTTTTATGATGCCTGCCCAGTTAGTAAAGGCCACGTTCTGGTTATTCCGAAACGGCACATGGATACTTATTTTGACGCATTGCCTGAAGAACACAGCGCGATCAGCCAATTGATTATTGAAACCAAGCTCTTATTAGATAAAAAATTCAACCCCGACGGTTACAACATCGGGGCTAATGTCGGCCAAGCTGCCGGCCAGACGGTTTTCCATTTTCATATTCATATTATTCCCCGTTACCGGGGCGATGTTGAAAACCCACGTGGCGGGGTGAGAAAAGTTATACCCATCCGCAGTTCCCATCTGAAGTGCAGTAAAAATGCTCTCCATTAGAAGCTAAGTCATGAGTAATAGTTGAGATCAAGTAGACAATATCTGTAGGATCTCCCTCTAGAAATACCTTCATAACCAGGAACATCTGTTAGATTACCGAAAGAAGTAAAATACCGGCGATGGTACCAAAAACAGCGCCGAAGGTACCAGCATAACCACTGCCCGAATTCTGCGCGCCCGGGATCAGCTCACCAAATATAATATAGAGCATTGCTCCGCCGGCAAAACCGAGGGAAAGCGAGAGAACTACCGGAGAGATAGAACCGAGACTGGCGCCCATAAAGGTCCCTAGACCCATTGGCAGGCCGGCCATAGCGGTATAAAGCAGAATCCAACGCAGTCGCATTCCGCCTGCGCAGAGTGGGCAGGCCATGGCAATACCTTCCGGGATGTTATGAAGGGCAATAGTCAGGGCTAAAGTAAAACCGAGGGTCGAAGAAGCGGCGTAACTGGCCCCGATAGCAATTCCTTCAGGTAGGTTATGCATGGCAATGCCAAGTCCTAAAACAGTTCCGGTGCGGATAAATCGGGCCAGTTCTTCAGTTGTTTCGAAAAAATGAAAATGCGGCATTTTCAGGTCAAGAAATAGAATAAAAAGAGCCCCAACAAGCAGCCCAAGAAAAGCAGTAAATAAACTGCCTGCTTCCATCGACTCGGGAAGCAGATCTATTAGGACAATCGCCAGCATAATGCCACCGGCAAAACCGAGAATAAAACCAAGCAGTGACTTGCTGGGTTTTTTGACAAAGAGGGCTATGAATGCACCTGATCCGGTTCCGATTACCCCAGCACCTAAACCGATTAAAGTAATTATTAAAATATTGTTCACGTTTTCCGCTCCCACTTTTTCAATCTGTACACCTGCTTATTATATCTGATCCAGACAAGACTTAAAACAGCAGCCAATAAAATCGCTAAATATTATTAAATCTTAATATTTATCACGTATTCCTGCCTTATTCACCCCGTATACTGAATCTGCAAGACATTAACAACCTGAGGAGGTAAACCAGTATGAAAAGAGTATTGCTATCAGCAGTTTTAGTTACCTTGTTTGTTTTAGCCCTTTCTTCAACAGCTTTTGCCTACTACGGGGGCTTCGGAAGTGGCCAAACCGGACCCTGTATACGGGAATCTTTGACCGATGACCAGCAAGCACAATTCAATGAAGTTATTGAGAAATATCGCGCTGACATGCTTAAACTACGGGAAGAAATGCATGCTTTGAGAGATGCCGGCGACAGTGAAAACTTCGGGGAATTACGGGAAAACCGCTTCGCTTTGATGGAAGCCAAGCGGGAAGAATTAAGTGAATTCCTACCGGAAGAATTTGCAGAGCATTTCCAGAATTTCGGAGGGGGTATGCGTAACTTCGGTGGGGAAAAGGGCAGCGGGTGCTTTAGCCGCTAGTAAGATTTGATCCGCATAAGCTGGAAGTCCAGAGATTGATAATCTCTGGACTTCTTCATGCTATCAGATACAATAGAGTAAACTCGCTACGTAAGGAGAATAATCAGTGGCTGTTATCTGGGTAGTAGACGATGAAGAAAATATCAGGGAGCTGATCAGACGCTACCTTGAAAAAGAGGGCTACACGATACGCACTTTTGCTTCTGCCGAAGCAGTCGAGAGCGCTCTTGTTAACAGTGCACCAGATATGTTTGTTCTCGACATCATGCTTCCCGGTTCCGACGGCCTGGACCTCTGCCGTAGAATTAGACTATCGTATAGCCAACCGATAATTTTTGTTTCAGCCCGCGGAGAAGAATTCGACCGGGTGCTCGGTCTTGAACTCGGTGCCGATGATTACCTGGCCAAGCCGTTCAGTCCCCGCGAACTGGTGGTGCGTATAAAAAATATCTTTAAAAGACTGCAGCCGACGGAAAACAGCACCAAGCAGCTAAACCTAAATAATATCAGCGTTAACCTCGAGCAGAGAAAAATCACCATTAATGGCGAAGAAATTACTTTCACCGCCAAAGAATATGATCTTTTTATTTTGCTGGCATCATCACCGGGTCGCCCATTCAGCAGACAATTGATCCTGGAGAAAATCTGGGGTTACACTTACGAGGTTGAAGAAAGAGCGGTTGACGACACAATTAAACGGATTCGCAAAAAAATTCGCGAGAAAGAAGCCCTGCCGGAATTGTCCACAGTCTGGGGCTATGGGTACAGGCTCGATGTTTAAACGCATATTTATTAGCTACATAGCTGTTCTGTTCATCTCCTTCGCAGTGCTGGCTCTCGCCTTCAGCCTTACCGTTCGCCAATACCTTATCAACGACACAATCCAAAGCCTGCATCGAGTTGCCGAAACCCTATCCGCTACCGCCACCCAACCAGGCATGCAAGGTGGCGGCCATATGCGTGGCGCTTTTTTTAATCTGGCCAACCGCGTCGCCTACGCCGACTATATTTTAGTGCAGCCCGACGGTACTGTTATCGACAGCAGTGATCTGGAGGTTAACCCACCCGGAACCGTAATCAGCAATGAAGCGTTTTTAAATCTGGTATCCAAACCGGAAATCGCTGGTAGTTTTGTTGAAAAAAATCTGGTGGCTGTTGTTTACCCAGTCATCATCGCCGGAGAAAGCAGCAAAGCCGCCCTGATTCTCTATTCCCGACTCGATTTGCTAACCCAGCTCAACCGCAGTCTTTTAAACATCCTGGCCCTGGCGCTGGGTGCAGGCATCGCCGTTTCTCTGATCGCCGGAGCGCTGGCCACCCGGGTTATAGTAGGTCCCTTGCAGCAGCTAAAAAACCGGGCCGGAGAACTGGCCCGGCGCAAATTCTCCGGAAGACTGTCCATCAACACCGGTGACGAGCTTGAAGAGCTGGCTGATACCTTTAACGATATGGCCGATCAGCTGGCCGAATACGATCGCGTTCAAAAAGAATTCTTTCAAAATGCCTCACACGAACTTAAAACGCCGCTAATGTCTGTTCAGGGTTATGCCGAGGCCATGCGCGAAGGGGTTATTCCCCCGGAAGAAGCAGAACAGAGTCTCGAAATTATCATCAGGGAATCACGGCGTATGAAAGCACTGGTTGATGAATTTATTTACCTCTCCAAGATGGAAACACTGAAAGAAAACTATAGTTTTGAACCGGTCTCGCTTGATGAAGCTGTCAGAGAGGCGGTACACGCCGTGCAGAGTCTGGCTCTCGAGAAAGGAATCACTATCGATACTACTATCGTTTCTGATAATAGTACAATTCAGGGTGATCCGGAAAAAATCCACCGGCTGCTCCTCAACATCCTCAGTAACGCCCTGCGTTATGCACGCAAATATGTCACTATCAATATAAATGGACCAACAATCACAATTGAAGATGACGGACCAGGTTTTAAAGCAGATGAGTTAGAAAAAGTTTTCGACCTCTTTTACCGGGGTGAAAACGGAGGCAGCGGTCTTGGCCTCTCTATTTCCCGGGCAATAGTTGATAAACACAGGGGCACAATCAGCGCTGGTGAAAACCCCACCGGTGGTGCACAAATCAAACTTGATTTCTCACAGAATCGATAAAGGTTTTAAAGTAAAAAAGTTGAAATCTTATATACCAGAGTTAAACTTGGCTAGAGAAACCAAAATGTCGCCGGCGCCGTCTGGATAGAAAAAGGAGATTTCAATGACCGAGAACAACGAAGCTGAAGTTAAAACAAATTTTATTTACACAATGATCAAGGAAGACCTGGAAAAAGGACTGCTGAAAGATAGCTGCGTCCACACCCGCTTCCCCCCCGAACCAAACGGTTACTTACATATAGGGCACGCCAAGGCAATTCTTCTAAATTACTCAATGTCAAAAATTTTTAATGGAAAATTCAACCTACGCTTCGACGATACAAACCCAGTCAAAGAAGAACAGGAATTCGTCGATTCGATCATTGAAGATATCCACTGGCTAGGGGCGGATTGGAACGATCGCCTCTTTTTCGGCTCCGACTACTTTGAGACTAAGTACCAGTTTGCCCTGCGTTTAATCGAGGCCGGTCGTGCTTATGTCTGTGATTTAAATCCGGAAGAGGTCAGGCAGTACCGGGGCACCCTGACTGAGCCGGGCACCAAAAGTCCCTACCGTGACCGCCCGGTGGAAGAAAACCTTGACCTTTTCGAACGGATGCGCCGCGGCAAATTTCCAAATGGCAGCAGGGTCCTCAGGGCTAAAATTGACATGGCTTCGGGTAACCTGAACATGAGAGATCCTGTCCTTTACCGTATTCTGCATGCCGACCATCACCGAACCGGCAACCAGTGGTGCATCTACCCGATGTATGACTTTGACCATCCCTTCTCTGATGCTTTGGAGGGGATTACCCACTCGCTCTGCTCAATTGAATACAGTGATCACCGTCCTCTCTATGATTGGGTGGTCGATAACGCTGTCGAACTGATGCCGGAATCGATTAAATACCGATCCCGTCAGACCGAATTCGCCCGTCTGAATATGACCTATACTATTATGAGTAAACGTAAACTGCGGCGCTTGGTCGAAGAGAATCACGTTAACGGATGGGATGATCCGCGAATGCCGACTATTGCCGGCCTTCGCCGGCGAGGAGTCACCCCGCAGGCTATCGCTAATTTTCAGGAACAGATTGGAGTGTCCAGATCCGACAGCACCGTTGACCTGGCTTTCTTAGAACATTGTATCCGCCAGGATCTCGAAACCAGGGCACCACGCCTGATGGCTGTGCTCGATCCCCTGAAAGTGGTAATTACTAATTGGCCTGCCGATCACACTGAGCTGGTTGTTATGGAAAACCTACCCGGTGATGAAAGCTCTGGAACCCGCTTGGTCCCCTTTGCCGGTGAAATTTATATCGAGAGAGAAGATTTTATGGAAGAACCCCCGAAAAAGTTCTTCCGCCTGGCTCCAGGCAGGGAAGTGCGCCTTAAGGGCGCCTATATTATCTGCTTTGAGAATGTAATTAAAGATGCCGCGGGTAAGATCACTGAACTGCATTGCACTTACGACCCACAAACAAAGAGCGGCTCGGATACAAGTGGGAAAAAAGTCAAAGGGGTGATCCATTGGGTCGCGGTCAGGCACGCGACCTGGATTACTGTAAACCTATACGACACTCTATTTACAGTCGAAAATCCCGAAGAAGATGACGAAAGCGATTTCACCAACCATCTAAACCCGGAATCGCTCATCGTCTGTGAAAATGTGCCCGCCGAAACATCTGTTAAAGAAGCCGATCCCGGCAGCCGCTTCCAATTTCTGCGCAAGGGCTATTTTTATCTTGATCCCGCAACAACCGGGGAGGGCAACCTGATATTCAACCGGATTGTCAAACTTCGCGACAGCTGGGCCAAAATAAAATAATATATGCCGAATAAAATGATTAAGCTTTGCCGGAAGAACCGAAAAGGCGAATTTTCTCGCGGATGATCTCCACCCCGGCGTCGCGGGCTGACCCGAGAACTTTGCGCGGATCGATTTCTTTGGGATTGTTAACAAGAACTGTGCGCATCGCCCCGACGAAGGCCTCCCGGATATTGGTATCGATATTAATCTTACGCACCCCACACTCGATTGCCCTGGTGATGCTTTCATCAGATACTCCAGAAGAACCGTGCAGAACCAGAGGACAGGATACCTGCCTGCTGATCTCGGCCAAACGTTCAAAATCGAGCTTTGGGTCACCTTTATACTGCCCGTGAGCGGTGCCAACCGAAACAGCGAGAGCGTCAACATCGGTTTCTTCAACAAACCGTTTAGCCTCAGCCGGGTCTGTGAAAAAGGCCTCTGCATCACTGACACTAATATCATCTTCGGTTCCGCCAATGCGGCCAAGTTCCGCCTCAACTGATATCCCGAATACCCGGGCAATTTCTACTACCCGGCGAGTCTGAGCGATATTTTCTTCCAGCGGATGATGAGAACCATCATACATAACCGAGGTAAACCCGAAGCGGATGCACTGCATCACCTGATCAAAGCTGGTGCCATGATCGAGGTGCAGGACAACCGGAACAGAAACACCTTCAGCGGCCTGGCGAGCCAGGGCAATGATATAACTGAGACCAGCGTACTTGATTGCCCCCTGGCTGGCCTGGATGATCACCGGTGAGCACTCTGCTTCAGCAGCCATAACGATGCTCTGAACTATTTCCATGTTGTTGCAGTTGAAAGCGCCGAGCGCATAACCGCCCTGATCGGCTTTTTTAAGCAAATCGGCTAGCGAAACGAGTGACATAATAAAAACCTCCTCTTTCTGTTGTTAATTGAACGCTACTGATCCTGCTAACCCTGATGTCTATAGGCACTGTGCAGATGAAATCCACCAGCTAAATCAGCTGACTCAGGGGTGTATATTCAACACCGAGAGATTGGGCAACCGTTTCATGAACAATTTTTCCACCATAGGTATTCATTCCTTTGGCCAGAGCAGCATCATCCCTAACCGCCTGAGTAACTCCCCGATCGGCAATTCTGAGCACGTATGGTAAGGTAGCATTAGTCAAGGCAAGTGTTGATGTCCGCGGTACCGCTCCCGGAATATTGGCGACACTGTAATGAATAACCCCGTGCTTTTCGATGATGGGATTACTGTGGGTGGTCGGCAAATCACATGTTTCGATACAGCCACCCTGATCGATGGCAACATCGACAACTACCGAACCAGACCGCATGCGTTTAATCATTTCTTCTGTAACAATACAAGGCGCCTTCGCCCCTGGGATTAAAACTGCCCCGACCAATAGGTCTGCTTCGGTAACCAGCTTGCTAACCCAGTAGCGGTTCGACATCACTGTGTCGATCCGACCACCGAAAATATCATCCAGATAACGCAGCTTGGCCGCGTCAATGTCAAGAAGGCTGACCCTTGCTCCCATGCCGAGAGCTACTTTGGCCGCGTTAATGCCGACCATACCCCCACCGACAATAACAACATGCCCGGGAGGAACCCCCGGTACCCCGCCCAGCAAAACGCCGGAACCACCGTGGGGCTTTTCCAGGTAATGGGCGCCAATCTGTACGGCCATTTTGCCGGCAACTTCGCTCATCGGTGCCAGCAGTGGCAAAGAGCCGTCGGCTTTTTGCACTGTATCATAAGATATGCCAGTCACCTTTTTTTCAACAAGGGCTTTGGCCAAAGCAACTGCCGCCCCCAGATGCAAAAAAGTAAACAGAATCAGGTCTTCCCTGAAATAGATATATTCTGAAACCTGCGGTTCTTTTACCTTCAAAATCAGATCAGCACTACCGAAAACTTCGGCGGGTCTGGCAGATATTTCAGCGCCGCTCTCGCGGTAAAACTCATCGGAAAATCCGCTGCCCTCTCCCGCAGACGCTTCCACCAAAATTTTATGCCCGGAAGCAACTAATACTTCTACTCCTCCCGGGGTGATTGCTACCCGGTTCTCGTCACTTTTAATCTCTCTGGGAACGCCAATGATCATCTTTTCCAGCTCCATTCTGTTGATATAAGTAATACAACCGCGATGCTCTAGCTAAAGATACAGCGGCATTAATCGCCCTGATCGTCTTTAATGAGTACGGCAACCAGGAGAACCAGTTGTATTTTTACACTCGCCTATTGCCTGCTATTTAGATTTAGTGCTGTTGATCCATACAGGCCCGGGTGCCTTTAGGCACTACACAGATAAAATCAAACTGTTTCCCGGCGCAAATGAAGTGGTGCTGCTCACCGGGTGCAACAAGCACTGCACTGCCTGGTTCGAGTTCGACTTCTTTTTCGGCACTGCGGAATTTACCCTTGCCACTTATTACAAAAACCTGGTGCTCCCATTCGTGATTGTGCCACTCAGTAGCGATATCGCCGGAGAGAGAAAAGTAGCGCATCTCGAAGTTAGGAGCACCTTCCGGTTCGCCGAGCAACCAGCGCACCGTGGCCCGCCCTTTACTTTTTAAGTGATCAGGAGTAATATCAATTTCTTCGGTTTTGACCAGATCAGTCACATACATAGCTCATCCCCCGTTTTCCAGGTATTCTAGAAACTCTCGTTTTATAAAACCGGCCAGGCTATATGGCTCTCGTCCAATAAGACTGCGCAGTACGAAAGAATTGCCATCCAAACCATATTGGGCATAATACAAAAACATTTTTTGTAAAGTATCCAATGCATACTGGCCCAGACCTGCCTTTTCAGCATCTTTCTGCCAGTGCTCAATCGTTATTTCCTCAAAAGTAATATCCTTTTCTAATACCGTGCCGATCAGAGCTGTCATTTCAGCCTGGCTCAACGCCGGCGTTCCGACAAGCTCATAGGTCGCTCCCTTGTGACCGGACTCGGTCAAAACAATCGCCGCCGCTTCACCGAGATCTTCAAGATCGAGAAGGCTAAAACGACATTCTCCGGGGTAAGGCACCTGGAATAAACCTTCATTTATGATAGAACTACGGCTGGCAAGAATATTCTGCATATAAGGCGCCGGTTGTAATATGGTAAAACCAAGGCCTGATTCAAAGAGGTCTTCTTCGACACGCATTTTCTGCCAATGGTGGGGCATCTTTTCGGTCTGCGGGTGGAGCACGGAGTGATAAACGAAGTGTCCGATCCTGTATTGACAGGCAGTATTTATAGCCAGGCGGCCAATCTCTGTTTCGCCAGGGTGCATATTCGGGCAAAGATGGTAGACAGATCTGACCCCATCCATAGCCTGGCGATAGCTCTCGACTGCGGTCATGTCTCCGGTTACAGCTTCGGCAGCGCCTTCCCTAATAAGTTTTTCAGCCTGCTCATGCCTGCGAACCAACACCCGCACAGATATACCGCGGCGAACCAGCGCTTTCAAAACCGCCAGTCCTGTCTTACCGGCCGCGCCTGTGATCAGGATCATGAGCCGTACCTCCAAATCTTTTACAGTTCCAGACTAAGTTTACTATATCCTTACGCCAAGCTCAAGAGATCCCTCTTTTTTGTTTTGCCCTGACTGCCGGTTGACAGTGACATTGAACATAAGCAGAAGGAGTTCACTGCCTAAAACGATTTTGAGTAAGCGTAATTTCTCAACTGAACACAAATTGTAAACCGCTGTTTAAATCTGATTAATGGGAGCTGTCTCAAAATCTGGAACAACTTGGTTTTTCGGTTACCGGGCAGATCCAAATCCAGACACTGCTTTCATGGCCAGTACTTCTTTGACCGGTGTCCTGTCTCCTGTGCAGTTTATCAAACGCGGCGCGTCCAGGTATTTTATTTCAAAGCCCTGGGCCAGATATAGTTCAACAATCCGTTCTGTAGCCTGATTTGAGAGGATGACCGGCCCCGGATGCCTGGATAACCACTTCGCCAGGCGGACCTGATCGTCCCAGTCAAAACCATCCTTCGAGTATTGAGTAAACTCAACATCATAGGGCGGATCGGCATAGATGAAATCACCTTTGCCCAGGGCTAGTTGTTCAAAATCAACACTGCTAAATTCCCATCTTTGGAATACCTCCCGGTAGGATTCGTATTCCCGAACATAATTAATTTTGTTGTAGCGGCCGAAGGGAACATTGTACCCACCCTTTTTATTAAAGCGGCAGAGCCCGTTGTACCCGGTGCGGTTGAGGTAATAAAACAGTTCAGCTGCTTCTCTGGTGTTCTCTTTGCCCTCTTCAATGAACTTGTTAAAACGATCACGGTAGACATAATAAAGGTCTTGATCATATTCCATCGGCAAATCTATGGATAAGCCTTTCTGCATCCACCGAAAAAAATTGATCAGGTGAACATTGCTATCGTTAAGCAAAGCAGTGGCCGGTAGCAGACCCAGGACAACCGCCAATCCACCACAAAAAGGTTCAACCAGCCGATATTGCTTAAACGGCTCCCAAAGGGGTTTTAGGTGGGAAAACAGCCACCTCTTCCCTCCGGCCCATTTAAGGGGTGGTTGTAATCCATGTGCGTAGACAGAGTTAACCTTCATAAATATACTCCTTGTTTTTCACAGGTTGGTCGGCGTATCCGGTTTAAAGAAAACCGTGGTCATCAAATTCTAGTTTAAGCTTCAACTCTGTACCGGCAGTTTCCTGCACAGCTGAGATCATGGCATCTTTACAATACCTGGAAATAACTTTAGTTACATACAACAATCTGTCAAATTTTGGACTACCAAAAAACAAAGTTTAGATGTATAATTTAGTCGTAGTAATAACCAACGAATAGTAGTTACCGCTTTATTCTTACAAAGGAATATTCCCGACGGCAGAAAATGTTGATCTGCCAATCATAGCGCGGACCAAGATAAATAAAAGCTCCGGCCGCCGGAAGGTGCTGAAAAAATGAACAGTAAACAAATCAAACTGCCGATGATCGACGATCACCAGACAGCCGTGTGCGGTTTGGGAGAACAAGCTGCTGTAACCTTCGGAGATGCGGCTGGCGCCAACTGGGTTACCGGGCAGCTGGAAACAGTCGTCGGCCCGATCTACCAGGTTTCCACAGAGCTTGACTACCACGACCGGGCCGGTTCTGCAAAGACTCGCTGTGGTATAGGCCGAATGAACTATGCTATCCCTCCTGCTCTTTATGCGATCGGCAAACCTGACAAGACCTCACCGGTGCTGGTTTCAGCAAACTATAAGTTAAGTTTCGACCTCCTGCGCCGGGAACTTACCGGTCTGGACCTCTGGGTTTTAGTGATCGACACCAAAGGAATTAATGTTTGGTGCGCTGCCGGCAAAGGCCAATTCGGCACTGCCGAATTGGCCAGAATGGTTGTCTGTACACGATTACCCGAGATTGTTTCTGATCGCACCCTGATCTTGCCTCAACTGGCCGCGCCCGGGGTGTCGGCCCACGAAGCCCGCCGTCAATGTGGCTTTAAAATAGTCTATGGTCCGGTCAGGGCTGCGGATATTCCCGCTTTTCTGGGTGCCGATTGTAAAGTCGAGCCTTCAATGCGCCAGACGCACTTTACCCTTCGCGACCGTTTAATCCTGGCTCCTGTTGAACTAGTTGCCACGATCAAACCGCTAATCGGATTAACGGCGTTCTTCTTCCTGCTGAATCTTATGGCAATGCTATTCGGCAGAAACCCGGTTTCACCCAACCTGTTACCGGGTCAAACATTTTCCGATCTTATCCCTTTCTTAATCGCCGTTCTGGTCGGTGTTGTCTTGGTACCTGCCCTACTGCCCTACATCCCCGGCCGCGCTCTCGCCTGGAAAGGCTGGGTACTGGGTATGTTCTGGGCTCTCTGTTTCTCGCTGTTTGCCGCTTCAAATGCAGGTTGGCTGCAAAGTGCCGCCTATTTTCTGATTATCCCGGCGATTACGGCTTTTCTGGGCATGAACTTTACTGGTGCAACTACCTATACTTCCCTGTCCGGAGTGACCAAAGAGATGGGCATCGCCCTGCCCCTGATTATAGTGTCGGCAAGCCTGGGCCTGATCACCCTTATTACAGCTTATTTCGTTTAAAATAACGCTGCGCCCTAACCGGCGCCCCCTGTTGGAGGTTATGACCAGTGAAATATACTTACCTGAAAGATGTAGTAACCCTGCAGATGGATCAGAGCAAATGCAACGGCTGCGGCATGTGCCTGGATGTATGCCCGCAGCAGGTCTTTACGCTGACAGATCATATAAGCGCAATCACCGATCGTGATGCCTGCATGGAGTGCGGCGCCTGTGCCAGAAACTGCCCACAACAGGCCGTTAGCGTCCGCCCGGGAGTAGGTTGTGCTTATGGCATTTTGATGGATAAATTGAATATCAAGGGCAAGTGTTGCGGTGACACCTGCGGCTGCAGCCTGGATAATATCCCCGATTCTTAATCAGGTTACATAGATTACGGAGAAATAACCAAAAACATTTTCAGTGAGACTGTTTATTTTTATTCTTAATGAGATTGCGGGCGTTTTTCATGCCGCCAACACCGGAAAACATCTCGGTAATCTTCTTTTTTTCAATCTGCTTCGCGTTAAGGCCATCGTAGCGGGCCTCTTTCTTCAACTTAAGGTAGCTCTCCAAGCGTTTCTCCATGATCAAACCATCTGCAATCGCCTTTCGTACAGCGCAGTGCGGCTCACCGGTATGAGAGCAATCACCAAACTTGCAGCTGCCGGCCAACTGGTCAATATCGGCAAAAGTTCTGGCCAGGTCCGCACTTTCGATACCCACTTCACGCATGCCCGGCGTATCGATTACTGCACCGCCCGATGGAATGACAATCAGATCTCGTCTGGCAGTCGTATGCCTGCCCTTGTCATCTTTCCTGATTTCCCTGGTTTCGATGACCTCTTCACCAAGCAGGCGGTTGATCAAGGTCGATTTTCCAACCCCCGACGAACCGATAAATGCGACTGTTTTGCCGCTGGTGATATATTTTTTTATTGAATGATAGCCATCTTCAGTCATACTGGTGGTAACTAAAACAGCAGCACCGGTGGTAACACCGCCAACCTCGGCCAATCTGACTTCCATATCATCACACAGATCAGCCTTCGTCAGCACAATCACTGGCATTGCTCCACTGGCCCAGGCAATTGAAAGATAACGCTCGATCCGGCGCAGGTTATAATCGTTATTAAGGGCTGTGCATATAAATACCGTATCAATATTGGCTGCAATCACCTGCACATTCCTGGCCGTTCCAGCTGCTTTTCTCACAAATATACTTTTCCTGGTCAGGATATGGTGAATGATTGCATTGCCGCTATCATTACTTTCCCGGTCGAGCATCACAAAATCACCGACCGCGGGTAAATCAGAAGCTGTCCCGGCATCGAAGCGAAGCTTTCCCGCTATTTCCGCTGTTACCTCCGCATTCCCGGTAGCAACCTTATATAATTCTTTGGATTGTGATACCACCCTGCCAAGAATAAGGCCCTCGTACACAGCAGCCTCCCGGATATAATGCTCATTAAAGCCTAAATTAATCATTTTGCTATTCAGTTCCGTTACCTCCTGACGGTTCTATTAGCGCTTTTAAAGCCCTTTTATAAACTCCAGCTGAACAGCCACCGCTTGTTCAAAATGCTCACCCTCGTAGATATCGAAATGGCCGATGGGATATTTAACAACCGTTGCTTTTTCACCCAAAATTTCAGCCACTCGCTTATAAGAATCCGGTGATACGATTGTATCATTCTCACAAACCAGGATTAATACCGGGCACTGAACGTTTTCAGATGTCTTAATCGGTTCCGGACATAGTTAATGACGGCTTTTAAATCTTCCTGCTGTTTGATCCCCAAAAATAACTGTCTCGGCTGACCACCACTCTCCCCAAAATAACGGTAGTCATAAGCGATGGCGGCGTAACCGCTTTCGGCAAATCTTAAGGCATACTTTTCCAGCACAAAATCTTTTGTTCCACCAAAACCATGACTCATAATTACACAGGGAACCGGTTTTGATCTATCTTCGGGCAAATACAACCAGGCGCTGATCGCAGTGCCATCCAGAGTGATAGTAATATCCTGCCGACAGCTTGGAACATTTCTGACTTTAGTTTTCTTCTCCATTGTTTGTGGCTCAATTGACAAAATCGGTAAAAAGATAATCACAGCTAAGTATAAAAATATCAGGCTTACAATTATCAAAATAATTAGTAATACCATACTGATCACCACTCCCCATTTTGCTAATCCAAAGCATAATACCGCTTTATTCCTGATACGTCCGAGGTAGCCCCGGTTGTCTATATTCGCCAGTTAAGCTATATCTTGAACCGTATATTCTGTTATATTACCGCCTGAAGATACCAGGCTCCTTTACATCGGATTAGTGTTAATAGGCTATCTCAATTTCAAGATTTTTTTTCGCTCTTTCCAATCGGGCATCAGAGAGGACAGGAAGTTGTAGAAGTGACTGTCGTGCTGGCGATACCGGAAGTGGACCAGCTCGTGGAGGATAACATAATCGATACAGTTGATCGGAGTTTTGACCAGAGCTGTACTCAGGGTGATCTTATTCTTCTTCCAGGAACAGGAACCCCATCTGGTTTTCATGGTTCTGATCGTGAAAGATGGCTTTTCGATTCCATATCCGGCTAATCCAAGATGCATTCTATCCAGAGAATCGTTAAAGATTGACCTGGCTTCTTCTTTATACCATAGTTCAATGAGCTGCTCTTTCCTGGCATAATCGCTTTGATCATGCACAAAAAGGCGAACCTCATCCTGATAGAGCTTAACCGCTTCCCCGTTTTCCGACGGCAGCACCTGCAACCGGTACTGTCTGCCAAGATATGGGATTGCCTCCCCACTGGCGTATACTCGCTTACTGTTATTGTTACGTATTTCATCAAATCGCTGTAGGTTCTTTAATATCCAGGGGGTTTTCTGCCTGATCAACTGTTCGATAAAAGCATATGACACCTTCTTGTTTGCTGATACAACAATAGTTGAATCGGAGCAAACCTTGAGATTGACATTTTTAATATCCTTTCTGATGAGAACGAAGGGAATAGCTTGATCTTTATAAATTACTGTTCGGTTTTCCATAATTAGCCTTCCAATTAATATTCAGTTCGCTGGTTATTGGTCCCTGTCAGCACGTTGGGATCAAAGTTTTCAACTGGCCCCCTGTAGGGTTCTCCCCGGCTTTGCAGGTGAGAACGTTTCATATAGGTTATCGCAGTTACGGGGCAAAAATTGTAACAGCGCAGGCAGAGGATACAACTGCCTCGGGTAAGATAATCATTTCCGTTATAATATATATTTTCGGCAGGGCAAAGCCGAACACATTCTCCACAATCAATACAGGTGAGCGAATCAACAGCAATATCGTTTCGCAGTTTGTGATAGAAACGGCGATACGGCAACCTCTGCAAACAACCCAATAAAAAAGAAATCAGGTTAAACCCGCGGCGAAATGGTTTTCCGGAAACAATCTTCTCGGCAATATGTTCGATCCTCTTACGAGCTCTATTCAAAATTATGCTGAGGCGGGCAGGATCATTGGTGTAGGGCAGACGAATGATACTGACCGTAACATTGTTGGGCATCAGGAAGTGCTCGCCCCAGTCAACCTTGTAACCTTTATCTTTTAGAAAGGAAGCACCAATAGCAGCTCCATCACCGGACCATAACCACTGGGTGCAAAAAACTAACGTCTTCCTGGCAGACACCTCGGGTAGTCCAGCCATGAAATTTTTCATCGGATCGGGCAGATCTGAACCATAAATGGGGTAGCCGAAACCGACCAGGGCAGACTCCCCGATCAAAACGGCCGCTTCCGCCGATGAGATAGTTTCTATCGAATAAGCCATAGCAGCCAGGCCCTTGCCTTTGAGCTGCCGGACCAGTTCGTCGGCCACCCACCAGGTATTTCCCGTTCCAGAAAAGTAGAATATATTTACTCCGGTCTTGTTCTTTTGGCTCACTAAAGTATACCCCGTTTCCGCGATAATTTATTCGACGGTGACGCTTTTGGCAAGGTTGCGCGGTTTGTCGATCGAACAACCGCGGGCGAGGGCAGTATAGTAGGCAATCAGTTGGGTCGGAACCACGCTCAAGACCGGAGCGAGGATATCGTTAATCGAGGGTAGGTAGAAAACCGAGTCGACCTGTCGGGCGACGTCTTCGAACCCTTCCTGGGTGATGGCAAATACGGCACCGTCACGGGCGTTTACTTCGTGTATGTTGCTCAGAGTCTTATCGAGAACTGCTTTCTGGGTGGCAATCGCTATAACCGGTATGCCTCTGACAATTAAAGCCAGGGGGCCGTGCTTGAGTTCACCGGCAGGATAAGCTTCGGCATGGATGTAGGAAATCTCTTTTAATTTAAGAGCCCCTTCCAGAGCAACCGGATAATCGAGATTGCGGCCGACGAAGAAGGCACTCTCCCATTTGGCCAGATGATCGCAGTATGGGCGTAGGCTGGAAAGGCTTTCTTCGGAAAGAATTGTTTTTAAATGCCCGGGCAGGGATTTAAGGCCACTAACTATTTCGGCAGCCAGTTCTGGTTCAATACTACCGCGGGTTTCACCCAGGTATAAAGCCACCAGGTAAAGGGCCACCAGCTGGGTCAGGTAAGCCTTGGTCGAAGCAACAGCGATTTCCGGACCGGCCCAGGTGTAGAGAACCTGGTCGGCTTCACGGGATACAGAACTGCCGACAACATTGGTGATAGCGAGTACTTTCAGGCCCTTCTGGCGAGCCAGGCGCAGGGCAGCCAAAGTATCGGCTGTTTCACCGGATTGACTGATCACAATGACCAGCTGCTTTTCTTTTAGAAGCGGTTGACGATAGCGAAACTCCGAAGCTACATCGACTTCAACCGGAATACCGGCCAGTTTTTCAATCACCGCCTTGCCAAGAAGACCAGCATGGTAAGCGGTGCCACAGGCCACTATGTGGATTTTTTCCAGAGAGGAGAGCTCTTTGGCAGTAAAATCGAGTTCGCTTAAATTCACTTTCCCGGTAGTTGTATCAATGCGCTGACGCATGGTTTCTTTAACCGCAGCAGGTTGTTCCATGATTTCTTTGAGCATAAAATGGTCGTAACCGCCTTTTTCCGCGGCTTCAATATCCCAGGTCACCGTGAAGACTTCTCTTTCGATCAGGCAACCATCGGCATTATAAATATCGACCTTTTGGGCAGTTATGGAAGCAAGTTCACCGTCTTCGAGAATTATAGTCCTGCGAGTATGGGCCAGTAGAGCGGGAATGTCTGAAGCAACCAGATTTTCACCTTCACCCAGACCGATAATCAGTGGGCTGTCCTGGCGGGCACAAATGATCCGTCCAGGCTCGTGGGAAGAAAGAACAACCAACCCGTAAGAGCCTTCCACCATGGCTAGTGACATGCGCACGGCCGCGAGTAGGTCACCGGCATAGTATTCTTCAACCAAGTGAGCTAAAACTTCAGTATCTGTTTCCGAGTGGAACTTATGCCCTTTTTCATCGATCAACCACTGACGCAGCGAACGGTAATTCTCAATGATGCCGTTATGCACCAATGCAATTTCATCATTACAGCTGCTGTGAGGATGGGCATTCTCATCGGTTGGTCGGCCGTGGGTAGCCCAGCGAGTGTGGCCGATCCCTACAGTAACTGCCTTGAATTGATCACCGAGCTTTGCTTCGAGGTCAGCAACTGAACCAGCGCCCTTGGCTATAACCAGCCGGCCATTCTTCTGTAGAGCAACTCCGGCTGAATCATATCCGCGATATTCCAGTTTTTTTAAACCGTCAATGATCACAGCGCATGCTTCTTTCTTTCCGGTATAGCCGACAATGCCGCACATAGTATAAACCTCCGTTTGCAAAAAAACATACTCAAAATACAGAAGTAAAACGCCACAGCGCGATAACTTGAAAAGATAGCCAGGGACAGCAGTTTGGCGCTACCACCGGCCATTGTAAAACACCTGCCGGTATGCCTGACGCAACGGGGGGAGGATGCTGTGCCCCTCCCCCATAAACTAGAGAGTTTGTCACTATTCCTGTCAACTCTGAAAGAGAATGCCTTAAGACTGCTCACTGGCAATCACTTCGGCAACATAGTGGGCATATTCTTCCAATTTTTCTTCAGGCAGGGGTGCTTCAATCATCACCCTGATTTTAGGTTCGGTTCCTGACGGGCGAACCAGGATACGACCATGATGGCCCAGCTCCTGCTTAACCTGGTCAATCGCGGCACTTATTTTTAAGTTTTCTGTCCAGCCATGCTTGGTCGCCACTTTCTGGTTAACCAGAACCTGGGGCAGTTGTTCCAGGTGGGAAGCCAGTTCGGAAAGGGGCTTCTGTTCCTCCTGGATTACTTTTAGCAGCTGCAGCGCAGTTAGCAGGCCATCTCCGGTGGTGGCATAGTCTGAAAATATAATGTGCCCAGATTGCTCTCCACCAAGGTTAAACCCACCCTCAATCATTTTTTCAAGAACATAGCGGTCGCCTACTGCCGTGCGGATTACCTTTAATCCGTGTTTTTCGACCAGGATGTCGAGGCCTCCGTTACTCATCACCGTAGTCACAAGAGTGTTATGCTTGAGTAAACCTTTATAAGCCATATTGATAGCGCAGATTGCCATCATCGCGTCACCGTTAACGACTGCACCTTTTTCATCGACAGCAATAAGGCGGTCGGCATCACCGTCAAAGGCGAGACCGAGAGCGGCCCGGCTGCTGACCACTTCGCGTTGCAGGTCTGCGGTATCGGTGGCGCCACAGTTGACATTAATTCGACTACCATCGGGATCGTCATGGAGCACTTTAACAGTTGCACCGAGGCTCTGCAGCAGGACACCAGCCACCTGGCAAACGGCACCGTGAGCACAGTCGGCCACCAAGCTCAAACCTTTAAGTGAAACAGCGCTATCTTTCAAGTGATTTAAATATTTATCAATACCCTCTTCGTGAAAGAAAGCCTGGCCGAGTAGTGGTCCTTCCGGTCGTGGCAAACTATCTGACTCCTGAAAGTAGTAGTTTTCAATCTGTTCTTCCAGGGCATCGGGCAGTTTGAACCCGCGGCCGTCAAATATTTTCAGACCATTGTCTTCAATGGGGTTATGTGAAGCAGAGATGACTACTCCTGCTGAGGCATTAAGCTCCCTGGTCAGATAAGCCACTGCCGGTGTGGAAACGACGCCTAATAGCCGCACCTGACCGCCGGCAGAGGTTATTCCCGCCGTGAGAGAGCCTTCCAGCATCGAGCCGGAAAGACGCGTATCGCGGCCGATCAGAAAAACAGGGTTAGTGTGTTCCCGACCCAGCATCCAGGCCGCTATCCGTCCAATTCTAAAAGCCATCTCGGGGGTTAAATCGCGATTGGCTACACCCCTGATTCCATCTGTACCAAATAATTTGCCCAATAAAAAACCTCCTGTCCAAGCGACTTAGCGGATCAATAAAATAATGGTTTTCTAGCTTAACCGTTCTGCTATCGGAACAGCCTCTTTAATTGCCATTGTTACTGACAGAATCAGATTCGATAATCCTTTCAAATTCAAGCCGCACAGTGATCAGGTTCGGATCGATAACCAATCCGTTGATGCGGGTCCCTTCTTCATTGTAGCCTAGCGGTGACAGTTCAACGACTTCAATCAATCCCATACTGGTAATATCAATCAGCAGAATAATATGGTCGATCTTTTCGAAAAGCGAAGCGGGAGCACCAATTAAAACTTCTTCGGGAACGATAGTGTAACCCACAAGAGCCCACCCGGGGGCCGGTTCTCCAATAATTTCAGTCTCCATCGTAAAGTCTGCAGAATGGTAGGCTTCGATGGTGACCCTGACCTGTTCTGGTTCGATCATGATTAAATTCAGGCCGCGCGGCGGCTGCCCCTGGACCCTGATCAGGTGGTTACCCGTTTCTTTGCCGGTCAGATCAACAAAAGCATCGATTTCCTGAATTGGCAAATCTTCAAATGCTTCGGGAAGGCCTTCCAGAGTGATATCAACAGACGCCAGTATATCGGTAATCACGTAATCCTGGTTCAGGTTTTCGACCCGCAGAGGCACATCCTGCCAGACTTTGAGCGAGGGAGTGGTGCGGGTGATCTTATCGCCGGTTACAAAAAGCCAGAGAATTACAGCCAGAAAAACGGCTATAAGTCGGGCAAAATTGTTGCTGCGTAAAATTTTTCCCATAGCTACTTATTACCCTTCCATGACAAGAGACTAAAGCCCTCGGCGCGCTCGGGAGAACATAGTTTCATCAGCATTGCCTGCAATTTTTTCTCATCGAGATAACGGATTAACACACCATCATGGGCGACAGAAATAATACCAGTTTCTTCAGATACTATAATAGCCACCGCATCGGAATACTCGGTAATACCGATACCAGCCCGGTGCCTGGTGCCCAGTTCTTTACCCAGGTTTGGATCTTCGGTCAGGGGGAGGTAGCATCCGGCAGCAACGATCTGGTTGCCCTGAATTATGACAGCCCCGTCATGCAAGGGGCTGCGAGGGAAAAAGATATTCACAAGAAGTTCTGCTGAAACAACACCCTCAACTGAAATGCCAGTATCAATCCATTCTTTCAAACCGGTAGAGCATTCCATAACGATCAGCGCACCGATCCGTTTTTTGACCAGAACCGAGATGGCCTTGATCAACTCGTCAAGCATTTTCTCGAATTCCTGCGTGTTCCAGTTCCAGTAGGTCGATTTAAATATTTTACCCCGGCCAAGGTGCTCGAGGGCACGCCGCAGTTCAGGTTGAAAGACAATCGGAATGGCAATCAGGCCGACTGTCATCGTCTGACGCAAGGTCCAGTGGATTGTATCAAGACCGGATTGGTCGCTGATGACCATGGCCAGGAGCAGAATCATCAATCCCTTGACCAGTTGTTCAGCCCTGGTGCCGCGAATAATCAGGACCAGGCGATAGAAGACATAAGACATGATCACAATATCTACAATATCGCGCCACCCGACATTTAACTGAAGAACTGCTGCCACAATCCGTTCCCAAATAGCCACTATCCCCTGAACCCTCTTTTATAGATTTAAATAATCAAGGCTGTCCTGACTTTTACTGTTTTTTCACTGTTAAAAATTTTATTCGCTTTTCATACAGTAAATACCTGCAATAGTTCTGAAAAGTTAAGATTATAGATCGGGCTGAATAATACTAATCCGGTTGTGGCAACGATTGCAGTGCACCCCATCAAGACCGATCAGCCTGACCCGGTAACCACTGCGAGTGATCAGGAGATTACCGCAGTTTGGGCAAATTGTATCAGCAGAACCAGGCAATTCCAGATTGCCCAGAAAAACATAATGCAAATGTTTTTGAGCTATTACCCGGGCCTGTTCCATTACCTTCAGCGGGGTCGGTGACAGGTCAAGCTTATAGTGGGGAAAATAGCGGGAATAATGCAGGACCAGGTCGGGACTGAGATCACCCAGCCAGCTGGCCAGTTCTTCCTGTTCGGCAGTACTATCATTCAGGGTCGGGATCAACAAACAGGTGATTTCAACATGGCATACCTGCACCGCTGTTTCGACTGTTCTTAATACCGGTTCTTTATTGCCACGGCAGTACTGCTGGTAAAAGGAATCAGTAAAACCCTTGACATCAATATTCATGGCATCGATATACGGTAAAAGCTCTTCCAGTGGCTCACAGTCGATATAGCCGTTGGTCACCAAAACATTTTTATAGCCATGCTCATGAAGCAAGCGGGCGGTGTCATAGACGAATTCATACCAGATCAGCGGTTCATTATAAGTATAGGCCACACCCAGGATTTCATCCGGGCCTCCTTCACTTTCCAGCATGGCCAGAACTGCGGCAGGGCTGACCAGATCCACACACTGATCCGGCTTGCCGCGGGCCAGGGACCAGTTCTGACAGAAAGTGCAGTGCAGGTTGCAGCCGAAGGTGCCTAATGACAAGATCGAGCGGCCCGGATAATAGTGGTAGAGCGGTTTTTTTTCAACAGGATCCCAGTGGGCTGCTGCCAGGCAACCGTAATTGCATGTTAAAAGCTCTCCCTCCTCGACCTGGCGTACACCGCAACTGCCGACCTGGCCTTCGCCGAGCAGGCAGCGGTGGGGGCAAAGCAGGCAGCGGACCCGATTTCCTTCTTTTATATAAAACATAGCTTTCTGCAATGCTATTCTCTCCCGGCCAAATTGTTTATGGATACATTGCTACACTAAAACTGCGCCCGGCAATCACGATTTCCCGGATTCTCAGTATTGCCTGGATACTTTGCTAACAACAACCGGGCCGGGGAACCGGTCCCCTGACCGCGGTTATTTCTCTCTGTAACGGGTAACCTTGAAGCGGTAGAGTTCAACCGGCTCACCCGGCTCGATACCAGCTTTCTGACAAGCTATTCTGATCTGTTCGCTGACGGTGTTAATCCCTTCCAGATCAGGCAGCAGCAGGCCACTGTGCAAGCCACTGCAAACCATTACACCATATTTTTTGGGATCGAGGTCTCCTTCACTGCTGATTCGTTCCAGCGGACTTAATATATCGACCGAGATGCTGAGTTCGGGCAGTTCTTCCCGGTTCACCGGTGGAAAACGAGGATCCCGCAGAGCGGCGCTAACAGCATTGGCTGCAATTTCAGCGGCCAGGTTCTCACGCACCGGTTCGATGGTGCCGATACAGCCACGCAGCCTCCCTCTTTTTTTCAGGGAAACAAAGGCCCCGGTCTTTTCTCGATACTCCGGAGGCAGCGGGGCAGGCAGTTCAGGCATTCGGCCTTTTTCTAGATAGTGTTTTAAAACATTCCGGGCAAGAGCGGCCGGATTCATTTTTGGACTTGCATCACTCATTAGCCAGACCCCCTTTTACCTGAAGCGTTTAACTGATCTGAGTTGGATGAAGAGCAGCAACCAGGTAGCCGACACCAAAAGGCCCTTCATACGATATTATTTCGGTTTTAAAAGTTTCGCCATCCAGCATACCGAGAGCAATAACAAAAGAGCGCAGGCCACATTCACCGGCCTCGTTGATCAGCTGCGAATCAAGTCCAAGGATATCTTCAACGCGGCCGTCACGCAGCAGATCTACTAAAAGTTGATCGAATTCGGCGCCACGCGGACTGTAGCCGGCCGGTGCACCGGGAATAAGTCGGTGCGAAAGATCGCCGCTGGCTACTACCACCGTTGTCATTTCTCTTCTGTCAACAGCCTGCCGCAAGGTGCGGCCGAACTGGTATAGCTGGCGATAGGGGTTAAAACCAAAGGTGATGTGCAGACCGGGAACTCTTACTCCGGCCTCCTGCAGGTAGTAGAGCGGAACCATGGCCCCGTGATCGAGTACCTGGCCGCTGCGGCTAAAGTGTTTCTGGTCATCTACAAAAATCGGCTGCCGGGGTTCGGACTTTGTTTCCTGTTCGAGCAGTTCAACAAGCTTAAGGTCGGTCTGAAATTCGATCCGGATATCGGGAAAACCGAACTGGCCAAAATCGCCGCTCAGGTGTCCCTGGGTCAACACTGCCGGCCCTTCCCTGAATACCTGGCCGTGCGGGGTGATCACAATTAGCAGTTCCGGAGCCGCTTTCTTGATACGACTGCTCAGCAGTTTCATACCTTCAACGGTCGCCCGGGCTTTACTCAGCTCGCCACGGCCGATTGCCGGAATAATTATCGGGGGGTGCGGGGCGATACCGATCATCGAAAGCACTGATCAAACACCTGCCTTCTGTCTGAGAGCCAGAACGGTAAGGGTGGTAAGACCGCCTGCGTTCCGGCCGTATGGTTAGATTTCTGAATAAAGTATATCAAATAGTCGAACGCCTAACAATTGCTGCACAAATTGAAGTCATTTATCTTAAACTATAACAGGCAGTAAAATAGACCTTCGGAAACAATCCCCAGAGAGAAACTGTCAACGGCCAGAGAGAAACTTGACAGATTTATGTAAATCACCTAACCTATGATCAAGTTCATCTGCGGATAGACAGTTCCGCGGCAATGAGGAGCAAATGCTGTGAGCAATCAATACCGTGACGCCGATAAGTTTACTGCAGCCATTCAGGCTATTTTCCCTAAATTAATGTATTACCTGAGCACCGAAGAAAACCGTGAACTGACCGGACTGGGGATCACTCCGAGTCAGATTAACGCTCTGCTGGTGCTATATTTTAACGATGACCTGACCATGGGCAAGCTGAGCTCCGAGATCTACCTGGCCGAAAGCGCGGCCACCCGCCTGGTCAACCGCCTGGTCAACCTTAATCTGGTCAAACGGCGCGGAGACGATAAAGATCGCCGGGTCGTGCGGGTAATGCTGACTGCTTACGGCCGGCAGCTATCGCGCCTGGTCTTTGAAAGACGTTCATACCGTTTCAATAACCTGTCTCAACATCTTGAACCAACCGAGCGTGAAAACCTGATCGTTTCACTGCAGTCAGTGATGCGCGTTTTTGAAGAACTGGAGAAAATGGGCGAGCCGCCTGCTTATAACTATAATCATTACCGGGTAAAGTAACCTGGGATAGTAAAACTGGAATAATATCTTGAATCCGCTGCACAAAGCGAGGCGCCGCCATTGCCGACCCATGAATCTGATACTTTAAAAACCGAGTCGCTGTGGTCTATTCTGCTCACGTTTCTAAAAGTGGGCGCTTTTACTTTCGGGGGCGGTTACGCCATCTTGCCGGTAATTCAGCAGGAGGTGGTCGAACGCCGTAAATGGGTCAGCCCGGCCTGCTTCTCCGATATTCTGATAATCACCCAGGGCATGCCCGGCCAACTGGCATTAAACAGCGCCATTCAAATCGGTATCCGCCTACGCGGTACTGTCGGCGGCCTGGTCGCCGCTTTGGGGGTTACCACCCCCTCGGTTGTAATTCTGCTGGCTATTGCCGCCTTTTTCTATCCGCTATTCCGTGACAATATTTACGTACAAGCAGTTTTCTATGGGCTCAGACCAGCCATAGTAGCCCTGATTGCCACTGCGGCAATCAAGATGGGCCGTGATATCCTGCACGGCTGGATCGGGATTATTCTATGCGCAGTACTGCTGGCTATTGCCATAATAACCCGGATCCACCCGATTGTTGTGCTGCTGGCAGGCGGGCTGGCCGGGCTGGCGGTCTGCAGGAGGCAATATAACTGATGCTATCTATTTTACTTTTACTGTACTGGACTTTTTTGAAGATAGGCCTCTTTACCATCGGCGGCGGTTATGCCATGATCCCGCTGATGGAAGCGGAAGTAATCAACTCCCACAACTGGCTGAGTCCTGCTGAATTCCTCGATATCATCGCCGTGGCTGAAATGACCCCCGGGCCGGTCTCGATCAATGCAGCCACCTTTATCGGTTACCGCCTGGCCGGTGTAACCGGTTCACTGATCACAACTCTGGGCGTAATTACCCCTTCGCTGGTTTTATTACTGCTGTTTTCGCGCCTTTTAAACAAACTTATTCATAATCCCAGAGCGGAAAGCTTTATAAACGGTCTGCGTTCCGCGCTGGTGGCCCTGATTTTGCTCGCCTCCTTTAACCTGGGACAGACCGCAATTATTGATATTCCGACGGCTTTAATCTTTACCGCGCTGCTGATTGTCAGCCTGCTGCGCCCGGTCAGCCCGCTCTATTTTATCGCTGCCGGAGCCATTCTCGGCCTGCTCCTTTTCCCCTATTAAAGACCTTCGAATATAGACCGTCCGGTTATTCTGCAGGGATCATTTATATCTAAATTTCTCGTTATCTTCCAGCAACAATAATGAAGATATGATATAATACTGCTGTAAAAGCAATAGCAGACTCCGAGCCTGATCACCTAATGCTTAGTTAAGCTATGGTGGAAGGCCTGGGCTGGGGGAGAAATCCCCCCGCCTCCCGTGCTTGGAAAGGAGACTATGCCATCAGGCCGCGTCTCCCTGTTCGGGAGGATGCGGCTTATTTATTTGTGCAGAGGTGCTTTGATGAAGCTGATGCAGGTCACTGACCCTGATCGGGTTTTGAAACTGGTTACCGAACAGTTCAAGCCGCTGGAAAGCGAAAAACTGCCCCTGACTCAGGCTGGCGGACGCTGCCTGGTTAAAACTGTTTATGCTCCCGAGGACGTTCCCGGCTTTAACCGCTCAACGGTTGACGGCTATGCGGTCGCCGCTCGGGATACTTTCGGGGCAGGTGAAGGAATACCGGCTATATTTAAATCTGTCGGAGAAGTGCTGATGGGCAAAACCGCTCCGTCACTCAGTAACAGCCAGTGCTGCTTAATTCATACCGGCGGGATGCTTCCCAAGGACGCCGATGCCGTGATCATGGTTGAAGATACAGATATTACCGGTGCTATGGTTCAGAGCTTCCGCCAAGTTGCACCGGGTGAAAATGTCATTCACCGCGGCGAGGATCTTAAAAAGGAGACTGTCGCCCTCCCCGAAGGTCACCGCCTGCGGGCGCCGGAAATTGGCCTGTTCGCTTCACTCGGTATTAATATCGTGGCTGTGCACCGTCAGCCAGTTGTCGGTTTTTTTTCCAGCGGTGACGAGCTGGTAGATTACAACAGCCGTGAGCTTGAATTGGGAAAAGTCAGGGATAGCAATGCCCCGGCCCTGATTTATCTGGCCGGGCAGTATGGAGCTGCTGTAAAATACGGGGGCATTTTGCCCGACCGGTTTGAAACCTTTCTCGGGCAGAGCCGTGCCATGCTTGAAGAAGTAGATTTTCTTGTCTTCTCCGGGGGCAGCTCGGTCGGCAGCCGCGATTATACCGCCCGCACGATGCAGGAGCTGGGCAAACCGGGACTGCTGGTCGAAGGGATAGCCATTCAACCGGGTAAACCGACCCTGCTGGCCAACTGCGATGGCAAACCTGTACTCGGGCTGCCGGGCCACCCTGTCTCGGCCCTGAATATTTTCGCTATCTTCGGCCGAGCCGTTATCGATCGCCTGGCCGGACGGAAAGAAATAACGTTTATCCCAACGGTTAAAGCAATCCTGGCCCGCAACGTGTCTTCGCGCTCGGGCCGCACAGACTATGTGCGAGTCAGGCTGGAAGCAGGCGTCGCTGGATGGACGGCTCATCCCGTTTTTGGAAGATCCGGTCTGCTGCGCCCTCTGGCCGAAGCAGACGGCTTGCTGATCATCCCGGCAGCCAAAGAAGGCCTGGGCGCCGGAGAACTGGTGGAAATAAAGCTTTGGGAATGAAGTTAATACAAAAAATATTTGAGAGATCGGTTTAGGAGGTATCCCGTGCGTAAAATCTACCTGAGCAATACCCCCCGACAGGAAGCGCTGGAGAAGTTTTTGAGTGGGGTAGAGATACCCCGCCGCATCGAAACTGAAGCGGTGGCGAAATCGTTGGGCCGTGTCACGGCCGAACCGGTCTTTGCCCGCCTGTCGATGCCCGGTTACCACGCCGCCGCCATGGACGGAATCGCTATACGGGCTGAGAAAACTTTTGGAGCATCCGACCAGAATCCGCTCGTATTAGATCCGGTAGAAGACTACTGTAATATCAATACCGGGGGAGTTCTTCCGGCCGGTTTTGATGCTGTAATAAAAATAGAAGAACTTCAGTTTCTTGAAGATAACCGCGTAGAAATTCTGGCCCCGGCCACCCCCTGGCAGCATGTTCGCGCCGTGGGTGAAGATGTTGTCGCCGGCGAGCTGATTGTCCCTGCCCGGCACCGCCTGAGACCGCCGGATCTCGGCGCCCTCTTGGCCGGAGGTATAACCACAGTCAGGTTGCTGGCTAAACCGAAAGCAGCGATCATCCCCAGCGGTTCAGAAATAGTCGATCCCGGCGGGGAAAGGGGAAAAGGTAGTGTTCCCGATTTTAATAGCACGGTTATCGCCGCCTATCTGCAAGAATGGGGCGCTGAACCCTCTATTCATTCCATTGTTCCGGACGACCCCGATCAAATTAAAGAAGCGATCAGCGCTGCTTTAGAAATATCCGACCTGGTTATCATCAATGCCGGCTCCTCTGCCGGAGAAAAAGATTACACCTGCACTGCTATTGAGGATCTGGGAGAGGTTTTTATACACGGAGTGGCTACCCGGCCAGGAAAACCGACGATTCTGGGACAGGCCCGCAATAAGCCGGTAATCGGCCTGCCGGGTTACCCTGTTTCCGCTTACCTGAGCCTGGAATGGTTCGTACAGCCGCTGATCTTCCGCTGCCTGGGGTTGCCTCTGCCGCAGCGCGACAAGCTGCCGGTAATTCTGGGCCGTAGAGTTGTTTCAGAAATTGGTGTCGAGGAGTTCGTGCGGATGACAGTCGGCTTTGTGGACGGCCGCTATATCGCCAACCCCTTGACCCGGGGGGCCGGAATAACGATGTCGCTGGTGCGGGCCGACGGACTGCTGGTGATTCCGGCCAACTTGCTCGGTTTCGAGCAGGATGAAACAGTGGAGATTGAACTTTACCGTCCGCAGAGTCAACTGCGCTGCAACCTGCTGGCTGCCGGCAGTCACGACCTGATCATCGATCTTCTGGCCACAGCCATAAAGGAGCGCAACCCACAGATGAACCTTTCTTCAACTCATCTGGGCAGTATGAGCGGGATTACCGCCGTGGGGCGCGGTCAAACTCATCTGGCCGGAGTACATCTTTTCGACCCCGAAACAAAAGAATATAACCGCCCTTATATCAGGAAACTCTTCCCGCATAAAAAACTGCACCTGGTTAACCTGACCTACCGGATGCAAGGCTGGATAGTACCGGCGGGCAATCCCGACGGAATAAAAATGATCGGCCAGCTGGCTGACTTAAAACTCAGTTTTATCAACCGCCAAAAGGGGGCGGGCACCCGCCTGCTCTTCGACCACCTGCTCCGGGAAGCGGGGCTTTCACCAGACCAGATTTACGGTTATGCGCGTGAAGAATATACCCATTTGAATGTCGCTGCCGCTGTCGCTGCCGGTACTGCCCAGGTCGGCCTGGGCATTTTACCGGCAGCCAGGGCTTTCGACCTCGATTTTATCCCCCTGGTCGAGGAGCGTTACGACCTGCTGTTGAGTGATTCATTCTACAACAGCCCCGCGGCAAAGCTACTGCTGGAGATCATCACCGACCCCACTTTTCACCGGCAGGTCGAAGCAATGGGCGGCTACAGTATGCGTGATGCCGGACAGATCATCGAATGAAAGAAAAACAAAAGGAGTACAGGCGATGGCCCTAATCGATGCACACGGAAGAAATCACGATTATTTAAGAATATCGGTAACCGACCGCTGTAACTTGCGTTGTGTGTACTGCATGGGCGATGAAGGCATCGAACAGCTTCCTCACGACGATATCCTCAGCTATGAAGAGATCCTGGAAGTAGTTGCCGCCGGAGCAGAGCTGGGTATCAGCAAAATCAGGATCACCGGCGGTGAACCATTGGTCCGCAGGGGCATTGTCGGGCTGGTCAGGGAAATCACCTCAATAACCGGTATAACCGATCTGGCCATGACCACCAACGGCATTTTATTGGCCCGCTTCGCCGCTAAACTTAAAAAGGCCGGATTGAACCGGGTCAATATCAGCCTCGATTCTCTGCAGCCTGAAAAATATAAACGGATTACCCGCTGTGGGGAACTGCAGCCGGTTTTGGACGGGATCGAAGCAGCCCTGGAACACGATCTGAAGCCGGTTAAACTGAATATCGTGTTGATGAAAGGAATCAACGAGCGGGAAGCACTCGATTTTTTGCAGATGACTCTGGAAAAAGAGCTGCACGTGCGCTTCATCGAATATATGCCGATCGGTGACCACGACCGGGGCTACCGTAACCATTACCTGTCACTTGGTTACATCGAAGAGGTTGCTAAAAACGCCGGGCTGTCTTTATCGCCGGTTCCGCTGCCGGGAGGGGCCGGCCCGGCCGAATCATATACCATTCCGGGCAGTAAAGGGACAGTTGGCCTGATTCACCCGATCAGCAAACATTTTTGTGACTCCTGTAACCGCCTGCGCCTGACGGCAGAGGGAAACCTGAAGGCCTGTCTCTACTGGCAGGATGAAAAACCAGTCCGGCCGGTGCTGGGCAACAAAGAAGCCCTGCAGGCGCTGATCAGAGAAGTGTTGAGCAGTAAACCGGTCGAACACCAGATGGCCCCAGACGGCATCTGCGGTTCGGTAAAACCGGGAACAATGCGCGGAATGTCTAAAACAGGAGGGTAAAGGAGGTGTTGGTTTGCCACCAGTAATGATTAACCTGGTTGCCGCCCAATCGGAAACCGGAAAAACAACTATTCTCGAAAAGCTGCTGCCCGAGCTGAAAAAACACGGGTTGCGCGTTGCCGCCCTTAAAGGGCATCTTCAGCATTACGACCTCGATCTGCCCGGCAAAGACAGTTGGCGTTTTGCCCGGGCTGGAGCTGAAGTGGCCGGTATGACTACCCCTGACAGCTACATTCTAATTGGTTCGAGCGAGACAAAAAGCGGAATCGATGCTGCTGCCGGGCTGCTTCAGGATCTCGACCTGCTGATCATCGAAGGCAATAAAAAAAGTGAAAATCCGAAGATAGAGGTGGTGCGCAGCGCAGTAAACCGCGAACCGCTGTTGCTCGATAATACAATCGCCGTGGTCAGCGATCGGGTGGATTTAAACCTCGACATTCCGGTATTCGGCCTTGATGAGAGCGCCGCCCTGTCCGATTTTATCTGTGAGCGCTATTTTGTCTCCAGGCCGGAATCTGCTGCCTCCGCCGACGACCTGACCCATTTCGACCAGGCGGGAAGACCGCGAATGGTCGATGTCACGGCAAAAAGACAGACTCTGCGCGAAGCCTACGCCCGGGGTGAAATTTCTATGGCCCCCACTACTTTGGCCCGCATTTTGGCCGGCAGCATAGCCAAGGGCGATATCTTCGGAGTAGCCCAGGTGGCAGCAGTCATGGCCGTGAAAGAGACTGGCCGGTTAATCCCAATGGCCCATCCGCTGGGCATATCCGGAGTTGCGGTCGATTTCGAAACCGTTGAAGGTAAAGAAGCGAAAGTTGAGATCGGGGTCAGGGTCAAACTGACCGGGCAGACCGGGGTCGAAATGGAGGCGCTGACCGGGGTAAGCGTGGCTGCCCTGACCATCTACGATATGTGCAAAGCAATCGATAAAAATATGGTGATCCAAAATATCCGCTTAGTGGAGAAGAAGGGAGGGCGCTCCGGGCATTACCGCCGCGAGCAGAAATAATGGCAGAAATAGTTGCTGTATGCACGAGCCCGCAGAAAGGGCAGCGCAAGCAGAATGTCGGAGAAAGCATGTTGATCAAAAATCAGGGACTGGAGGGTGATGCACATGCCGGTTTCGCCCACCGCCAGGTTAGCCTTTTGGCCGAGGAAAGTATCGCCAAAATGACTGCCAAAGGCTTGGATGTCGGCCCCGGTGATTTCGCCGAAAACCTGACAACGACCGGGATCGATCTGGTCAACCTGCCAATCGGCACCAGGCTGCAGGCTGGGCTGGAAACTGTTTTAAGGGTAACTCAGATCGGCAAAGAATGTCATGACCGCTGTGCCATTTATGAGCAGGCCGGTGATTGCGTGATGCCGCGTGAAGGCATTTTCACCGAGGTTCTGCTGGGCGGAAGAATTAAAGTTGGTGATAAACTTGAGATCAAACATTCCTACCGTTTCGGGGTAATTACTGCCAGTGACAAGGGGGCCTGCGGGGAACGAGAAGACCTGAGCGGCCCGGCAGTGACCGGGATCCTACTGCCCTGGGGCGATGTGATTGATTACGTCATCATTGCGGACAACCGTGCCGCTTTGGCCAAAGTGATGCGCGAGATGATCGGTAGAGAGGTAGATGCTATCTTCACCACCGGCGGAACCGGACTGAGCCCGCGTGATGTTACCCCAGAGGCAACTTTAGATGTTATCGATCGCCTGGTACCGGGTATCCCCGAAGCAATTCGCCGGGAAACCGCTGCTGTGACAGCCAGGGCGATGTTATCGCGCGGTATAGCCGGTATCAGCGGCGCAACCCTGATCGTAAACCTGCCTGGCAGCCCGAAAGCAGTGACCGAATGCCTGGCCGTTTTAACCCCGATTTTGAACCATACCCTAGAGACCCTAACCGGGCGTAGCGGTGAATGCGCGAGGTAAATATAACTTGACTTTCAGAATCTGCAGCATATAATAATCAATAGAAGCCTGAATATTGTGAAATTTTCATCACTGGAGGCCTCCACCCATTGACTATACCCGGAAAAATTTATAGCCTGCTTATCTGGGTTAAACGAAAGTTCTTTAAACCCCGGATCCTGCGTAGCATCATCAGCGAAGGGACCTCCGCTCCAAGAATACCGGCCCATCTGTCTGGAAGTAAAACCGCTCAACCGGTGGTCTACCGCCTCGGCGCCGCCGGCAACCCGGACGAAGCCGCGAAAAAACTGGAGCACCTCTTCTGCAAGCAATATGCAGAACTGATTACCGGCCGTAAAGTGCTTATCAAATTCAACCTGAATACGGCCAACCCCTACCCCGCATCGGTCTGCCCCAGAATGCTCCGTACCCTGGCAGATATTTTATTGAACCTCGGCGCCAGAGAAGTTACAGCCGGCGACTGCTGCACAATTGGTCTACTACCCACCCGGTCCCAGGTTAAAAAAGCAGGACTGGCGCGTGCCCTTAAAGACAGAGCAAAAGTGATCTGTTTTGACGAAACCCCTTGGGTTAATGTACCGATACCCGGCCGTTACCTGGAAAGCATCACTGTTCCCCGCCCTGCCCTCGAGGCAGATTGCATCGTAGCTCTGTCCAATCTGAAAACCCACCAATATGCCGCATATACCGGTGCCCTGAAGCTCTCCGTGGGCTTCATGCACCCGCTGGAACGAATACCCCTGCATCGGGATCATCTCCAGGAAAAAATCGCCGAGATCAACCTGGCCCTGCAGCCGGATCTCTGTGTCATGGACGCCCGTACCGTCATGATTACGGACGGCCCCGATTACGGGCGAACTGCCGCCGGTAATCTGATCCTGGTGGGTGAAAACCCCCTGGCAATCGACCTTGAAGCCTACCGTCTGCTGTATAGGTTAAAAGAAAAAAACAACTGCCTCAAAGGTTTCAGTGAGGACCCGTTTTCACTGACCCAACTGCGTCACGCCCGTGATATCGGCGTTGGCGGCGAACCATGGAACGGTTACCAAACAGTTGATTGGGCGGGCGCTTATAACAATCCGACAGCAGAGGTATAACCAGTGAAAATAATGCTGATCTATCCCCTGCCGCAACTGACCCGTAAGCCCGGCTCCCACTGGCTGCCCCTGGGGCTCTCTTTTATCGCTGCCGCCTTGCAAAAAGAGGGCCACAGAGTATCAATTTTCGATCGTTTCGCTACCGCGGCTACCGTTGGCCCCGACAGGGAAAAGATCAACTCTTTAATGCTGAAAAAACTTCAGGAATTCAAGCCCGACCTGGTCGGCTTTAACACCACCACACCGCAGATTTACGATACTGCCGAATGTGCAACCCTGGTGCGCCGTGAGCACTCCGGCCTGATCATAGCCGGGGGACATCATGTCACTGCATTGCCCGAACTAACCCTGCGCAGAATACCGGAACTCAATGGGGTAATCCAAGGAGAAGGCGAACTGGCGTTGACCCGCCTGGCCGGTGGAGCAGATCCTTTAACTCTGCCCGGGGTTTGGTGGAAAGATGGCGATACCATTGCCGGTTCTCCTCCTGAACAAGTTACCGACCTTGACAACCTACCTTTCCCCGCTCTTGACCTGCTCGACATGAATTTTTATACCCGGCCCGGCAGAGCGGTGATCAAGGCTCATCACCTCTCGGCAATGTCGTTGATAACCTCACGAGGCTGCCTAAAAAAATGTGATTTCTGCACGGAATCAATGACATACGGGCAGGGCGTACGCCTGCACAGCTCTGAATACGTGCTGGAATGGATCAGCAGGCTAATCACCGAATACCCAATCAAGGGCTTCTACTTCCTGGATAATAACTTCTTGGTTGACCGTGAAAGGGCCGCCGCCATTTGTGAAAAGTTAATCACCACCGGCCTGCACCGCAAAATCAAGTTTGCCATCCAGACCGGAGTTAGCTGCATCGACCCGGAAATCGTAAAACTGCTTAAAAAAGCCGGGTGTATCCTGCTGGAAATGGGGATTGAAACCTCTTCGCAAGCTCAACTAGATTCCGTACATAAGGGAACAACCGTAGGTATGAACAGGCAAGCCCTTGAGATGTGCCGCAGAGCAGGCCTAGCTGCTCATGCTTACCTGATGCAGGGTTTCAAGGGTGAGACCATGTCTGATCTGGAAAGACATTTAAACTGGCTAAAGAAGGCCGGTAGCCACTTTACCGTCGCCCTGAGCATGCTGCAGCTGTATCCCGGCACACGGCTCTACCAGAAATATGGTAATTCGTTTTTTGAAGAAAATCCCTGGACTGAAGAAGCAGTGACCGCTTACTATCAGCAGGATCATCTTTCTGCTGTATCCCCCGCCGAAAGAACAAAATGGCACAAAAAATATTTCAAGGCCGTAGCGCGGCGCAGAAACCGCCTGGCTATCCTGCGGCACAACCCGCCAACACTAATTCTCCGGCTGTTGCTGGGTAAAATTTGGAGACTTTTGCCAATAACCATAATATTCTAGTGACTTTTTCTCAGTAGTTATTATCATAAGATCAGGTAAATATTGAAGTTTAAATAAGAGATCTGGAGGTAAATCAATGAAGCAGGATTACGAAAAACCTCAGCTAATCGAATACGGGGATTTGAACAGCCTGACTGCGGGAAATTATTATCCTTCCAATATTGGAGTGTAAGTGTTTAAATGCTCCTTGCTTTCTTTATAAGGCAGGCCGGCCACCTCGAACCAGGCATGGCTTTGCAATTTGCCTTTCTCTTTCCTTACTCCAATCATAACCCGTGAAGGTATTCCCTGGCGACAGCACCAGCGGTAGAGAATCAGGGTGCGCCGCAGGCAGGGGCGCTCACTGTGCCAAACGCGCCTGAGAAAATAAGTGGCAGCTCGGTAGATTTTACCAAGAGTTTCCTCTTCAGGATGACCAAGCCCGATCTTTTCATCGCTGCCAAACCGGTTACGTTCGATCAGGTCGAGTAATTTCCGAATCGGCAATAACCCGATCAGGATAGAATAGTATATTAAAAGAAAAAATACGCTCATCAGGAGCGATAGATCTCGGGGCAGCACAAACCCTTTATGAGAAAACAAGTAATTCTCCTCCCTGTTTGAATACGGCAGGATTAAATGTTCAGGGTGATGATAGCGCTTTTTTCCAGAGAGTTCACCAGCTCCTGGATATCGCTTTCAAGGATTTCGCGCTCAACATTATATTCCTCGAAAAGAAGATCGGTGATCTGCCCAAGAGTCCTGGCCCCATCTACCTTTTCCCAGAAAGAGCATCCAACGGCATTCATGCCGTAATACTTCCCGTTATGAGAGTTTAGCAGAACCGCTTCACCGTCAAGATTGCGCCAGACGATCTCTTCATTACGGACAGGAATCCGATTCATTAATCAAACCCTCTTTCCTCTTAATCATTGATTTTGGAGTCTTCCTCCAGATCCGGCTTCCACTTGGTTATTCTGGATACTTAACAGTAATTCCTGCTGTTAACGATAGTAATTGCATCGCATCGGATCTTCCACACCTTTGATTTTTGATAAATATATTTAATTTGAACCTGCTTGACTTTTTAGATACCGCGATTATAATAAGATTAAGAATAGTCCAAGCAATATGAATACTATCACAAAGGAGGCAACTCATTGAAGCGGGAATATGAAAAACCTGAATTAGTCGAGTACGCGGATTTGAAGAACTTGACAGCAGGAAATGGCTCTGGAATTAATGGCCGATCCTAATAATATTAGATCCCTAGCTTGCCAGCATAGGGCAGAAAACAGCATTCACTAAATAGCTTGTCTCTGCATATTTGGTTTAAGTATTGTTTAAAAACACCCGCAATCCGGGTGTTTTTAAACAATAGGCGCACATTTACAATGCAAAAGATCATAAATTGCCGGAGAATCATCTTCACCACAACGGAGATTGGTATATATTTCGCCTCACCCGATGAATAATGCTTCGAAAGGAGTTTCCATGAATCCTGCCGTGAAGCGGTTGCTGCTGACATCACGACTCCGGTCCTTTGCCGGGGTGGCATACCGCACCATTATTAACCTCGAACTGGCTACATTGCAGATGCTGGACAGCCTTTCCAGCCCTGAAATATTGCCTGAAGGTGGCGGTTTAGAGCAGCTAACCGCCCTGATCAAAACCTTCGAACGACCGCGTACATTAGCCCGACTCGTGGCAAGTATTCAACGGCGCTACCCGGGCATGAATACCCTCGTTGTTGATGACAGCCGCCAACCAAAGCTAATCCCGGGCATTGAATGGCTTACCCTGCCCTTCGATTCCGGTGTCTCAGCAGGCCGAAGCGCGGGTCTGCGCCAGGTAGGGACTCCATTCACCCTACTGCTCGATGACGACTTTGTCTTTTATCTTAGAACAGGCTTGCGAGCGGCCCTTGCTTTCATGGTTCAGTACCCCGAAATCGACATCATGGGCGGCACCGTTCTGAAATTACCGCTCTTCCACAAAGCCGATTATAGCACTATTAAGCTTTATCCCACTACCGCAAAACCTGTACGCCCGCTCGGCAGCTATATCGGTCCTTTCCCCGTTTTTGATAAGGCCCCTAATTTCTACATTGCACGCACCGAGCGCTTACTGCTCGTGAATTGGGATCCCAAAATTAAACGTCTCGATCATGCCGATTTCTTTACCCGTGCCCGGGGTGTACTGACTACAGTCCATAACCGGAACCTGCGCTGCCTGCACGTGCAAACCCCCTTTGACACGCATTACATGGATTACCGCAATGACCTCAAAGCGGACATCAACCTCTTACGCAAGCGTTACTATACAAGTAATTAAAGCGCGGATTTCCTTCTTTTTTTACCCTTTGTCATTACCTCTAGCAAACCCCAATATATAATATAGAGCGGCTGGAGCAGCGGAAATACTTTCTTGCCGGTCATTCGCCATTCGGGGATGGCTTCCGGATTAAAAAAGATATAGTAGAGCATACGCCATTTGTCGGCCATACTGGGAGACAGCAGGATGAAGCTGATGTACGTTCCACTGTGAGTACGACCCCTGAAGAACCTGCTATGATAATATCTATATTCAAGGGCTTTTATTGCACCAGGGTATAGCTCACACCACTTCATTATGCCATCATGCTGTACTCCAGCAACATCTGCAACCATTCGCCCGGTAATGGCAAAGAGTTTTCTGCAGGCCCGGCAGGAAATCACACCACTGATGAAAGACCAGTCAAGCTGTGGCCCCAGTTTGACTGGAAACAGGCAGAGATCTAAAAACCACTTGATACCAGCAAACTGGTGGCCGAGTGCATAATGGTAGACTATGTGAATAAAATGCATCTCCCTGTTCAGACAGTTAACGTCAACACCGCCAAGGCGGATCGTTGAGCTACGGTCAAACCAGTTGTAATCATTTAAGGGGTAGATCTGCCGTAGAGGAGAACCTTCCTGAATCAGGTCAGCGATATCCCAGTGGACATCGATGTGAACCTCACATACACCGATCGACCGGCTGAAATGCATTTGATTATGGAAGGTTTCATTTAGTTCGACCATCTGTTCCAGCAGTTCCGGGTTGTCGCTGTCGATGGTGAAGGTATAACCGTTTTGAAAAAGATACTCTTTTATTTGAGGATAATTCTCGCGGGAGATAAGGATATCGAGATCGCCGACCGGGCGAATCCATTTGCTGCCGTAAAGCTCTTCCGCATAGGCAAACCCCTTCAGTAGAGTATATTCAATGTCTTGCTTATTAAGATATTTGAAGATTGCCGCCCCTTCCTGTTCGATGAGGGTATTCTGCAGGGCAATCTGGGCGGAGTACTGTTTCCAGGCATCGAACAGTTGAACCGGCATTTCCAGGGGGAAATCTTTTTCCGTAACACTTTTGTAAAAATAGGCACCAAGGCCGTGTCTCCTGATCTGATTATTTAATATTTGGGGGTTGCTATTGGCCAGGTACAGCCTAAGTTGTTCCCGATTACCGTTACCGAGAGTAGTTTTGATCAACTCCACTATAAATTCATTTTCAGGCGAGCGCTTTCGTTTAAACATCAGCAGGCTCCGCCTGTTACAAGATTCTCGATGCAGTTGGCAAAATGGTTCATGTCGGTGCCGAAATAGACCTGGTAGCACTGGATATTTTCCAGCAGATCCATTAAATAATTGAAATCCTTTTCCATCACCTCTGGGCTATAATCACCCATGGTTACAGGAAATAGTTCACCAACCACCCTGGAAGGGTTAACCTGCTCCAACCTGCTTTCGGCCGTAGCGGTTCTTTCGAAAATCATGAGATAGTTTGCCGGGGTGCTGTTCAGGTAGGGCAGGTTACCGACTGAAGTAATCTTGTAGTACAATTCATCATTTACCTGATGCAGCGGTTTTATTGTCCTTAGCTCGGGGAAAAAGGCCTGCTGGGCTGCCCGTTCCAACTTGATCACGTCAGATATAGCCAACGCTCTGTATGAAGCATCTTTCTTGATCAAAATTCTGTCATCGGCTAAAATCGGATGTCCTCTTCTCAGCATTGCATAGGCGGCAGTTGACTTGCCTCTGCCGCTATTTCCGGTAAAAAGTACTCCTCTGCCGCCGACCTGAACGCAGGATGCATGAACAGTAAAATAACCATATTCATCCAATAAACTTAGCAGTGGGTTATAACCAAATATAACATCTGCATATACCGGCGAAATACCATTATTGTTTAGGCGCACAACCCGAGCCTTTTTGTTATTGCTATCGATCCAGGATCGCCCGAACCCGCTGAAATCGACCCAGCGCTGCCCGTTTCCGGCGTAGACACGGTAGGGTATGGGACGGTCAACCAGCAGGGTTTTTTCGCGCTTGAAAAACTGCTCAGCAGGAAGCGGTATCAGCTGTTCCAGCTCTTCCGGGCCGGTTTCCGATAAAGTAAGCTCAATTGATTTGGTATTATTACAACTTTCACCCGGGGTAAGGGAAAGATATGAAGCGAATGAGTCCGCCCAGGATAAATTGTCACTTGTTACACTAATTGAGATATCCTCGAAAGCATAATTTCTAACAATTGTTTTTTTCTGAGACATCGTATTATCCTTCCAGTATTGGAGTGTAGGTGTTTAAATGCTCCAGATTTTCTTTATAAGTCAGGCCGGCCACTTCGAGCCAGGCATGGCTTTTCAAATTGCCTTCCTCTTAATCATTGAATTTGCTTGACTTTTTGTATCCAAACCATTGACACAATACTATGCCTTGATTACAATACAAGCATAAATAGTCTGCGCAATGCAAATATTATCAATAGGAAGTGATTCTTTGAAGCGGGAATATGAAAAACCTGAACTGGTCGAATACGCGGATTTGAAGAGCTTGACGGCAGGAAATGTCTCGGGAATAGTTGTAAATGATCAGCCAGTCTAATAATATTAAATCCATAACTTGCCATCATCAGGCAGAAAACAGCATTTATTAGATAGCTCGTGTTTGCATATCTGGTTTTAGTATCATAAAAAACACCCATGTCTCGGGTGTTTTTTGACATTAGGTATGCATTCAATTTTTTTCCATGTTTTCAGTCTTTCAACGCGCTTAAGATCGAGCGGAGTCGTTCGCGGTAACCGGCCGTTTCAATGACGGTGCCGGTTACCACAATATCGGCGCCGGCCTGGCGCACCCGGCGAGCATCGATCGCCGTGCGAATGCCGCCTCCGATAATCAGCGGCACCGCAATTTCCCGCTTAACTGCCCGGATCATCCCGGCCGGAACCGGCTGGGCTGCCCCGTTGCCGGCTTCAAGATAAACATAGGACATTCCCATAAATTGGGCGGTAAGGGCATAGCCAACCGCCTGCCAGAAATTATCCCGGGCAACAAGATCGATTTCACCAATCTCCCCCAACTTCATTCCCGGTTCAACCACGATATAACCAACTGATAATATCTCAATTTCAAGGCGTTTTAAGACCGGAGCCACCCGCGACTGGGTTCCGCTGAAAAACTGTGCATTACGGGAATTGAGCAGACTCAAAAAAAGGAAAGCGTCAAGGTTGAGGCTGATCGATTCAGTGCCTGTCGGAAAAAACAGCACCGGAATAGAAACCCGCTCCTTTACCGCTTTAGCTGTTTCAGTAAGAGCGTGCTGGGTAATCCCGGTTGCCCCGCCGACAAAAATCAGATCACTACCTACTTCCTGGGCGGTTTCGGTCAGCCGGGCAGCTGCATCAGGGGTCTGGCGTGAGGGGTCGATCAGGGTGACATGAACTGCGCCCTGGTTTAATTTTTCTTCAATGTAATTTTGAATTTTCATCGCCATTACCTTCTTTTTAGCTGTTCATCACCTGACAATTTTCCGGCTACCGGTAAGTAACCCTAAAACCATTCCTTTTTATTTTATCCTGATCTCAAACATATTATAGTTTAGATCAATCACTTTGACAACTGAGCAAAGGAGCATGAAAGCGCTATCTAAAGCGCCACAAAAAGCCCTTCTTCCGATTTAGCGATCATTTCTCTTTTAAGCAGACTTTCTAAATGCTTGTTGATCATGCTTTTTTCAAAGAAACGCAGTATTTCCTGGTCGAAGTGGCGCCGGTAGATTATTTTTTTTGCCGCAAGCTGTTCCAGAGTAGCCGGTTTTTCTTTTAAAACAGCCAGGATTGCTTCATCACGCTGATCGAGCACAGCTTCATAGGCAGCCAGTTTTTGATCAATTTTATTAGCAACCATCGTATTGTGACCGGTCACTAACAGCTCGGGTTTCAGGTCGCGCAAGCGGCGAATCGAGAGGCGGAACTGATCGTGATCTGATGAAGGATTACCATACCAGGGGCCAAAAGCGGTCAAATCTATGTCAGAAGCATAAATAAGGTTATATTCTTCAACCAGAAAACCGCAGTGCCCGGGAGTATGCCCGGGGAAATGAAGTACCCTAACCTTCAGCCTGCCGAGATCGAAATAATCACCGTCGACTAGATAACGGTCGACCTTTGTGGCCGAAAAATCAATTTGCCGGATCATCTTCCAGTAAGCTTCGATATCGACCTGATCAAAACCGCTTAAGCGTAAAAACCCTTCCAGCGATTCCACCCCGGGGGCATCTTCCCGGTGAATTGAGATTGAAGCCCCCTTAAAGAGATAATTAAAGGTAACATGGTCGCGGTGATAGTGGCTCAAAACCACCTGTTCTGTTTTGGCAGCCAGCTCTTCTAAGACCAGGCCGGCACCGGTGTCGATTAACAGGTTTCCCGCCCCCTTGAGATAAAGGGAATGGGAGTAAGGATAGCGGCCTTTATTTTCTGCTTCGACAAACCAGACTCCCGGTCTGATCTCTTTCACTGTCTCTTCAGCTCCTTATGTTTCGTCAAAACCAGATGCACTGCTGTTTACCTTCAATTATTGAAATATACTCTTCTTTTAGCTGGGCCGGATCGGGATTTATTATTATTTTAAGTGTGTTTCTCCGCCTGACATAAAAAACCCACCGGAAGCGTTATAAAATGCTTTAAGTGGGTTTACGTCAATATTTGAAGAAGTTGAAAGTTTACCGCTTGGAAAACTGGGGAGCGCGGCGGGCTTTTTTCAAGCCGCATTTTTTACGCTCTTTCATTCGCGGATCGCGCGTAAGATAACCGTTTTTTTTCAGCGCCGGCCTGAACTCACCATCGACCTGTAAAAGCGCCCGGGCTATACCGTGCCTGATTGCTCCGGCCTGTCCTGAAAAACCGCCTCCTTCAACCTTGGCGATGATATCAAAACGCCCTTCGGTCTCTGTAGCCACCAGCGGCTGCCTGATAATCAGCTTCAGTGTTTCCAGACCAAAGTATTGGTCCATCACTTTTCCGTTAACTACGATTTTTCCACTACCAGACATCATACGAACTCTCGCTACCGATTCTTTACGACGCCCGGTACCCAAATATTGCACTTCGCTCAAGAGTCAGGGCCTCCTTCCATCTTTTCATCCAGCCCTTCACCCCATCGCTGCGGCTTCTGAGCCTGTTGCTCGTGCTTGTTATCTCTGTATACACGCAATTTTTTAAGCATTGCCCGGCCCAGACGATTGTGGGGAAGCATACCGCTAATAGCCATGTATACCGCTTTCTCCGGTTTCTGGTCCATCAGGGTCGCGTAATCAATTTTTTTCAGGCCTCCCGGAAATCCGGAATGGCGATAGTAAAATTTTTGTTCCAGTTTACGCCCGGTCAAAACAACCCGGCCGGCATTGAGAATAATTACATGATCGCCGGTGTCAATATGGGGAGTAAACTCTGGTTTGTGCTTTCCTCTTAGCAGCCGGGCTGCTTCCGTAGCCACCCTTCCCAGGGATCGTCCGGCGGCATCGATAATATACCAGCTGCGGTTTATTGCATGAGGTTTAGCCATGTAAGTGGTGCGCATTTCTACCCTCTCCTTTTGCCTGTTCCAGTAAAGCTACAAACCATATTTTAATATACCAGACAGTGCCTGTCAAGCTAATTGAGCCGCTAAAACACTATTTTCCATTAAATAATTACCGTTACAACTCATAAAACACTTTTTCGAGACAGAGACCGTGGGCCGGAGCTGTAGGGCCGATAGCCGCGGGATTAATCCCGGCCAGGGCGGCCTTTATTTCGTTCAGGGTAACCAAGCCTTTACCGGCGCGGACCAGGCTACCGGTTATTAAACGGACCATGCGGTAGAGAAAACCACTGCCTTCAAAATAGATGACCATGAACTGCTCTTCGGGCAGTTCCAGCGGTTCTACACGGTAGATGGTCCTGGTTGTATCGGCAATCACCGTGCCGGTTGCCCGAAAGGGTTTAAAATCATGGGTTCCTTCAAATAAACGCGCCGCTTCATCAAGAACCTTCAGATCCATCCGGTCGAGCAGATGCCAGCTAGAGGACCGCTTCATTACCTGTGGGTACGCTGCAAGATCGATACTATAGCTATATATTTTGCGACGGCCATCAAAACGGGCGTGAAATTTTTCTCCAACTTCCTGCGCTTCAGTAACAACAATATCCGGCGGCAACAGGGTGTTTAAGGCATACGGCAATTTTTCAGCTGCAATGCGAAAAGGGGCCTGGTAATTTGCAGCCTGACCGCGGGCATGCACACCGGCATCAGTACGGCTGGCGCCGATAACGCGCACCGGCTGCTTATAAATTACTTCGAGAGCCCGCTCCAGGGCTTCCTGAACAGTCGGCGCGTTGATCTGGAGTTGAAAACCGCTGTAGGCAGTACCATCATAGGTGATCCGAATCAGTGTATTGGTCATTGCATACTCCTTTACAGGCCAAAGGCCAGAGCGGCGGAGAATAGTACCAGGATGAAAGAGAGAACAGCCCAGTCTCTGGGCGCAATTAAATCTTCATACATCCGGGTACGCCTGGCGCCGAGGCGATAACCGCGCGCTTCCATAGCTAAAGCCAGTTCATCAGCCCTCCGGAAAGCACTGACGAAGAGCGGGACAATCAGCGGGACCAGGCTTTTTGCTTTGCGGAAAATCGAGCCAGTCTCAAAATCTGCCCCCCGGGCAACCTGGGCACGCATCAGCCGCTGGCTCTCTTCCATCAATGTCGGTATAAACCGCAGGGCTATAGCCATGATCATGGCTACCTCTTCGGTGGGTAGGCCAAAGTATCGTAGTGGCTTCAAGAAGTAACTCATCCCGTAAGTCAGGGAAAGCGGTGTAGTCGTCAGGGTGACCAAAAGGGAGAATAGAATCAGGGTAAACAGGCGTGCAATTACAAATATCCCTTCCCGCACCCCTTCTGATTCTACCGTAATGAAACCGATTCTCAGCAAGACTACGCCACCCTTGGTAAAAAACAAATAGATAATCAGGGCAAATACAACGATATAAAGTATTGGCTTTAAACCGCGCAAGAAATAGCGGAATGGAACTTTCGCGACTGCAATCATACCCAGCGCTATAAAAAACAGGGCAGTCAAACCACCATAAGTTTTCAGGCTGAAGAGCAGAATCAGAAATAAGAGCAGCGCTAATATTTTCATACGGGGATTAAGGCGATGGATAAGGCTTTCGCCCGGCAGGTACTGTCCCAAAGTAATACTTCGGCTCATCGCCCAGGCCGCCCCTTTAATCTGTTTATCTCCTGCCTCGCCCCGGCCAGGGTATAAATGTTTGTTTTAACCGGCAGACCTTTTTCCTTCACACTGTGCATAATCTCGGTTACCGACGGCAGGGACAGACCCAGATCGTAAAGCTTTTCGCGTGTAGTAAATATTTCCGATGGCGGACCGGCTAAAACCATTCTGCCCCCCTGCAGTACGAAAACGCTGTGGGCCAAAGCAACGACATCGTCAAGGTGGTGGGTGGAAATAATAACAGTCAACCCGCCACTGCGGTTAAGGTTGTCCAGTAAAGCAAAGAGATTTCGCCGATGGGAAGGATCAAGCCCCGCTGTCGGTTCATCGAGAATAAGTACTTCCGGATTCATGGAAAGAACTGATGCTACAGCTACAAGGCGTTTTTGCCCCGCACTGAGTTGAAAAGGATGCCGATACTGAAGCTGTTCTGCTCTCAGGCCGACTTTTTCCAGGGCATCCTTAACCCTGATCCGAACTTCGCTCTCGGCAAGGCCGAGATTGCGCGGAGCAAAAGCGATTTCATCGTATATGGTTTCCGAAAAAAAATGTTCTTCGGGTATCTGGAAAACAAGGCCGATGCGACGCCTCAGGCGAAGCAGCTCACCTTTATCCGAACCAATCGCCTGCCCTTTAAAATATACCCGACCGGAGGATGGCTTAAGCAGTCCATTCAAATGTTGAATCAGGGTTGATTTGCCTGACCCGGAAGGTCCGATAATCAAGGTAATTTCGCCCTTTCCCAGGCTGAAAGAGACTTCGTTTAAAGCTGTTGCGGCAAAGGGGGTACCGGACATATAGGTATAGGTCAGCTTTTCAGTTCCAATGAACATAGGCTGTCAACCAGCTCCCGGTTGTGTAGTAATTGTGAAGGCAGTTCGAAACCATCTTCACGAAGCAAAGCAGCCAGTTCGCTTGCGGCTGTACTTTGTAATCCAAGACTATGCAGAAGAGAAAGGTCTGTCAGCACTGCTTTCGGAGGACCCTGCCTGACCAGTCTGCCTTGATTTAAGACAATAACCCGTTCAGCAAAAGCCGCCTCTTCCGGAAAATGGGTTACGTGAACCACTGCAATATTATGATTCTGCCTGAGCATGCGGACCATGTCATTTACATCCCGGCGGCTAGCCGTATCAAGCATTGCAGTCGGTTCATCCATCAGGATACAACCTGGCTGCATCGCTAAAACACCGGCTATAGCCACTCTTTGTTTTTCACCACCGGAAAGTAAATGGGGTGGCTGCTGTAGCAGATGCTCCAGGTTCAGCATGCGGGCCACCTCACCTACCCTCTGCCTGATTTCAGCAGAGGGTAGGGCCAGGTTCTCCAAACCAAAAGCAATGTCTTCCTCGACTGTTGTCGCTACAAGCTGATTGTCGGGATTTTGGAAGATCATTCCACAGATTCGGCGAATCCGGGGTATTTCCACTTCATCTATCGTAGAAACACCCTCAACCCGTACCTCACCATCCGAAGGGACCAGCAGGGCATTAAAAAGCTTCAGTAAAGTAGTTTTTCCGGAACCGTTCGGACCGATCAGGGCCAGATATTCTCCCCTGTAAACGGCCACGTTGATCCCGGAAAGGGCAGGAAAAGAAGTTGCTTCTTCACCTGGGTAATGATAGGCCAAATTTCTGGCTTCGACTATTATCTCAGGACGGTTAACCATTGGTCAACTACTCGGACACGAGTTCCAGAATAACCATTGGTGCTCCATCTCCACGGCGCGGACCTTTTTTGATAATACGTGTGTAGCCGCCTTCCCGGCCTTCCATTTTCGGGCCGATTTTCTCGAAAAGAAGAGTCACCACATCCTCATCCAGTAAGTAGGCCAGAACCTGGCGGCGGGCATGCAGATCCCCCCGTTTGGCCAGGGTGACCATTTTCTCGGCCAGCGAACGAATTGCCGCTGCCCTGGCTGAAGTTGTTTCAATACTGCCTGTCCTTAAAAACGATGTAACCAGTCCGCGTAAAAGGGCTCGCCTGGGCCCGCTTTTTCGGCTCAGTTTCTGATAGGGCATGCTCTACTTCCTCCTTAAAGGCTTACTCTCCACTCTTGTTGAAGCTGAACCCAAGCTCATCCAGCTTTTGTTCAACTTCTTCCAGCGATTTTTTACCCAGGTTGCGTACTTTGATCATTTCATCCTCTGTCTTGCAAACCAATTCCTTAACCATGTTAATGCTGGCTCGCTTGAGACAATTGTATGACCGCACCGATAAATCCAATTCTTCTATGGTCATATCAAGGATCCGCTTACGGTCTTCTTCCGGGGGATAAGCAGGCATCTCAACCTCATCAACCTGCTCTGCAAGATTGACAAAAAGAGCAATATGGGCACTCAATATCTTTGCCGCCAGGCTGATCGATTCATCAGGCCTGATACTGCCATCGGTCCAAACCTCTAAAGTGAGTTTGTCGTAGTCGGTTACTTGTCCAACCCTGGTGTTTTCAACCTGATAATTAACTTTACGCATCGGTGAAAACATCGAGTCCACAGGTACTACACCAATTGGTTGCTGCGGCAGTTTATTGCGTTCGCCAGGAACGTAACCCCGTCCATTGATGGCAGTCATTTCCATATAGAGTCTGGCATTTTCTTCCAAAGTACAGATGTGCTGTTCCCCGTTTAAAATCTCCGCATCAGAAGACACTCTGATATCTTTCGCTTTGATTACACCGGCCTTATCGGTGTCCAAAACCAGAGTTTGCGGTTCATCAGAATGTATTTTCAAAGAAACGGCCTTTAAGTTGAGGATGATTTCGATCGTATCTTCCAACACTCCGGGCAGATTGGAAAACTCATGCAGGGCTCCGTCGAATTTTACATTAGTTATCGCTGCTCCTGGCAGTGATGACAGCAGTATTCTACGCAGCGCATTGCCAAGGGTAGTGCCGTATCCTCTTTCCAGAGGTTCAACAACAAACCGACCATAATTGTTCTGATCATCTTTTTCTACAAATTCGATTTTCGGCTTTTCTATTTCAATCATAATATATCCTATTTACCCTCCTCGTTTGATATATTGAGGGTTAACTGTTCACTTAACGGGAATAAAGTTCGACAATAAGGTGTTCAGTTACCGAAACGTCAATTTCTTCACGCTGCGGCACCCTTAAAACCCGTCCTTCCAGTTTTTCATGATCCACTTCCAACCAGCCTACAACTCCCTGCTGCTCTCTTGCAGCAACAATTAGTTTAAATACCGGCTTGTTTCGACACCTTTCCCGGACGGCAACAACATCGCCGACCCTGGTTAAAAAAGAGGCAATATCAACTTTGCGGCCGTTAACCTGAAAATGACCATGGTTAATTAACTGCCGTGCCTCGGCACGGGATCTTCCCAATCCCATGCGATAGACAACACTGTCCAGGCGGCTTTCCAATAACTGCAATAATATTTCACCGGTAACCCCTCTACGGCGGTCAGCTTCTTTAAAATAGCGGCGAAATTGTCTCTCCATTACTCCGTAAATACGGCGCGCTTTTTGCTTTTCGCGCAGCTGTTGACCGTATTCGGTAAACTTCTGACGGCCTTGGCCGTGTTCTCCAGGCGGGTAAGCATGGCGCTCCAATGCACATTTAACAGAATAACAGCGATCTCCTTTGAGGTAAAGCTTATCTTTTTCTCTGCGGCACAAACGACAAACTGCTCCAGTGTGGCGTCCCATTTAAATAATGTTACACCTCCTTTAAATAGAATTACTAAACTCTCCGCCTTTTCGGAGGACGACAACCATTATGCGGTATCGGCGTGACATCTTTAATCGCATTAACCTCCAGGCCGGCAGCCTGCAGTGAGCGGATAGCCGCTTCGCGCCCGGCACCCGGTCCTTTAACACATACTTCCACCTGTTTCATCCCGTGATCCATGGCCACCTTGGCTGCAGCTTCAGCAGCAAGCTGGGCGGCAAAAGGTGTCGATTTACGGGATCCTTTATAGCCAACATTGCCAGCACTGGACCAGGAAATACTATTTCCGTCAACATCGGTAATGCTGATAAAGGTATTGTTGAAAGTCGATTTAATATGAGCAATCCCGCGTTCAACATTCTTTCTTTCTCGCCGTTTAGTGCGGGTACCTTTTTTCTTGACCAATTTATTTTATTTCCTCCCTTCTCCACAAATCCTATGTCTTGCGGCGGATGCCGACTGTTTTGCGAGGGCCTTTACGAGTGCGAGCATTATTCTTGGTTTTCTGACCCCTGACCGGCATACCACGCCGGTGCCTAATGCCTCGATAACAACCGATTTCGACCAATCGCTTGATATTCAAAGCGACCTCACGGCGTAAATCACCTTCGACATTATAGTTCTTGTCAACAAATTCACGCAGTCTACCGAGTTCATCTTCGGTCAGATCTTTGACCCTTGTGTCGGGGCTAACCCCAGTGTGGGACAGGATCGCCACCGCCCGGTTTCTCCCGATACCGTAAATATAGCTCAGCGCAACTTCCACTCTTTTGTCACGCGGTAAGTCTACACCTGCAATTCTGGCCAATAATTTAACACCTCCTTAAAAAGTAATTCTCTTGGCATATACGCGATCACTATCCCTGCGTTTGCTTATGCTTCGGGTTTTGACAAATAATCACAACCCTGCCCTTGCGCCGGATTATCTTGCACTTTTCACACATTTTTTTTACTGAGGGCCTCACCTTCATGATCATGAGCCTCCTTACTTGTAACGATAGGTAATACGCCCCCGAGATAAATCGTAAGGCGATAGTTCAATTAACACCCGGTCACCCGGCAGAATACGAATAAAGTTCATTCTGATCTTCCCCGATACATGAGCCAGAACCCTGTGCCCGTTCTTCAATTCAACCCGGAACATAGCATTCGGCAGCGGTTCAACCACAATGCCTTCAACTTCAACCACATCTTTTTTTTTGCTCATGTTACCAGTTAAACCTCCTCAGCGGGGGCTTCGATTAGCGGTATCAGTTCTTTTAAACATCTGATTACCTGACTATCATTCAAAGTGTCAACTTCAGGCGGCTCCCCCAAATCTGCCTTGCGTTCGTAGTGCTGAAGATGAGCCTTGTTTTTCTTTTTTGGCCGGTCAACCGGGCGGCTGCGCCCGTCGACCAAAAGCACATAAACAGGACTTGTCTCCTGGAGCACCAGATAATGTTTGCCTTTATCACGGCCGGCCAGAGAACGGACCAGTTGCCCCGGCTTTAGTTCTACCATCACTTCGTCCCCCTTAAGAAAGGCTGGAAGAGGTAAGCACCTCAGGCCCGTTTTCACTTAGTGCCACCGTATGCTCAAAGTGAGCGGAGAGACTACCATCACAGGTCACCACAGTCCACTGGTCTTCAAGCACTTTGACCTCCCAGGTGCCGGCATTGACCATCGGTTCAATGGCCAACACAATTCCCGGTTGCAGTAGAGGACCATGGCCCGGTAATCCAAAATTTGGCACCTGTGGTTCTTCATGCATCTCTTCACCGATACCGTGACCGACATAATTACGGACTATTGAAAAAGAATTCTGCTCAACATAAGCCTGGACCGCATGAGAAAGATCTGAAAGCCGCTTACCCGCCTGCATTACCTCAATGGTTTTCTGCAGAGACATCCTCGTTACATTAATCAATTTTCGGGCCTGCGGTGATATTTTCCCTACCGCAAAAGTAGCAGCAGCATCACCGTAATATCCCTTCAGGCGTACACCGACATCAATGCTGATTATATCGCCCTCTTCAAGCTTGCGCAAGCCGGGTATGCCATGCACAACCTCGTTATTGACGGAAGTGCATATCGATGCCGGATAATTATTATAACCCAAGAAAGCCGGTTCGGCCCCGTACCTGCGGATCAGTTTCTCGGCGATCTTGTTCAGCATAGCGGTGGTTATACCGATGTTGATCGAGTTCTCCATCTCCTGCAGCACTTCGCCTACGATCTTACCCGCTTCCCGCATCAATTTTATTTCGCGCGTCGATTTTAGTTTGATCATACCATTTCTCTATTTCATGAAACCACGATAACTACGCATCAGCATATGGCTTTCGATTTGTTTGAATGTTTCCAGGACCACGCCGACCACAATAATCAGGCCGGTGCCACTGAAAATAATGTTCATCCCCGTAACCCGTTCTAAAAGAATCGGGAAGACAGCTATGAATGCGAGCGAAAATGCCCCTGCTGTAGTCAGGCGCGATGTTACCCTGGCCAGGTACTCGGCTGTCGGGCGACCCGGCCGTAGGCCAGGGATGAATCCGCCATACTTCTTGATATTAGCGGCTACCTGGAAAGGATCAAACTGAACCGCGGTGTAAAAATAAGCAAACAGAATGATCAGAGTCATATATAAAACCAGGTTCAGGTTCGTGCCCCAGCTGAGGCTGGCAGCAATTCTCTGTGCTAGCGGATGCTGGATAAAGCTAACCAGGGTTTGCGGAAAACTTAAAATCACCGAAGCAAAAATAACCGGAATAACCCCTGCCTGGTTTACTTTCATCGGAATATGCGTAGCCTGACCACCGTACATACGCCGACCAACTACGCGCTTGCTGTACTGCACGTTAACCCTGCGCTGACCCTGATCAAGCCCGATAATGCCGATAATCAGACCAAGCAGCATGATCAGCACGACAATGATGACCAGCAAGTTTATCTGGCCGAAGCGGTACTGTTCCGTTGCCAGGGCCACACCAATGGGGAATCCGGCGACAATACCGGCAAAAATGATCAGCGAGATACCGTTACCGATTCCTTTTTCAGTAATCAGTTCGCCCATCCACATCAGAAAAGCGGTACCGGCCGTCAACGAAATAATAATCGTCGCATAAGAAAGAAGGGTTTTATCGAGGACGGCTTCACCGGCAATAATTGTTGATAGACCCAAGGCCTGAATAACGGCAATCACAACAGTACTGTAGCGGGTAATCTGCGATATTTTTTTGCGGCCCTCGGGACCTTCCTGGCTCCATTCCTTAAGTTTCGGTATAACTATCGTCAACAGGTTCATGATAATGGAAGCGTTAATGTAAGGCATAATACCCAGAGCAAAGATCGTAAAGTTGCTCAGGTTTCCGCCACCGATAATATTAACAAACCCAAAGATGGTATCCTGCTGGAAAAATTCCGCCAACCTGGATGCATCAACACCGGGTACAGGAATCGCCGATCCAACCCTGAAAACCACAAACATAGCCAGGGTGAAAAGGATACGCTGTCTGAGTTCTTTAATCCGCCACGCTGAACGAACTGTTTCCAGCAATTAAATCACCTCTGCCTTTCCGCCAGCTGCTTCAATTTTAGCCTGAGCCTGCTTACTGAAGCGGTGAGCATGTATCTCCAACTTATATTCCAGTTCACCGTTACCGAGCACTTTAAGAGGATCGCGCAGACTTTTTAGCAGTCCCGCTTCCAGCAAAAGGGCCGGTGTAACTACGGTTCCCTCGTTGAAGTTACTCAGATCGCTTAAATTAACGATGTTCCACTTTTGTTTAAATATATTGGTAAAACCGCGCTTTGGCAGGCGCTGGAAATAAGGCATCTGGCCGCCTTCGAATCCGCGGCGTATGCCTGAACCCGAGCGGGATCCCTGTCCTTTTTGTCCCCGGCCGGAAGTCTTACCCAAACCCGAAGCCATACCTCTTCCTTTACGTTTAGCCGCTTTCCTGGCTCCCTCAGGAGGCCTTAATTCGTGTAAACGCATCGGCTACACCTCCCTCTATACAGCAACTTGAATCAATCGCTTTCTTCAACATTAACCAGGTAATTAATTGTATTGGCCATACCCCTGATTGGCGTCGTATCATCATGAACTACAGACTGGCCAATTTTCCTTAAACCTAGTGCCCGCACTGTGCGGCGGTGGTTCGGTTTACAGGCCAACGGACTGTGGATCAGGGTAATTTTTATTTTTTTTGCCATAGCAGTTAACTCTCCTTAACCGAGCAGCTTCTCTACTTCGATACCGCGCAGGGCACTTACTTCTTCAGCCCGCTTGAGCGATTTTAAACCTTCCATTGTTGCACTAACAACATTGATCGCATTGGAAGAGCCGAGAGATTTGGTGAGAATATCCCTTACTCCAGCCAGTTCCAGGACCGCACGCACCGGACCGCCGGCGATGACACCTGTTCCTTCGGAAGCCGGTTTGAGCATAACCTTTCCGGCACCAAAACGACCGGTTACCGGATGGGTGATAGTGGTTCCAACCATGGGCACGCGAATCAAGTTCTTCTTAGCATCCTCGATGCCTTTGCGAATCGCCTCTGGCACTTCACCGGCCTTGCCCATTCCAGATCCGACTACCCCATTCTTATCTCCGACTACAACCAGAGCATTAAAACTGAAACGGCGCCCGCCTTTGACCACCTTGGCCACACGGTTGACCTTGACTACTTTTTCTACCAACTCTTGTGATGGTTCAATCTTTGACACCCGTGCAATTCCCCCTTTCTAGAAGTTTAACCCGGCCTCACGGGCCCCTTCAGCCAGTTCTTTGACCCGGCCGTGATAGAGGTAACCACCCCGGTCGAATACTACATCTTTAATACCGTGATCAACGGCCCGTTGGGCCAACAACGCCCCCACCTTACGGGCACCCTCACGGTTACTGCCGCTGGGCAGATCCGAACGCAGCTTTGGATCGAGGCTGGAGGCAGCAGCCAGGGTTTTTCCGGATTGATCATCGATCACCTGGGCATAAATATGTTTGCTGCTACGGAATACATTCAGCCGGGGACGTAGCGGTGTTCCGCTTATTTTAGTCCGAACTCTGCGGTGACGCCGCTTCCGGCTGATTAAACGCGATTTTACCTTAAGCACAATATTACACCTCCAGGTGACTATTTGCCCGCTTTACCAACTTTCTGGCGGACGACTTCATTTTCATAACGAATACCCTTGCCCTTGTAAGGTTCGGGTGGGAAGGTCTTGCGAATAACTGCAGCGAGGTTACCCACCTTCTGCTTGTCAATACCCCTAACCACGATCTTAGTGGCACTGGGAACCTCTATTTCCATATTTTCGCTGGGATCGAACTCAACAGGATGAGAATAGCCGACATTCAGGACCAGTTTCCTGCCCTGCAGTGTAGCCTTGTAACCAACACCGACAAGTTCGAGTTTACGGCTATAACCCTCAGTTACGCCTGTAATCATATTGTCGATGAGGGTCCGGGTCAGGCCGTGTAACGCCCTGTGCTGCGGACTATCGGATGGCCGCCTGACAAAGAGCCAGCCTGTTTCCTGTTCAATAATCATGTCCCGGGGCAGCTCCATAGAGAGATGCCCTTTTGGACCTTTTACACCAATATACCTTCCGTCAAGCTGTACCTCAACCTTATCAGGTACAACGACAGGTTTTTTACCGGTTCGAGACATCGGTAAACCTCCTCGCTATGCTACCAGATATAGCATAAAACTTCGCCGCCACTTCCGGTTTCCCGGGCCTGGCGATCACTCATTAAACCATGAGAGGTGGAAATAACAGCTATCCCCAGTCCTCCCAGGACTTTGGGCAATTCATCTTTCTTAATGTAGACCCGTAAACCGGGCTTGCTGATTCTTTTCAAGCCGCTGATAATTCTTTCCTGCTTAGGGCCATACTTCAGATGAACGCGCAAAACGCCCTGTTTGCTATCTTTGATAAATTCAAAATCCCTGATAAAACCTTCCTGCTTCATAATGGCCGCAATCGAACGCTTCACATTCGAAGCAGGTATTTCCACTGTTTTATGCCGCACGGTATTGGCATTACGCACACGTGTCAGCATATCGGCAATCGGATCTGTCATCATTGGCAATAACAACCTCCTCTCATTCTTTCATCATCTACCAGCTGGCTTTTTTTACTCCTGGAATTTTCCCCTCGTTGGCCAGATGACGAAAGCAAAGGCGGCACAGGCCGAATTTACGTAAGTAAGCCCTCGGTCTGCCGCAGATGTGGCAACGATTATAGCCGCGGACTGTAAATTTGGGCTCTCTCTTGGCCTTGGCAATTAATGATTTCTTGGCCATCCTTTCCCTCCTTAAACTTCCGCGAAAGCACCGGCTTTAAGCTGCCCGAAAGGGCAAGCCCATCAAAGCCAGAAGCTCGCGTGCTTCTTCATCGGTCCTGGCGGTGGTCACAATGGTGATATCCATGCCAAGAACCCTTTCCACGTTACTGTATTCAATCTCGGGAAAAATTAACTGTTCCTTGATACCAATGGTAAAGTTACCACGCCCGTCAAAAGAATGCGGTGATATACCCCGGAAATCTCTGACTCTGGGCAGGGCGATACTAAAAAGTTTGTCCAAAAAGTCATACATGCGGACACCACGCAGAGTCAGTTTACAACCAATGGGCATACCTTCGCGAACTTTAAAACTGGCCACTGAACGGCGCGCCCGGGTTATAATCGGTTTCTGACCGGCTATAATCGAGAGGTCGCTTACCGCTGCATCCAGTATCTTCGGATTTTCTTTTCCTTCACCCAAGCCCATGTTGATTGCTACTTTTTCGATCCGCGGCGCCTGTAGTTTGTTCTTGTAGGCAAACCGCTTCACAAGGGCGGGTCTTACTTCTTCCAGATATTTCTGCTTCATTCGTGACATCTTCTTAGCTTTAACCCTCCTTACTTATCCAGCGATTCGCCGCACTTACGACATGTGCGCACCCGGCTCTTATCAGGAAGTATTTTTCGGGCAACCCGGGTCGGTTTACTACAGGCCGGGCAGACAACCATGACTTTTGATGCCGGGAATGCTGCTTCCATCTCCCTGATTCCCCCCTGAGGGACCTTACGCGTCGGCTTGGCATGCTTCTTAATCAAATTTACACTTTCCACTTTAACCTTACCAAGGCGGGGAAAAGTTGCGATCACTTTCCCCTTTTTCCCTTTGCTTTTTCCGGAAAGAACAATAACTTTATCCCCACGACGGACAGACAACTTTTTCATTTCCACCGGTTTTTCGCCACCTCCATACTGAACATCTAAATCACTTCTGGCGCCAGGGAAACAATCTTCATGAAATCTTTCTCCCTCAGCTCACGGGCAACGGGTCCAAAAATACGGGTACCCCGCGGATTATTCTGTTCATTTATTATTACTGCTGCATTCTCATCGAAGTGAATATGGGAACCGTCTCTACGGTTAAGCCGGCTGCTCGTGCGTACGATTACGGCCCGGACCACTTCACTTTTTTTAACCACTCCACCCGGGGTAGCTTCCTTGACCGTAGCAACAATAATATCGCCAATCCGGCCGAATTTGCGCTTTGATCCTCCCAAGACCCTGATACAAAGGATCTTTTTTGCTCCCGAGTTGTCAGCTACATTTAAGATGGTTTCGCTTTGAATCATCGTTGCCTCTCCTTTCATTCCCTTCCTGACTATCTATTCGGAAAGAGAATCTTACAGCTTCGACTTCTGCACAATTTCTACCAAAAGCCACCTTTTATCCTTGCTCAGGGGCCTGGTTTCCATAATCTGCACTAGATCGCCTACTCGGGATTCATTTGCTTCATCGTGAAACTTGTACTTTTTTGTCCGGCGGATAGTCTTGCCATACAGTGGATGGCGGGTCACTCTTTCAATCGCTACCACCCTAGTCTTATCCATTTTGTCGCTGACTACCTGGCCGCTGCGTACTTTACGTTTTCCTGTTTCCAAACCGATGGGCCTCCCTTCTTCTTTAAGCTCAGCTAAGGGCCCGTTCCCTGAGCACAGTTTTAACCCGGGCAATACTGTGGCGGACCTCTTTAATACGCATATAATTTTCCAACTGACCGGTGGCTTGCTGGAAACGAAGATTGAAGAGCTCTTCCTTCAACTCTTTGATTTTTACTTCCAGCTCCTGCTCATTAAGTTCACGCGCATCTTTTATTTTCATTCAGACACACCACCCGCTTCAGTTCTTTTCACAAACTTGGTTTTGATCGGCAGTTTGTTTGCTGCCAGGCGCAGGGCCTCCTTGGCCAGCTCCTCGCTTACACCGGCCAGTTCAAACATTATCCGGCCCGGTTTGACCACGGCTACCCAGTATTCCGGTGAACCCTTACCTTTTCCCATCCTGGTTTCGGCAGGTTTTTCAGTGACCGGTTTATCAGGGAAGATGCGAATCCAAACCTTACCGCCCCTTTTAATAAACCTGGTCATGGCAATACGGGCAGCTTCAATTTGCTGGCTTGTAATCCATGAAGGTTCCATGGCCTGCAAACCAAATTCACCAAACTGGACAACGGTGCCGCCTTTGGCCCGACCTTTCATCCTACCGCGATGCTGGCGGCGATATTTAACCCGCTTAGGCATTAACACTGCTGTCTACCTCCTCCGCAGGTTTCTCCTTGCTCGGTTTTGAAGGTAATATTTCACCCTTATAGATCCAAACCTTAACCCCAATCCGCCCATAAGTGGTTCGGGCTTCTGTGAAACCATAGTCGATATCGGCGCGTAGTGTCTGCAGGGGAACCGATCCTTCATGATAACTTTCATTGCGGGCCATTTCGGAACCACCGAGCCTGCCGCTGCACGCAATTTTAATGCCTTTTGCGCCATTGCGCATGGTCCGAAAAACAGACTGTTTCATCGCCCTTCTAAAGGCAATCCGTCGCTCAAGCTGTGAAGCGACATTTCCAGAAACCAGTTTTGCATCCAGCTCAGGCTTCTTTATTTCGATAATATTTAAGTGCACTTTTTTCTCAGTCATCGCTTCCAGCTGCTTGCGCAGTTCTTCGACGCCGGTTCCGCCACGGCCAATGACCATACCCGGCTTGGCGGTGTGAATATTGATCCGTAAATTACTGGCTGCCCGTTCGATTTCAATCCGCGATAGAGAAGTACCCTCCAGCTTTTTCTGGAGATAATCACGAACTTTAAAATCTTCGTGCAGCAGCTCTTTATAATTTTTACTGGCAAACCAGCGCGCGTCCCAATCACGGGTTATTCCGATCCGAAAACCAATGGGGCTTACTTTTTGTCCCACGACTAGACCCCCTTTCTTTCTTTAACTACAACCGTAATGTGGCTGGTTCGTTTCAAAATCATAAAACGTCTTCCCCTCGCCCGCGGTTGAACCCTTTTAAGGGTCGGGCCGTCATCAACATAAACCTGGTCAACGTATAGCGAACCACGTTTCATCTCCAGGTTATTCTCGGCATTGGCTGCCGCGGATTTAACCACCTTGGCCACTACCTCAGCAGCACGACGCGGTGTATAGCGTAATATACCCAAAACTTCATCCAGATTTTTGCTGCGAATAAGGTCAACAACAGCTCTCACCTTACGCGGCGCCAGGCGTACGTAGCGGGCATGTGCTTTTGCTTCCATCAGTCTTCCTGCCTCCTCTGCCCTACTTTAAACTGGTAGAGCGTTCGGTATGATGCCCGTGCCCCCGGAAGGTGCGGGTCGGGGCGAATTCGCCCAACTTATGTCCAACCATATCTTCACTGATATAGACAGGCACATGCCGGCGACCATCGTGAACGGCAATGGTGTGTCCGACCATATCGGGAAATATAGTGGAACGGCGAGACCAGGTTTTTATAACCTTTTTATCTCCCTTTTCGTTCATCTGCTCAATCTTTTTCATCAAGCTGGCCTCGATATAGGGGCCTTTTTTAAGTGAACGCGACAATTGAAAACAACCTCCCTTTCAGACGGAAACCGGACCAACTGCTGCCGGAGCAGCGCTGTCCACCGGATCCCGACTACTTCTTACGGCGGCGGACAATTAACTTATCCGAATCCTTGTTCTTTTTACGGGTCTTATAGCCCAGGGTTGGTTTGCCCCAGGGGGTTACCGGCCGTTTTAGCCCGATCGGCGCTTTTCCCTCACCACCACCATGGGGATGATCGCAAGGGTTCATTGCCGAGCCGCGCACTGTCGGCCTCCGACCCAGCCAGCGGCTGCGACCGGCTTTGCCGATAGTAATATTTTCATGCTCGATATTGCCAAGCTGACCAATTGTGGCCCGGCAGTCTAAAGGCACCAGGCGCACCTCACCTGAAGGAAGCCGCAGGTGTCCGCGATCGCCTTCTTTCGCCGCTAACTGGGCCGCGGCTCCGGCTGAACGGGCCAACTGCCCGCCATGTCCCGGTTTCATCTCGATATTATGGATAAATGTGCCTACCGGCACCGAACGCAACGGCATGGTATTGCCCGGTCTCACTTCTACCTTGATCCCGGAAATCACAATCTGCCCGTCCCTTAAACCGAGCGGCGCAAGAATATAGCGCTTCTCCCCGTCAGCATAATGCAACAGGGCAATATTGGCCGAACGATTCGGATCATATTCGATACCGGCAACTTTTGCCGGAATGTCATCTTTATTCCGCTTGAAATCGATGATCCGGTAGCTGCGTTTGTGACCGCCTCCCTGGTGACGGACGGTGATCCTGCCGTAGCAATTTCGGCCAGCTTGTTTTTTTAAAGGGGCCAGGAGTGATTTTTCCGGCTCCTTTCTGGTGATTTCTTCAAACGTCGATACGGTGGCAAACCGCCGCCCCGGCGAAGTAGGTTTAAAACGTTTTACAGCCATTTAATACACCCTCCTTCTACTAGCGGCTTTCAAACAGCTCGATCGGTTTGCTGCCTTCAGCCAGAGTAATAACCGCCTTTTTCCAGCTGGGCTGCTTCCCTTCCGGATAACGACCCAGGCGTTTCTTCTTGCCTTTAAAGTTTGCTGTATTGACCGCCTTAACTTTGACGTCAAAAATCTCCTCAAGGGCACGCCCAATTTCAATTTTATTCGCTCTGACGGAAACAACAAAGGTGTACTTGTTTTCTTCCATCAAGTCGGAAGATTTCTCGCTGATTAGAGGACGGATAATGATATCTCTTGCATCTTTCATCCGCCGAACACCTCCTCAACCTGCTCTATTGCCGCCTTGCTCATAACCAGATAGTTATAGGTAAGTATATCGAGCACGTTTAGCTGCCGGGCCAGAATAGTCTTGACCCGCGGCAGGTTACGCGCCGCCTTGATTACGTTCAGATCGGGTTGATCGCTGACAATCAGGGCTCCTCCGCTTACTTTCAACTTGGCGAGCAGGGCAACCATTTTTTTTGTCTGCGGCGTATCGATAGCAAAATCGTTGACAACTAAAAGCTTCCCTTCCTTAACCTTGTCACTCAGAGCAGACTTAAGGGCAGCACGGCGCATTTTTTTCGGTACCTTGGTGCCGAAATCGCGTGGATGCGGGCCGAAAGTGACGCCGCCGCCAACCCATATTGGGGAGCGGATACTGCCATGACGGGCTCGGCCGGTTCCTTTTTGCGGCCACGGTTTGCTGCCACCACCGCGTACTTCACTGCGATCCTTGCTTGATGCCGTACCCTGCCGGCGATTTGCCGCCTGCGAAACAGCCGTCTGGTGGAGTGCTCCTTGTTTAAACGGAGCTTCAAATATTCCAGCCTGGACTTCGATCTCGTCGACCTGTTCACCGTCTCTATTGTAAAGCGATAATTTAGGCATATTCAGGGCATCTCCTTTCTTTGGGCTAGCCGTTTACTTGCTTTTCACCGTCTCTTTAACTTCGACCAGGCCACCCCTTGGTCCGGGCACATTACCCCTGACCAGTAAAATATTTTTCTCCGCATCGGCTTCCACGACATAAAGGCGCTGAATAGTGCGCCGCCAGCCACCCATCCGGCCGGGGAGTCGGCGTCCTTTAAAGACCCGCGCCGCGTCAACGGAGCCCAAAGAACCGGGACCACGGTGATAATGTGAACCGTGTGTTTTCGGACCACCGCTGAATCCCATTTTCTTAATCGAACCGGCAAACCCTTTTCCCCTGGCAACTGCGCTGACATCAACATAATCGCCGGCTGAAAAACAATCTGCTTTAATCTCCTGACCGGGTTTGTACCCGTTAGGATCATCAACTCTAAATTCACGCAGGTAGCGCAGCGGCTTAAGCTTTGCCCGCACAAAATGACCTTTTAACGGACGATTTACACGCTGTTCTTTCTTATTTATGAAACCGAGCTGAATGCTGCTGTAACCGTCATTGTCCTTATTTTTTACCTGAACGACAAGACACGGACCTGCTTCCAGTACTGTTACCGGAATTACCCGTCCCTGTTCATTGTAGATCTGAGTCATTCCTACTTTACGTGCCAAGATTGCTTTGTTCATAACCACAAATACCTCCCGCCCATCAGTTAGAGCTTAATCTCAATGTCCACACCGGCTGGCAAATCAAGCCTCATTAAAGCGTCGATAGTCTCCGGAGTCGGTTCAATAATATCAATCAAACGCTTATGAGTGCGCATTTCGAATTGCTCCCGGGAGTCTTTATATTTATGCGGTGCCCGAATGACCGTATACAGGCTTCTTTCTGTCGGTAAAGGTATCGGCCCGGAAACATCGGCTCCGGTCCGTCGCGCCGTTTCAACAATTTTACCGGCAGACTGGTCCAGCAGGTGGTGATCAAAAGCTCTCAGCCTGATCCTGATTTTTTGGTTAACCATGGATGAATCCTCCTTGTTGCCTGATTGTATCAGAGCTGCTCCATAAAAATTCCCCGGTTTAATTTCTCCGGCAACCTTTTACTTCATTGCTTCCGTGTATCCTCTAATCCCCTGCTTATTTTGTGATTGAGGTGACTACTCCAGCGCCGACAGTGCGGCCGCCTTCGCGAATAGCGAAGCGCACACCTTCTTCGATCGCGATCGGGGTGATCAATTCAATCTGCATATTAAC
>JAUWPV010000048.1 GCA_030611385.1 Bacillota bacterium | reverse complement strand
AATGTAGTGGTTCATAATTACACCAAAATCGAGCCGGAAATTGTCTTCGGCATTCTTCAAAAACATTTAGCCGACATCCTAGATTTTACACAGATCATAAAAAATAAGTTTTTATAAGATTACCGGGGCAACATCTCCGTCGATACCGGGCAATATGATCAGTTTATTGACCCCATTTGGCCCAACACTGAATTGTTTCTGATGAGGGTGGATAACATTTTCTTGTTTCGGTAACCCAAAAATATTCCCCAATAAGCTGGGTAATCGTAGAATCACTTCTTCCGATTACCGGAGGCACTTGCAGTAGTTCGATATTGTTTTTGCTGCACGATACTGTTAAATCTTCTGTTTCGATTATTATTCTTCGCAAATATTCCAGATAAGAAACCCCACTGCCATCATAACCCAAACCAATTCTGATTGCTTCATCCCAGGGCGCTGCAATTTCAGGCCTTAAGGCAAAGAGTATTTTTGAAGCGCCCGTCGGCCCCACTTTTACAGAAACCGATTTGCCACCCCTGGCCTTTTGGGAAACTTTTCTTCCGGCTAACGCATCGAAAATATAGGTTATCTCCTCAAGTTCCTTGTCGTTTAGCTCCCAGAGCATTTTGTCCTGAGGAATCTTCTCGGTATGGCCCTCTTTATACCAGGCCAATATTATGTCGGAAACCGCTTGATGATACTCAAGAGTAAACTGCCGGTAGCCCCCTTTGCTTAACCATACGATTAAGGATTTCCGATGCCCTGGTTCTAATAAATCGAGCCTGCCGGTAACATCTTTAAAAAAAGCTTTAAAGATCAGATTAAAAGGGGTAAAGGAACTATAGATATAGCCCGTAAAAGCTAATTCATAAAGTTTCATGCATTAGCACCCTCTCCTGTTCTTATCGATTTAATGCATAAGCTATAGCCACGCAAACAATTACGACACCAGTTGCATTTAAACTCTTCACATTTAACAAGCGATCCTTGCCAACAGCCACCTTGCCGCCAGACTTCTCAGAGAACTTCCCGAGAAACGTCTCTGCCTAAGGATTCTTCCTCTAAAGGGACTTTTAATGATGATAACAGGAAAAACAGACAAGTAAAAGGGAAGAAGTGTTTTTATGCCAATAATTCCTTTGGCATATTGGCATACCTAAAAAGAGAAAATGCAGGGGTTTTTCATTTTACAGAGAATTACCAAATAAAATAAATGTTGCCTAAAGGCCGGCAGAATCATAGTTGGCAGAATCAATTATAAGGAGATAGAGCGCTCAAAATGGATAGAAATGATCGGACTTTGGATAAACAGAGCATTCCCTGGGTCGGAGGAAATTACCGGGGCGAACTTAAAAACCGTGTACCCCACGGATGGGGCAAACTGCTACTGCCTGATGGAACAAAATATGAGGGCGAATGGAAAGAAGGAAAGCCGTACGGTAAAGGAGTAATCGTTTATGCCAGTGGCGGCATCTATAAAGGTGAAATTATAGATGGCAAGAGAGATGGTTATGGAAAATATGCCGGTCCGGATGGGAAAATAATTGACGGCTTATGGGAAAAGGGCAAATTTATAAGACCGGTGGAAGAACCACAGCCAAGCGACGCTTCACCTAAACGGCAACGGGCTCGAGCTATGATCAATATCCGATCCCTGACTTTCATATATAGCAGCGGCAAAGGCATCTTCGACCTGAATTTTACCGTGGGACAAGGCGAGGTGTTTGGTTTTCTCGGTCCCAATGGTTCGGGTAAAACCACAACCATCCGCAACTTGTTGGGTTTTACAAAACCGGGCCAGGGAAGGTGCACCATTAATGGGCTGGACTGCTGGGCTGACAACGCTATAATACAAAAACATCTGGGCTACCTGCCGGGGGAAATGGCCTTTTTTGACGAAATGAGCGGCATGCAGTTCTTAAATTTAATCGGTGATCTGCGGGGCACCAGGGGCAATTCACACCGCAATGCCCTGATCGAACGGTTCGAGCTGGATCCGACGGGTAGAATTCGGAAGATGTCCAAGGGAATGAAACAGAAGCTGGGCATAGTGACCGCTTTTATGCATGATCCGGCTGTATATATTTTAGACGAACCGACCGGCGGCCTGGACCCACTGATGCAAAACATCTTTATCGAGCTGATCCTTGAAGAAAAAGAGCGGGGCAAAACTATCCTGATGTCCTCGCATAACTTCGAGGAGACCTACCGCACCTGTGACCGGACCGGGATTATCCGGGAAGGCAGGCTGGTTGCCGTGGAAGACATGCATTCGCTCAAATCGTCCCAACACAAGGCTTACCTGGTTACTTTGGGATCACGATCAGATTTGGAGCGCTTACGTTCAGCCGGTTTGAAGATCGGCAGAATCAGCAAGAATACAGTCGAAGTTTTTGTTTCCGGCAACTACGCACAGTTTACAGCCGCCCTGGCCAAATGCACGGTCCTTGGTCTTGATGTGGTCACACAAACCCTGGAGCAGGCCTTTTTAAAATATTATGGTCGGGAGGCGATTTCCTGATGAATCTTGCCTTATTTAAAGCCACCGCTAAATCTAACTGGGTCATTTTTGTAATTTTCTTTGCTGTCCTGCTTATGTACATGTATACCATGATCTCGATGTACGATCCGGAGAACATCGATGCGATGAACCAACTCATGGAGACTATGCCTCAGGGAATGATGGATGCCTTTGGGTACGGTGGAGCCGCCACCAGCCTGATTACCTTTATAGCTCTTTATTATTACGGGTTTATTGCTGTAATGTTTCCAATGATCTACTGCATTATTCTGGCCAACCGCCTGGTGGCTGCCCACGTGGATCGCGGCTCGATGGCCTACCTGTTGGCCACCCCCAATACCCGGGTAAAGATTATCACTACACAGGCGCTCTACATGGCCTTAAGTTTAACGGTGTTGCTGGTTTTAAATACAGCTGCCGGGTTAGTGATCAGTGAAGCCGTGTTTCCCGGAGATATGGATACCACGGCTTTCCTTAAACTGAACATAGTCACCATTTTGCTGTCACTGGCAATCAGTTCAATATGTTTCTTCTTTTCCTGCATCTTTAATGAGGCAAAATATTCCCTGGCCCTGGGGGGCGGCATACCGATTCTCTTTTTTATAATCAACATGTTAAGAAATATAAGTAATAACTACCCCTGGCTTGAATATTTAACACTCTACTCCCTTTTTAATCCCCAAGAAATCGTCACCGGAGAGCAATCCATGGTAGCTGTTTACCTGATTTTTGCCGGTATTGCCCTGGCCCTCTACAGTGGGGGAATATTTATCTTTAGCCGACGTAATTTATATATTTAACCGTTAAGTATGTCTAGGGGACGGTGTAGGGAGTTTACCGTATGCCGGTTCCTTAATCGATAGCAGTTACATGGGGGATTACAGACGATGACTTGTTTTGAAGAGCTGCCCGAAGTGGTCGAGCGCTGCCGTGGACTGGAAGGCGAACTGCAGCTTCAAAGACGTGGGCAGGAGTACGAGATTATCTACAACGGTGTTTTTCTGATGGCTACCTACAACGGGGCTTCCGAAAAGGCGGCGGTCAGGGAAGCACTGGCGTTGGTTGCCTCATCTGTAAAGAGTCCATATAATGTTATGCTCGGTGGGCTCGGCGTCGGCTATAGCCTTCAGCAAGCACTGGCCTGCAAAGATCTGGCGCGGGTTGTGGTGGCTGAAATTGAGCCGGCCGTTATCTGCTGGTGTCGTACCTGGTTCGCGGAGTATAATGGTAAAGCTCTCGATGATCAGCGCGTTAATTTATTTAAAGGTGATTTCCGCAGTCTGCTCGAAGAAGAGTCGATGGCGGTTTTAAAGGATCAGTCCCACCGCTTCCATCTGATTATGGTTGATACAGATAACGGCAGCAGCTGGCTCAGTTTGCCGTCAAATGAGTTTCTATATAGCGAAAGCGGTCTTAAATTAATAGCCAATATAATGCACCCGGCAGGAGTTGCTTCGTTCTGGTGCTCGCGTCGCGAGGAGCCATTCGAGAAAATACTTGGGAAAATATTCAAAAATGTTTGCTTTAAATGTGTGCTCGAAGAAACCGGCCAGGAGGGTTGCTACTATCTGGCTTCATCACATATTAGTTAACACGCTACAAGATTCTTTGCAAAGGATTGATTAATTGACCTCACACCTAATGGGCGCTCTTTATGCTCTTATTGCTGCAGTATTATATGGTGGAGCAGATTTTAGCGGCGGGGTTGCCACTCGGCGTTTAAACCACTACCAGGTATTGTTGCTTACCGCTCTGGTCGGCGCTGTTGTGATGACTGTGCTGGCCTTGTTGTGGAGGGAAGGCCTGCCCACAGTAAAGAGCATAATCAATGCTGTTTTGGCCTGTATTTTCGGGTCAATCGGCCTGGCCACCCTTTATAATGCCCAGGCCTACAAACGGGCCAGTGTTGTTGCCCCTGCTTCGGCTGTAGTAGCCTCGGCCGTGCCGGTAATCTATACTGCTTTTATACAGGGGTTGCCCGGCGCTATAACCTTAACCGGCTTTATCCTGGCAGCAATTGGTATCTGGCTGACGACCAGGGCAGAGGCGGCGGATGAAGAGCAGATAAACGATGGCTTAGTTCAGGGAGTACTTTCAGGGCTGGCCTTTGGCGGTTTCTTCATCTTCATAGCCCGTATTGAACCGGGTTATATTTTTAGCCCGCTTATTTTTGGTAAGCTGGCTGCGGCTGCGGTGGGTCTGCTCATTGTGCTTTATAAGCGGCTGCCTTTGCCCAACCCCATCAGGCATCCGATTACCATTTTATCCGGTTTCCTGGATATTCTGGCTAATGTTTTGTATCTGGTTTCCACTTCCCTGACGCGGGTGGATATCGCCGCCGTGCTGGTCTGTACCTACCCGGCAGCTACTGTTGTTTTGTCCATGCTGTTTTTTAAAGAGAGAATAACCCATTCCCAGACGCTTGGCGTGATAGTATGTATTGTAGCCATCGCCCTGATCATAATCTAAGCAGTTGTAGCCCTGTATTTCTGCCGGTAGTTTTTGAATATTCCTGCTTAACTGTTTAGAGGATGGGGTTGTTGGCAATCTTTTTCTATATAGATCATTGTAAGTTCGGTAGTGTTGTCAACAACCCCGTCCTCTAAACCTGATCGTCCAATAACCGTAAATTCAACCAGGTTAGGAGCTGTCCCCGTGGAAGAAAATAGTTTTTCCCTCAACTTTGATTTCAAACTGCAAAAAGCAGAACACCCTCCATATGAACAATCCCCCTTTGGGGTGGATAAAAGCCTGCGGCGCTTTGATGAACGGGCAGCCGCTTTTTACAGCACCCGTTTTGTGAAAGAAAAGATGGGAGGCGAAGACTGGCGTGCCCGGCAGGCATCCGTTGCTACCGAAAATATGCTTAATGAAAGGCCCGGTTACGGGCAGCTCAACTATGCCTTCAGCGAGGCTGCCTGGTCCTCTTACCGGCCCTATGATGCTGCGCCACTCATGGCTTGGGTGGAAGCGCCAGGCCAACGCCGACCGGTGGAGGCGGAACTAAAAAAAAGAGGCCACCACTGGGCGGGATCTCCCCGGGAAAACAGCAGCCATCTGAAACGAGCAGCCCATTTCTTCGGTGCCGCTGCGGTGGGGATAACAGCAATTAATGAGTTGTGGTTCTATGCTGCCGACAAAGAAGGCCTTCCCATTATTTTTTCACCGACCCATGAGCATCCGGCCATCACAGCAGAAGCAAAGATCATTCCGACCAGGCTAAACCGGGTAATTGTGATGCTGGTCCCCCAGGATCGGGAACTAGCAAAATTTTCTCCGTCACCACTGGCTGGAGCCGCCGTGGGTCTGGGCTATTCCCGGATGGCCGAATTGGCATCCAAGACGGCAGCCTTTATACGGGGTCTGGGCTACGAAGCCATCGCCATGGGCAATGATACGAGTCTCAGTGTTCCCCTGGCCATCGATGCCGGCCTGGGTGAATTGGGAAGGCATGGTATATTGCTCCACCCCCGGTACGGTTCACTGATGCGAATCTGTAAAGTCTTAACGGATCTTCCCCTTGAAACAGACCAGCCCGTTACCTTTGGCGCAGCGAATTTTTGCCGCACTTGTACTATCTGTGCAGAACACTGCCCCGCCAAAGCAATCTCCTTCCACCGGGATACCACTTTTGAAACGGCATGCCCTTCCAATAACCGGGGTATAAAAAAATGGCCCGTAAACAGTTGGGCCTGTCTCAAGTTCTGGGC
>JAUWPV010000035.1 GCA_030611385.1 Bacillota bacterium | reverse complement strand
CGACGAGTTCGATGTTATCGAGTGTTTCGAGCAGTCAGGCTGTGAAAGGCGCTTTGGTGAAATGACCAAGCGGCAGGTTGAGCTTTATGATGCTATGGGTATTGAGGCACCCTCGTTACAATAATGCGGGGATGCAGGATGCCAGACTCGCTTGTTATCAATCGGTCAGCTTAAAAAAATCCTTTAAACGCTGATCCTGTGGATTGACGGTAATTGTCTCGTAATTCTCGTAGAAAACAGCCCCCGGATTACCGCCCGGACGCCGCCGCACATGGCGCACTTCGGTATAATCGACGGCTACAGCACCACTTTCCCGACCATGGCTGAAAAAGGCAGCCAGAAAAGACGCTTCTTCAATATCTTCCGGTGGTGGAGGGTAGGGGGCTTGTTTCAGAATAACGTGACTTCCCGGCAACTGACGCACATGGAACCATGTGTCGCGTCGCACAGCTGCTTTGAAGGTAATATAGTCGTTCTGCCGATTATTTCTACCGGCCAAAATAGTTCGGCCCGATGATGTTTTATAGATGAGCGGCTGTGGTGCGGCGGTGCTTTTTTGCTGTCTTTTTTGTTTCTTCCGCAAAAAACCGGCCTCACCAATCTCCTGCCGGATCTCTTCCAGCGATGCATCAGTGCTGTTTTCAATGGTAAAAAGCACTTCCTGACAGTAATCAATCTCAACTCTGGTTTTTTTAAGCTGCTTCCGGATCTCTTCCTGTCCCTTTTTGGCTTTTTGGTAACGGCTAAAATGTTTCTGTGCATTTGCGTTCGCCGATTTCGATGGATTAAGCGGTACAACAATCTCAGCTTCAGGGTTGTATAAATCGGGTAGGACAACGCTATCAGCCCCCCGGGGTACCCGGTCGCGATAAGCCAGTAGCAGTTCACCGTAGAGGCGATATTGTGGTGCTTTCGTCGCTGCTTGCAGCTCTTTATCCTGTTCCCGCCGTTTCTTGTTCAGGCTTGTCAGGCGCCGGTTCACTGCATTATTCAGATGCTCCTTTAAAAACTTTTCCCGGCTGGATTTGATCAACCCGCTGTAATAGTAATCGAGCATCTCATTGACGCTGCTGTATTCTATTTGTTCTTCATGCTGTAGGTGGGTCAGAGGCATTGCCGCGTAAATGCTAAGGGCAGGCAGGATTACCGGCTGCAGTTTAACTGCATTGCTTTCGGAAAATAAATTTCTGGCTTCCTCAAAAAGCTGCCGGATATATTCTCCCGATGCGGCAGTATCCCAACCACTCTTGTAGATCAGTTCCCTTGCTGTAAGCGGACTGATCCCTCCAACCGTGCTGAGCAGCGCTTGTTCAGGGTTGTTTCCGCTCTCAATTAATCTCAGCAGACTAGCAGAAAAAACTTTCTGATCCATCTCGAGTGGATTAAGCTTCTCTTGTGGTGGCGCCGGCCGGTACATTTCTCCGGGCATGATGGCCCGTTTTGGATTTTTATCCCACGAAGCTATTCTGGCAGCGCCGAGGATAATCCCTTGGTTATTAATCAGAATTAGGTTACTGCGACGGCTCATTATTTCGGCGATCAGCCTGACCGGCGGCATTCCTTCCGGAGGCTCGAAGGATATTTCCAGAATTCGCTCCAGGGGAGGATTGGTAAATAAAGCTGCCCGGCCTCCGATCAGGTACTTGCGCAGCAGCATGCAAAAAGGTGATGGCTGCTCCTGGCTCCGGTAACGACTGCTGGTCAGGTGAATCCGGGCATATTTTGTGTCAATCGAGATTAAGAGAGCGGGCTGCTGGCCCTGGGTGTACAAATGAATAATGACCACACCCCGTTCAGGTTCATAGATTCGCTGTACCGGCGCGCCGGTTAGCGCGGTCCGCAGCTCATCAGTAACCGCCTTCATGATCAATGTGTCAAAAGACATAGTTGCTTCCACTCCCGGCATTCAGTATAATTCTTCTTAGGTTACATGGCAACCGGGCTCGCTGCATTTACAATTTGAGATCCCTCCGGTTTGATGTTAATATTAACGCAGTATTAAAGCAGCTAAGGGGATTGATGTTATGATCAGCAGTATGACCGGCTACGGTCGCAGCAGCAGCACCCATGACGGCTTCACCTTTACAGCAGAAATGCGTTCAGTCAACCACCGCTATGCCGATATCTCCCTGCGGCTCCCGCGCGAACTCTATCCCCTGGAAGATCGCATTCGCCGTATGCTGTTGGAATCGATCAAAAGAGGGCGGGTTGACGTAAGCCTGGTTATGGATGATATGCCTGCCGGCCTACGCCAGGTTAAAGTGAACTATGATTTAGCCGAAGACTATTATCAGGCACTGCAGCTGCTTTCCAGACGACTGAAGCTCTCCGATGAAGTAAAATTGAAACATCTTTTACAGATGCCCGAACTTTTTAAACCGGGCAGCATAACTCTGACCGAAGAACAGATCTGGCCGGCAGTCAGCGAAGCCCTGCAAGAAGCTCTGGCTAAACTGCTTGATCAACGCCGGATCGAAGGCGAAAACCTATGCCGTGATTTACTGGAAAGGTGCGGTCGACTGGAGGAAATGATCGCCATTATTGCTGTTCGGGCTGAAGAAGCAAAAGAAGATTGCCGACGGCGCACAGAACAAAAATTTGCCGAATTTTTGGCCGGACAATTTGAGGAAACAAGGCTGCTGATGGAATGTGCCATTTTGGTTGAGAAAATGGGTGTAGATGAAGAACTGGTCCGCTTTAAGAGCAACGTTGAAGCTTTTCGATCTAACTTAACCGGCTCTGATCCGGCCGGGCGCAAGCTGGATTTTATTGCGCAGGAAATGTTTCGCGAGGTAAATACAATCGGCTCAAAAGCAGCAGACTACAGAATGACCAATTTGGTGGTAGAATTGAAGGCAGAATTGGAAAAAATACGCGAACAGATTCAAAACCTGGAGTAAAGGGAAAGGGGTTAAACCGTGGCCATCAAGTTGATCAATATCGGGTTTGGCAATATTGTTTCAGCCACCCGCATTATTGCTGTTGTCAGCCCTGAATCGGCGCCGATAAAAAGAGTGATCAGCGAAGCCCGCGAACGGGGCAAACTAATCGATGCTACTTACGGGCGCCGTACGCGGGCGGTCATAGTAGCCGACAGCGGGCATATTGTTCTGTCGGCAGTCCAGCCCGAGACAGTCAAAAACCGCATGCAGGCCCGCGACAGTAACAGCGAAAGCACAGATCTAGAATGATTGGTTGGGAGGTTATTGATGGCTGAAGGAGTTCTTTTAATCATCTCTGGACCATCTGGCGTTGGCAAAGGCACAGTTTGTCGCAATTTGCTTATGGTAAGGGAAGCCCTCAAGCTTTCAGTTTCGACGACTACCCGCTCGCCCCGTCCCGAAGAGGAAGAAGGCAGGGAGTATAACTTTACTACAGTCCCCCGGTTTAAAGAGATGATTGAGCAAGGTTCTTTTCTTGAATGGGCGATTGTTCACGATGATTATTACGGAACCCACCTAGCGACAGTACGGGAGTCGCTAGGTCGTGGAGAAGACCTGATTCTGGAAATAGATGTCCAGGGGGCTGCCCAGGTCAGAGAAAATATACCGGCTTCGGTATCTGTATTCCTGGCGCCACCTTCAATGGAAGCATTGGAAGAGAGAATAACCGGTCGGGGCACTGAAAGCACAGAAAAAATTAAACAACGCCTGACAACAGCACGTCGGGAAATGGATGAATTTGTCTCATATGATTATGTTGTGGTCAATGATTTGGTTGAGCATGCGGCGGCCTTGATCAGTTCAATTCTCGATGCTGAAAATTGTAAAGTTAGCCGCGGAGCCCGTCCACCTGAAAGGGGAGGTGAATAAGAATGATTTACCCTTCAATTGATAAACTCTTAACCCGGGTAGACAGCAAGTATACCCTGGTTATTGCGGTAGCCAAAAGAGGACGCCAACTGCGTAACGGCAGCAAAAAAACCATTAAACAGGACTATCGCAAGGATGTTACAACTGCTCTGCACGAAGTTGCATTAGGAAATATCGAGTATGAACGTATCCGCGACGGAATCAAGTAGGGGTGTTCTTTTTGAAGAAGGTAATATTGGGTATAACTGGCGGCATAGCCGCCTATAAAGCGGCCGAACTGGCCAGATTTTTTGTGCGTGGCGGCGCCGATGTCCAGGTGGTTATGACTCCGGCCGCAGCGGAATTTGTAGCGCCCCTGACCTTTCAAACCCTGACCGGGCAGCCGGCTTATGTCGGGATGTACACCGAACGGACAAGCGATAAAATTCGTCATATCGAGCTGCTGGAAGGAGCCGATGTGCTGGTAGTGGCTCCGGCTACGGCAAATACAATCGGCAAGATGGCCGGTGGCCTGGCCGATAACTTGTTGACCACACTCTACCTGGCGGCGGACTGCCCGGTAGTTGTTATCCCTTCCATGAATGTCAATATGTATGAGCATCAAGCTGTGCAAGATAATCTGGAGAAGCTTCGCTCATACGGATGTTATATTATGGAGCCGGATACAGGTGAGTTGGCCTGTGGAGTCTACGGTAACGGGAGAATGCCCGAACCGGTCGATATATACGCCTTCACCCGGGCTGTCCTGATGCCGAAAGATTTTCAGGGAGTAAAAGCGCTTGTTACTGCCGGTCCGACCCGTGAACCGCTCGATCCGGTTCGTTACTTAAGCAATCCCTCAACCGGATTGATGGGTTACATGCTGGCAAGGGCTTTAAGTGAGCGTGGAGCAGAAGTTACCCTGGTCAGCGGGCCAGCTAATTTAACTACCCCGGCTGGTGTAAAAAAACTTGCAGTTACCACTGCTGCTGAAATGTATAACGCCGTAATTGCGCGCTATGATCAAAACCGCCTGGTGATCAAGGCGGCTGCTGTATCAGATTTTCGCCCTCTGAACTCTGCGGAGCAAAAAGTGAAGAAGAGCGAAGCGAGCTTAACTCTCGAGCTGGCCGCGACCCGCGATATCCTCTTGGAGCTGGGTCGGAAAAAAGGCGACCATATTCTGGTCGGTTTTGCGGCCGAAACTGAAAACGCAGTTGAAAATGCCCGTGACAAACTTCTCAAAAAAAACCTTGACCTGGTAGTTGTTAATAATTTAAACGAACCGGGAGCTGGCTTTGCCGTTCCGACCAACCGGGTTTCGATCATCGCTCAAAATGGTGTGGTTGAACAACTGCCCCTGATGGAAAAAGAGCAGCTTGCCCACTATATCCTCGACCGGGTTTCCAAACTTTTATAAGAATATCTGAAATAGCCACGGAGTAATTAACATCTCAATGAAAGCTGCTGCAATCAATAGAAGCACGATCAGGGGTAGAACTGAGATTACTTCTTTCCAAATGTAGCGATAACTTTCCATGCGGGTTTTACCCGGCAAAGGGGAAACGATGCAGTGATAACCAAACTTTAAACCGAAGGCTCCACAAAGGAAAAAAGCGAAAAGTTCAAAAAAGCCATGCGGCATAATTCCAAAAACCAGCACCGGCAGCAGGGGAATACCCTCTTGGACGGTCAAAGACAGCAGCACACCAACCAGGGCGCCATTGAGCCCCAGGGTGATCAGCGGAGATATGCCGGCCACAACCCCAAGCAACAGCATTTGGGCCATTGTTATTAAATTATTCATAAAAATAAGTAAAGCGCCGATAATAGGCTTATTTGTCAATATAAAAGATAAGAGTTCCTGTAGCTGCTTTAACTGGATATTCAGGGTTTCTTCGGCTTCCGGCGGGGTAGAAGTGGTGCTGTAATAGAAAACAATCGCACTGACCATGAAGATAGCTCCTGCCATAATCAGCCAGTTGCGGTTATCTCTGATTATCTGTTTAACCGGGAAAAATAATTTGAACAATAGGTGATCTTCTTTTATCAGCATCGTACAATAGCATATCAAAATAATTCATTGGGGTAAATAGGGGTAAATAGATGTACAAATATGCCGAAGTAATAATCGATCTGGTCAGCAACGCCGTTGACCGTCCTTTTCATTACAGTGTTCCCTCCGCGATGCAGAAAGATTTAAAACCCGGTATGCGCGTAACTGTGCCCCTGGGCAGCCGCCGCACCCAGGGCTATGTTATTCGTTTGCTCCGGGAAACAGCAATTGACTCCCTGCGCGATATAATCGCGATTACCGATCCCGAACCCCTGTTAACTCCAGAACAGCTAGCTCTGGCCCACTGGTTGTCGATGCGCTGCTACTGTCGAATAATTGATGCCATCCATGCGATGATTCCGGCCTCTTTCCGCAAAGGCAAACAGCCGGGAGTTATTCAGCTGATTGAAGCAACTCCTGCCGCTGCCACAGTAAATCTTGACAGAGCCCCGGCCCAGAGGGAAGCGCTGCATCTCGTTCTGGAAAAAGGCCCCTTATCGCGCAGTGAACTTGCCCGGTTGGGTATAAGCAGTCAGATCATTCGCAGCCTCGAAAAAAAAGACCTGGTTAAATCAACTGCCGGCCGTCCCGCACAGGTTAAAAAAGAAAAAGTGCCGCCATCTACCAAACCGCTGATTATGCGTAATGAGCAGGCCAACTGTTTCGAACAGGTCAGTGAAGCTCTCGAACTTCCACAAGCGCAAAGAATCCTGCTGCACGGTATTACTGCCAGCGGTAAAACAGAAATCTATATGCAGAGTATTGCTCACTGCCTCGGGCAGGGCCGCACTGCTCTGATCATGGTTCCCGAAATAGCGCTTACACCGCAGATGATTGAACATTTTGAAGGACGCTTTCCAGGCCTGGTTGCCGTAATCCACAGTCGGTTGAGTGTTGCTGAAAAGAACCGACAGTGGCAGACGATCTTAAGCGGCGAAGCCCGGGTTGTTCTTGGCGCGCGATCGGCGGTATTTGTTCCCCTGGACAATATCGGCCTGATCGTCATTGATGAGGAACACGAGACTACCTATAAGCAAGAGGAGGCACCGCGCTACCATACCCGCGACGTGGCCTGGTGGCGGGCCCGCCATCAACGGGCAGTGCTCCTTCTCGGCAGCGCTACCCCATCATTGGAAAGCTATTACCGGGCTCTTGAAGGAGACGGCCTGCTTTTAAGCATGTCAGAGCGGGTTACCCCGACCCAGCTGCCGCCGGTGACGATAGTCGATATGCGTAAAGAACTTAAAGAAAATCACCGCCACATCTTCAGCCGTCCGCTCATAGTGGAGTTGACCGGTGTCCTGGAACGCGGTGAGCAGGCCCTGCTCTTTATTAACCGCCGTGGTTTTGCCGGTTTTGTGCTCTGCCGGGAGTGTGGTTACGTAGTGCGCTGCCCATCATGTGATGTTTCACTGACCCTGCATAAAGATCGACAGCTGATGTGCTGTCATTACTGCGCTCGTGAAGAATCTGTTCCACTAACCTGTCCGAGCTGTGGTGGAATCAAGATTCGCTATTTCAGCGCCGGTACACAACGTGTTGAAGACGAGATGAAGAAACTATTTCCCTCCGCTTCTCTGATCCGCATGGACAGCGACACTACCAGCAGCCGCCAGGCCCACGAACATTTCTATCGGCAATTCCGGGATCATAAAGCCAGTGTTCTGATCGGAACCCAGATGATTGCCAAGGGTTTTGATTTCCCCGGGGTTACCCTGGTCGGAGTCGTTGCCGCCGATACCACTTTGAACCTGCCTGACTTCAGGGCTCCGGAACGAACTTTTCAGCTGCTGACCCAGGTTGCCGGCCGCACGGGCCGCGGCCCCCGCGGGGGCCTGGTTATTGTTCAGACCTATCATCCCACGCATTACAGCATTCGTGCCGCTGCCGGTCATAATTACCGTGAGTTTTTTGATCAGGAACTGGAAAATCGTCGCCAACTTGCTTACCCGCCATTTTCTGATCTGCTGCGCTTTCTCTTCAGAGGACCCGATGAAGCTACAGTTTTCGAAGCGGCAAACTGGTTTACCGGCCTGCTCGAACCAATCGCCGGTGAAGCCGAAATATTGGGTCCGGCTCCGGCATCACTATATCGAATTAAGGAGCAATACCGGGTCCAGACCATTCTTAAAGGAGAAGCCCTGACCAGGCTGGCCCCGGCAATAAAAAAAGTTATCCGCGAATACCACAGCCATAAACCTCCCTGGCCGACACGCCTGGCGGTAGATTTTAACCCACTGGTAGTGCTATAATTTAATTTAGAGGTGTTGTAAATGGCTCTCAGAAAAATTTTATGCGATAATCATCTTCTCCTGCACAGCCCGACACAGGAGGTTAAAAAGATTAACAGCGGAGTGGTCCGTTTGCTTGACGACATGATCGAGACTATGCGGGAAGCCGATGGTGTCGGCCTGGCTGCCAACCAGGTCGGTGTGTCCAAGCGCATTCTGATTGCTACCGATGGCGAAGAAATTATTTATGAATTGATCAATCCGCGTTGTGATCAGACCGAAGGAGAAGAAATCGGAATTGAAGGCTGTCTCAGTTTACCCGGTTGTTATGGTGAGGTGCCGCGTGCGACTAAAGTTGTAGTTAAAGCCTTAAACCGTAAAGGTCAGGAAGTGCGTCTTGAAGCGGAAGGCCTGTTAGCGCGTATCTTGCAGCACGAAACGGATCATCTCGACGGAATTCTATTCACCGCTAAGGCCCTGCGCATGGTTGATCCTGAAGAGCTAAAAGGTGAGGAAAAAATTTGAAACAACTTAAACTGATTTTTATGGGCACACCCTCATTTGCTCTGCCTTCGCTCGATCTACTCTATCGATCTCCTCACCGCATCGATGCGCTGGTTGTTCCACCCGATCGTCCCTGCGGACGCGGTGGCCAGGTACGTCCCGCCCCAGCCAAAGAATGGGCTCTGAAGCACCGGGTAGAGGTAGTTCAACCCGGAAAAATAAATGAAGAAAACTTTCTATTCTGGTTGAAGGGAAAAGAGCCCGACCTGATCATTACAGTTGCTTTCGGTCAACTGCTGCCTCCCGCTGTTCTGCAGCTGCCACCCCTGGGTTGTATCAATCTTCATGCCTCATATTTGCCGGCTTACCGCGGTGCTGCGCCCATCCATCGAGTGGTCATTAACGGTATAGAATACAGCGGGGTATCGATTATTGCCATGTCACCGGAGCTTGATGCCGGTGACATTATTATGCAGGAAAAAGAAGCGATCTCACCTTTTGATACTGTCGGAATGTTGCACGACCGCCTCGCCGTGCTGGGCGCTGCTCTGCTCCTGAAAGCCGTCGAGGCCCTGGCTGCGGGAACAGCTAAAAGGCTGCCCCAGGAACACGCTGAGGCGACTTATGCCCCACCCTTAAGTCCTGAGGACGAACGGCTTGACTGGAACCGCAGCGCAACCGAGATCTATAATTGCATTCGGGGCCTGAATCCCTGCCCGGGGGCCTACACTGCTTTTGAAGGTAAACGAATAAAAGTATGGCGGGCCGCCCGACCGGAGGACGATGGAATCGATAGCACTCACCAGCCTCCGGGAACGATTATAGCCGTCGGCAAAGATTCGCTGACTGTAGTAACCGGCGAAGGCAATTTGACACTGCTTGATCTGCAGCCGGCCGGGAAAAAAATGATGGATGCCGGTTCATTTTGTTGTGGCTATCGCATAGAGCCGGGCAACCACCTTGACGGAGAGTAGCAGCCGTGGATAAAAAAAAGGTTTCGGGGAGCAGTGCGCGCGAAGCGGCCTTGCGAGCCCTGGTCAGAGTTGAGGAAGATGGAGCATACTTGAATCTGGCCCTGCCGACTTTACTGCAAAACCTGCCGGCCGAAGAAAGATCTCTGGCTATGCAGCTGGCTGTAGGGACAATCCAGCGGCTCAATACCCTTGACTGGTCCATAAACCTCTTTTCCCGCCGCCCAACTGATACTTTTACCACCTGGGTACGTAATTTACTGCGACTCAGCGCTTACCAGATACTTTACCTTGATCGCATACCTGATTACGCAGTTGTCAATGAAGCTGTCGCCCTGGCCCGCCGTTTCGGCCACCGTGGGGTTGCCGGCTTGGTAAATGCGCTTCTTAGACGCCTTTCAGATGAAACAACAGTACTGCCCTGGCCGGATCCTGATCAGGACCCGCTTGAATATCTGTCCCTGAAGCACAGCCAACCGCAATGGCTGGTTGCCAGGGTAATTGACAGTTTCGGCTTTAACGAAGCTGAAAAATGGTGCCTGGCCAATAATCGGAAACCGGCGGTTTCGATTCGCCCGAACCTTCTGCAAAATAACCCTGAAGAACTGACCAGAAAATTGCATAATGAAGGATTCGGGGTGATTCAAAGCCCCCTCATACCAGGAATGCTGTGCCTTAACTCCGGCAGCAATCTGGCCGCGACCGCTTCTTTCCGGGAGGGGCTCTTTACGATCCAGGGTGAAAGCTCAGGTCTGATTGCGCCCCTGTTAGCTCCCCAATCCGGAGAAACTGTGGTCGACCTCTGTAGTGCTCCCGGCGGGAAAACTACTCATATTGCCGAGTTAATGCATGACCGTGGCTTGATTTATGCTGTTGAACTGCGCCGGAACCGCCTGCAGCTGGTCGAAAAAGCAGCCCGGCGTCTCAGATTGCAGAGTATCAAACCTCTGCTTGCTGATGGCCGGAGTATCGGCCGCTATAATCTTCCGGCCCCGGACGCTATCCTGGTCGATGCTCCCTGCTCCGGTTTGGGCGTGATCAGACGTTTGCCGGAAATAAAATGGCGCCGTACTGAGAAAGATTTAAAAGAACTACAGAAACTGCAGTTGGAAATGCTTTCCGCAGCTGCTGGAATCCTGCCGGTAGGCGGGAGACTGCTTTATTCTGTCTGCACCACTGAGCCGGAAGAGACTGTTCAGGTGGTCGAACAATTTGGATGTTCCCATGGTGAATTCCTTCACGAGCCGTTACAGCCGCACCTGCCGCCAGCCCTGCGGGAAGGGCAGGACGAAAGCGGCGCTGTTTATATCTGGCCGCATCGCCACGATCTCGACGGTTTTTTTATCGCCCGCTGGCGGAAGAAAACAAATTAATACGAAACACTAACTTAAACTGAGCCGCAAGCAGTTCGTATGGACAGGGCCAGAGGTGCAGATGAGTGACAGCAGATAATGTTAGTGTAAAGTTACTGTAGGTATTTGCAGGGAAGACTGCAAGACATATAGAAAGAGGAACCTCGTATTCAGCAAGAATAACCCCCCGAAGGAGGCAGAGGTTCCTCATGGATTTAGTTCGCTTAGTAGACGAAAAAAT
>JAUWPV010000045.1 GCA_030611385.1 Bacillota bacterium | reverse complement strand
GTTTCGGTCCGGGAGTGCGGAAATATTATCGGGTTGGCTGCGTGTTGAGAGAACCGTCGGTGCGCCAGACAATTGCTTCGATGATCGTCTCAACTATTTGTGAAGCGCTGTGGCCGTAAGGATGAAACCAGAGACGACGTCCCTCGCCTTTAGTGTCGTAGAAATGTTCTATATGAACCAGCAGATAATCGGGCGGCAACAACCCGGGTAGGCGCTCAGCCCACTCGATAAAGGCAATGCCACTGCCGGGCAGGTATTCATCAAAGCCGAGTTCGCCTAGTTCTTCATCCGGGGAAAGACGGTAGAAATCGAAATGGTAGACCGGCAGGCGGCCATGGTAGATTTTCATTAAAACAAATGTCGGGCTGGAGACCGGTTCGGCCACGCCGAGACCACGGGCGGCGCCGCGGACAAAGACTGTTTTGCCAGCCCCCAGTTCGCCCTTAAGGGCAATAACTAGCGGTTCGGTTAATATCCGCCCCAGCATTTCACCAATATAGGCGGTTTCTTCTTCCGTGCGCGTTGTCAGAAATGCTTCGGCCTGTTGCATGGTATCCCCGCTTTTCCATATTTTATGCCTTTATTATAGCTACAGCCAGGGAGAAATGTAAACATGGCTAATCGTATGAAGTTATTTTAGCATATCTATTAAATATAGGGAATTCATGTTTGGTGCATATTGCATGCAAATAGGATAAGTGCTAAAATAGTATTAGAATATATGAGGAGTGTGTCAAAAAATGCCAACACTACAAGTACGCAATCTACCGGAGCATATCTATCTAAAAATTGCTGAACGCGCTAAAGCAAAAAGGAGCAGCATTACCAAAGAGACAATCTATCTTTTAGAAAAATCACTGGATATGGATAAAAATCACCAGGAACAAAAACTAAGTTTGATCAAAAGAATGCTGCAAAATCCACCTTCAAATGGAGATTTGCTTCCCGACCCGGTCTTGATGGTTAGAGAGAGCCGTGATCGATGATCACTGTAATCGATACAAATGCAGCTATTGAGATGGCGTTAGGTCGTTCTAATAGCAATATTGTTGCTGACGCCTTGGAAAATTCTGAATGGGTTGTTGCCCCGTCTATCTATCTTTACGAAATAGCAAATGTTATGTGGAAATATTTTAGATTAGGTTCAATTACGCAAGATATTCTTAAAAGTAAAGTTATTGAATGTGCAGCATTAATTGATGAATATATACCGACAAGCGCATTGTATGAAGAGGCATTTAATCTGGCCTGCCAACTTGACTGCACTGCTTATGATACGGCTTTTCTGGTTACGTGCTTAAGGAAAAGAGCAAAACTGCTTTCTTTCGACAAGCATATGCTGGCAGCAGCGGAAAAGCTGCATATTCAATACTACTCGTAATCACAAAAGCTGATTGGCAATTTCTTCCCACTGGTGCATCAGGCCGACCAGGGTGGCTTTAGCTGTTGATAGCTCGTCGCCGAGTTCGGCCAGGCGGGTGTGATTGCCATACCGGGCGGGGTTGGAAAAAGTTGTTTCGAGGTGGGCGATTTCTTCTTCAGTTTTACTGATACTCTGTTCGAGTCGAATCTGTTCATCTTTAAGGCAGCGTTGTTTTTTTTGCCCGCTTTGACGGTAGTGATGTTCTTCCTGCTTCCTCCGTTTTTCTTTCTGCTGATCTCTTTGATTTTTACCCGGTTGAGCTCCTGCGCTTTCTTTTAATTCAAGATATTCGGCAAAGCTGCATTCGAAAATGCGCAGTTCCCCACTATCCATCTCAAAGACCCGGTTAGCAAGACCTTTTAAAAAATAACGGTCGTGCGAGGCGATAATCAGGGTACCGGGGTAGTTGGCCAGGACATTTTCAAGTTCTTCCATGGCGAGTAAATCGAGATGACTGGTCGGCTCGTCCATCAGCAGGCAGTTGCTGCTGCTCAAAGCAAGACAGGCCAGGGCCAGACGGCTTTTTTCACCTCCGCTCAGATCGCCCACCCGTTTAAAGACGTCATCGCCTCGAAAAAGATAACGGCCAAGGTGGTTGCGGGCCTGTTTGGGATCTAGCTCGGAGGCAGAGGTAATCGTTTCAAGCAGAGTTTGCCGGGGGGCGAGCTTTTCCTGTTCCTGGTCGAAGTAGAGCGCTTTGACTGATGGGCCCAGGCGGACCGTTCCGGTAGTGGTTTCCAGGGATCCGGCTACTAATTTGAGCAGGGTAGTCTTGCCGGCACCGTTTGGTCCGATCAGGGCAACGCGGTCGCCCCAGCGAACCTCGAAGTTAAGATCGCTTAAAAGAGGTTTTTCAGCAAATGACTTGCCGACCCGGTCGAAGATAATCACCTGACGGCCGCTACGGCCGCTGTAACCGAGACCGAGCTTGAAGCTCTTTTGATCTTCGGGACGGTCGACCGGTTCGAGCTTGTCGAGGCGTTTTTGACGGCTACGGGCCTGCCGCTTGGAACGTTGATCAGACTTTGCTTCGCGCACCAGGCGCTCTTCACGCGATTTAAGCAGCTGCATTTTTTGGTAGTCACGCTCTGCACTCAGGCTCTCCCTCTCCAGCTGTCTCTGGTAATCACTGTAGTTTCCGCTATAGCTTCTGATTTGGTGTCCTTGCAGGGCGAAAATACGGTTGGCCACCCGATCGAGAAAAAAACGATCGTGACTGACAACCACCAGAGCAGAGGCGAGATCGTGCAGGTATTTTTCCAACCATTCGAGAGCGGTCAGGTCGAGAAAGTTGGTCGGCTCGTCAAGCAACAGCAGGTCAAGATCCTGCAGAAGAAGGCCAGCCAGGCGGGCCCGTGTCTTTTCTCCTCCGCTGAAAGCGGAGATGTCACGATCGAGGTCTGTCAGTTCGAAACCAAGACCGCGAGCCACACAGGAAAGTCTGCTTTCAACCTGGTAGCCGCCCTGCTCTTCGAAGCGGGCAGTCAGGACGCCATAGCGCTCGAGGTGTTCATCCGGTGAGCAGCCTTCTCTTTCGGCGTGATCGGCTATTTCTCCTTCCAGAATGGCAATCTCTTCTTTGAGAGCAAAGATATGGCGCAGGGGGTATTGCAGATGATCGCGCAGGGTTCCGGCCGGTATGGCTGGCGATTCCTGCGGTAGATAGCCAATTTTTGCGCCGCGGGCCAGGTGCAGAGCCCCTTTATCGGCCTCGATCTCACCAGCGATAACCTTGAGCAGAGTAGTCTTGCCTGAACCGTTGGGGCCGATCAGTCCGGTTTTTTCGCCGGGCTGCAGCTGAAGTGTTATTCCGGTGAGAATGATTTCTGTACCGTATGCTTTTTCGATTTGTGATAGGGTTAATAAGGGCATATTTGCTCCTGATTCTCTTTTTAGTCTTATCCATTATAGCTATACGATGGAAAAGGGTCAAAGAAATTGGAATTAATAAGGAAAAAGTTATAAATTTTATTTTTTTATTGTCAAAATGTGCGAAATATGTGTTATAATAGTTTGAGATGTGTACATGATTAGTCTGATTCGGGGAGAAAAATGTTTTAAGGAGGTTTAACTGATGAAAAAACTGTATATCGGAATGGTATTATGTTTGATCATCGCTAGCGCTTTTAGCAGTATTGCCGGGGCTCAGCCTTCTCAGATTCCCCCTCCAGTGATCCCGGTTACCGGCGTATCGGTCACCCCAACCACGCTTGGTTTGTTTGTTGGTAGTACCGGTAATCTAACGGCCCTGGTGACACCGGTGAACGCCAACAATCGGGATGTCACCTGGAGTTCAAGCAACACTGCTGTGGCTACCGTTGCTGCGCTTACTACGTCTGTTGCCGTGGTTACGGCAGTGGCACCAGGAACGGCTACTATTACAGTTACTACTGTTGACGGCGGCTTTACTGATACCTGTGTTGTTACTGTCAGTGTTGCGGCATCCGGCCCGACAGGAGTATCAATCACCCCGACTTCTCTTGATCAGGTTGTTGATGATGAGGATACCTTAACTGCTACGGTTACTCCAACCAGCGCAACCAACAAAAATGTCACCTGGAGCTCAAGCAATACGGCTGTTGCTTCCGTTCTCGCAACCAATTCTACTGACGCCAGGGTTACGGCTGAGGCACCGGGAACAGCGATTATTACGGTTACCACTGTCGAAGGTGGGCTTACCGATACCTGCGTTGTTACCGTTCGGGCGGAGGCCTCAGATCCGTCTGGAGTATCTCTCAGCCTGAGCTCACTTGGTTTGGTTGACGGTACCTCGGATACCTTACGGGCTACCGTTATTCCGGCTGGCGGGGATGTAACCTGGAGTTCAAGCAACAGCAATGTTGCCACCGTTACCCCAATCAATTCTACTGATGCCAGGGTTACGGCTGTAGGACCGGGAACAGCCATTATTACGGTAACCACTGACGAAGGCGGGTATACTGCTACCAGCGTTGTGACTGTGCACCCTGAAGAACCAACGGCCACCCCATCTACCGATGGGAGTTTAATGGTGACCTACCTGATTGTGACCGGTTTTATGCTGTTGGTCACTGCAATTACCGTGATCAGGGTAAAGCGTAAAACAATTTAAGAACTTATGCTACAATTACGGCATAGTGTACCCATAAATACTCTACCCTGCCCAGAGTTATTATAGAGGCAGGCGTGAAGTGATGATCTAGTTGACGGGCGCTCATTATTGAGCAGTCCGTCAACCTATGAACAGGATAAATATTAAAAAAGAGGTTTGCGTATGGACAGAAGTAATGATCACCGGCGAACTGTTGGCCGGCAAAAAGTGTCACCGGAAACTGTTTTTTGGATTGTTTTGGTTGTAGTTTTAACCCTGGGTGGAGCCGGTTTTTGGCTGTACAGCAATCTAAATGGTTCCACCGAGCCGGTTGACATTATAGAGGATATTACGGAACCGGTCGATACTGAAGAAGATGTTACAGTGCCGGTCGATATTGAAGAGGATGTTACGGTACCGCTTGATATTGAAGAACCGGAAGAGAGCGACTGGCTGCCGGAGATTCCGGATACTCATACCAGCATCCTGCTGCTCGGGCTTGATAGCCACGGATTATCTGACGTGATCATGATCATTAGCTATGACATGGCGACCTACGACAGCTCGTTAATCTCAGTTAAGCGCGACACTTTTATCAATGAACAAACCTGGGCCGACAAGAATTCGGGATTGGATCATCTGACCTTTGCCAACTATTTCGGGATGGGACCGGAGAAAGATTACCACGCCGGAGCCAGGCTAGCGACGCAGACGATTGAAGATCTGCTGGGAATTGAGCTGCATGCTTATGCCAGCATTACCTTTGAAGGGTTTGTTGATCTTGTCGATTTGATCGGCGGGGTTGTGGTCGATATTGCTCCCGGCTTTGCCGAACGGGTAGGCGGTGCACTGCCAACCGGGCGCCAGCTCTTAATGGGTGAACAGGCTTTAATCTATGCCCGCCACCGCCAGAACCCGCGCATACCGGAACCCGGCTCGACCAGCCAGGACGGTGACCGGATCCGCCGCAATCAAAATCTGCTGAAAGCAATTCTCGAACAATGCAAGACACTGGCGTCAGATGAACTGATGGCTGTAGTTGATCAACTGGATAATAAGCTCTACACCAGCCTCGATGATTGGGACATCCTTGAAGTGGTCAATATTTTATACAACCGGGACACGAGTGCGATTGAGTCAGTCGTCCTGCCCGGTGAAGGCAAAATGGTCTACCAAACTCGCACCGAAAACGATGTCTACTATTACTTTCTTAACTTTGCGGAAAGCAATATCATATTACAGGAGTTGGGGCTTAAGTGAGCAGAATAGTTTACCGCCGCCGGAGAAGAAGACCACGCAGAAAAAAATGGCCGATTGTAGTTCTTTCGATCGTGCTGATTGCCGGACTGGCCTATGCAGCCTCAGTTCTGCTCGGCTTTAACCCTTTCCTGGAAAGACAACTGCGGTCTCAATTTGGTGATGCCTTTTTTAATGACTTTGAAGTGAGCAAACCAGTTGAAGCCAGCAGTGATCCGGAAAGCATTATCAATAATTACGAACCGTTATTCAAATCTCTCGAAAATGAGGCCCTGACAAGGCTGGATACACTTCTGACTGGGGCCCTTGAAGATTATCGTCGCCAGGAGCAGGACGGCACTTTAGACCGCTTTATGCTAACCAGCAAGTATATCCAAGCCGGACGAATATTGGAAAGCAGCGTTGACGAGGTTTTTTATGATTTGCTGGATGAGATGAAGACTGAATTAAGTAGTTATGGTTTTTCAACCGCTATTGCCGCCGATATCGAGGAAACTTATCAGAACGCTAAAGCAGAGAAAAAACGTGAATTACTCGATCGTCTGCGCCAGCAGATCAGCAGTTAAAGTTAATGCGTCAGGGAATCATTCTGCCGACCAGGCGGGCGATGCTCAGGCAGCAGGTTAACCCGGGTGATTCAATGCCGATCAGGTTGATTAAACCGGGCAGACCGCGATCACTTTCTTCCCGGATTACAAAATCACGGAACGGCTCGCC
>JAUWPV010000014.1 GCA_030611385.1 Bacillota bacterium | reverse complement strand
CCTGGGTGTGCATCAAGAACCTGGCCAGCAAAACTCTATCCCTGGCGGCCAAACGGATCACCAGCGACTGGCTGGAGCGCTACGGATACAATCCGGTTCTCCTTGAGACCTTCGTAGATTCGGAAAAGTACCGGGGCACCTGCTACCGGGCGGCGAACTGGCTCTTTTTAGGGCAGAGCGCCGGGCGGGGCCGTATGGACCGCTACAAAAAAAGGCCCTTAACCCACAAGCAGATCTATGTCTACCCGCTTCACCGCGACTTTAAAGCGACCCTGCGTGGCGAAAGCAGGGCTGCTAAATGAGCACAGTCAGTTTAGAGCGCCACGAGCGAAGAAGAAAACAACGGGAGCTGAAAGAACAACAGAAAAGACAGGGCATCAGCTATCCGCCTACCTTTAGCCTTCCGAACCGTAAAAGCGACTTAAAAACGGTGGAAGAAGAGGCCAGTGTCCCGCTGATAGCCGAAGAACAGCTTAAAGTTTACGGGCAACTGCTGCCGGAGCTTTTAAAGAAACTATCGCGCATTGACGATCCGCGAAAGCCGGAGGAAAATCAAGCACCAGATCAGCGTTTTGATGTTCTATGGAATGATGATGTTTGTTTTTCACGTCGACTCCAGGCGGCAAGCGAACCGGGAAATGACCACACCGCAGTTGTTAGAAAATCTGCAAGCGCTCTTTCCTGAATTAGTTGATATGCCGTACCAGAACACCCTGTGCCGCTTGCTGGAAAAGATCGACGTAAACTAGATCGAGACCGTCTACACCGCGATGCTCAAGCGCTTAATCCGCAAGAAGACCTTTAATAAGTTTGCTGCATAAAAAACGCTACCTGGTGGCAATGGACGGAACGCAAAAATACGTGATGGACCAATGCTGGGATGAGCGCTACCTGCGGCGCAAAGTTAAAGGTAGAGACAAAGAATACCAATATTATGCTTATGTTCTAGAGGCGGTTTTGCTTTTTGCCAACGGCATGGTTTTGCCTTTGATCAGTGAATTCTTAGAGAACAGCCCGGAGCTTGAGAAAATTGAAAGCGACGAGCAGTGGAAACAGGACTGCGAATTAAAAGCCTTCTACCGACTCTCAAAGCGACTAAAAAATAAGTTTCCGAAACTACCCCTTACCCTCTTGATGGACGGGCTCTATGCAAACGGACCGGTCATGGAAGTTGTCCGCAAGAACAAGTGGAAATTTATGATCGTGCTCAAAGAAGGCGCACTGCCTTCTCTTTGGCAGGAAGCGAAGGGGTTGATGCGCTTAGATCGCGAAGGTGAATGCCGTCATGAGCAAACCTGGCAGGGCCGACAACAGGTATTTAGCTGGGTCAACGAGAGTCGAGTATGAGTTTGGTCCCGGTAAACGTAAAAAAACGATGCTCGTTCATCTGGTGCTCTGTGAAGAAAGCTGGGAAAAGATCGATCAAGCCGGCGCTAAAACGATTGAAACTACTCGCCACGCCTGGCTTTCCAGTGATCTGATTGACCGGAAATACGTTCATGAACACTGCAACTTGGCGGCCCGCAAACGGTGGCTGCACGAGAACAACATTTTAAAAGAGAAGCATCAGGGTTACCGCTATGAACATACTTTTTCCCATGACTTCGATGCGATGCGGGGCTGCCACTACCTGATGCATATTGGCCGGATGTTAAATGAAATGGCCCTTCATTCGATTTACTTAATTGAACAGGTCAGAAAAGTAGGCATCCAGGTGTTCATAAAAAGCTTTCACTCAGCCATGGCCCACCGGGTGCTGGACACAAACAGGCTTCGCCTGACGGCAGAATCACCCGGTCAATTGCGACTGGTGCAGGAAGATGATTGGAAGACCAGCCGCGCGGTGGCTTAAAAACGCCGCTGTTCTGTTTAAAAAAAGAAAAGCAACGCTACCGGTCTGCTCTGTCGCGGTCAGCAGTGTGTAAAAAAAGGGCGGCAGCGAACGATAACGGTTATGTTGTCTCCAACAAACCAGTTTTAATCGATGAAATGATATGCAATAGCTGTAACAACATGATTTTCATCCGCAGGCGATTTTTAAATTATTTCATGCGTCAGCTCTGAGTTTGTATAAGTATATTGTATTGGTATAAGTAATCGTGATATACTTTACGTAATAGCAGCCAAGTTATACAGATTTTTGAGGCGTTTTATAGTGATCTTGATCTGAAAACAATTTATTACTAGCGGCGGTTGTAAAACTTTAAAGGAGGTTAGTAATGGACTTAGGCCATCTCTCAGCTTTTTGCACGGTTGTAGAAGCTGGCGGCATCTCAAGGGCAGCCAAAGAGCTGTTCGTTACACAACCGGCAATAAGTTTAAAAATACAGGAACTGGAAGATCATTACCAGGTTCAACTATTGGACAGAACCAATAAAGGGGTCACTCCCACCGAGGTCGGACTTTATATTTACGGTGAAGCGCAGAAGTTAATTGCCCTCTTGGCAAATATCGAAAGAGAGATTGAACTCAACCGCAACCCAATTGAAGATTTAGTTATAGGCGCATCAAGCACGGCCGGCAACTCAGCCCTTCCCTGTACACTATTAATATATAAAGGGCGCCATCCAGGCTATAATATAACGCTGGATCTGGGTAATACCGTTCAAATCCTGGAAAAATTACTCAGTCGCCGAATTGAGATAGCCCTTGTGGAAGGCCCGATCTGCCAGGAATGGCGTGAAAACCTGGCCAACGAAGATGTGACTGTTAAAAAAATTGCCCAGACAAAATTGATCCTAGCAGCCAGCAGTACGGGGCAATACCATGATACAGTTTCGATAAGCCTCGAGGAGCTATCGGATGTACCACTTATAATGAGAGAGGAAGGTTCTGGCATACGAGCAACATTCGAACAAGCTGTTGCTAATAAAGGGCTCTCTATGCAGGATTTTAATATAGTTTACGAACTAAGCACAAGCAGCTCAATCGTTTCAGCTGTCGCTTCGGGTATGGGGCTTGCCTTGCTCCCGGCTATGGCTTTGCGTAAAGAACTTCGCCACAAAATTTTAAAATCGATCCCCATAAAAAACATTCAATTCCGGCAGGACTTTAATTTACTCTACCGCAGTAATTCAAAAAAACGTTCGCATAAAGCTTTTATTGAGCTGGTCAGCTCTAAAGAAAGAGGTTTCTGCTAAACAGATGACAGCGAAGCCGGAGCTTCTTCTTTAGATTAAATAGCGCATGAAGAACTTTCCACCTAAATAGGCCCCAACAAAAATAAATATTCCGAATACCCATCCGTGTAGTGAAAAAGAACTGATACCACCCCAAAAACCACCAAAGTTACATCCCATCGCCACCCTTGAGCTGTAACCAAGCAGGATACCGCCAACCAATGCAGAAATGATAAATTTCGCAGATTTGGGGTGACGAACCCGAAATTCACGATGCAACAGGCTCGCAAAAAAAGAACCAATGACAATACCTGCAGATAGATATAGCAGGGGGTGTTCCAGGTAAATGCGTCTGCTTTCAAAAAAAATCAACTTTTCGAAGTAATACCAGTCAGACGGCAACAATCCAACCCTACAGCTCAGCCAACCAGCAAGGTGGGTTAGCTCGCCGGTTATCCCTGCAGGTTTACCCCAAATGTATAAGGTCATGACGTTTGTTATAGACAGAGCAACAGCTCCAAAAGAATAAGACCAGTTGCGACCGGTGAAAAGCATTTGACCTAAAGATTTTGCAGGGGGAAATCGGGGTTCCTTTCTAAAGCTAAATAATGAGATCCCTTTTAGAGTGCTACATTCATACCAGAACAGGAAAAAATAGAGAACAATAATCAGGATAATATATGCTGCAAGAGTTACGAACCAACCGAGAGTGTCCGGTAAAAAAATCTTCGGTGAATTTTCAATAAACCGCGGACCCCACCATCCTAAGTTCCAAGCTCCCAGGGCTGAACCGATCATTAATCCAACAAAAGTAAACCATTGCATAATATAGCCTTCGCCCATTCTCATCAGGCAACCGGAAACGCAATTGCCGGCAATGACCAGGCCGAAACCAAAGATAACACCCCCAGCAACGGTATGCAGACCAACCGGATAGATAATGCCATTGTTGGGTAAAAGACCACCCCTGATCAGATGAATAAAAAAGAAACCAATGCTCGTCAGCAGTAAAAGCAGCAGGATCGCCCTGGTTAATGCCGTATTGCGAATCATAAAAATATCACGAAAACCGGCTGCGAAACAAAACCGGGAGCGCTGAAGAATATAGCCAAAAATAAAACCAAAGGATGCTATCACCGATGCTTCCCGATTATTTTTTATCAACACAAGGAATAATATATAAATAACAAATACAAGCAAACTCCAGTATATTTGACGTGTTTTGCCGTAGCTAATATTTGATGCGGCAGACAGTGCCAAAAAATCATCCCTTATAAATTATGAAGTTTTAGTTATAATAATATGCCATATGCCTTCATCAACCGTAATCACTTCAGTCGGATAATCGTACTTTTTCTTAAAGTGATTGACAACACTGGAGGTTGAACAAGTGTGGTCCGATTCAAGGATAATCCGATCCGAAATTCCCGCTTCCTTGAGCTTCTTTTCAATTTTAATAATAGGAATTGGACATATATCTCCCAGCGCATCGATCGGGTGATCCATCGTATACCTCCTTATACCTTCAAACGATCCTAGCATATCTTAACATATTCAACGCTGCCATTGTAGGGTTTTTAGTGTATAATTACTGCAGGGCTTAACAGGGAAGTTTATACAGCCTTGACGATATTTCATTGGTAATCCTCTTTAATATAAATTTAAAACCAATCAGTTCGTTCAAATACTGAACAAGTTAGGTGATTAATATGTTCCGCGGCATTTATGCGCCTATTCCTACCCCTTTTAACAGAGACGGTGAAATAGAATGGCCTCCCTTAAGAGACAACCTTAAATGGTGGGGGCAGAGTTCTCTGCAAGGCCTGGTTGTTGCCGGAACAAACGGAGAGGCGGTTCTGCTGGACTGGGAAGAAAAAGTTAAACTTTTTTCGTTTGTACGGGAGTTTGCACCCACCGGGAAAAAGGTAATTGCCGGCACAGGCTGTGAATCGGCAAAAGCAACCGAGCGTTTAAACAAAGCGGCGGCAGACTGCGGCGCCGATGCTGTTTTGGTCTTAAACCCAAGCTACTTTAAAGGCAGTATGAACGACGATCTTTTGAAAAACTATTATTTTCATATCGCCGAAAATTCATCCCTGCCGGTAATACTCTATAATATGCCCCGGAATACAGCCCTCAACATGAGTTCTAAACTGGTATGCGCACTTTCTGAGCACCCCAACATAGTGGGCATCAAGGACAGTTCGGGCAACATAGTCCAGATCGGTGAAATTATAGACAATACTGCTGAAGATTTTTCTCTTTTTGCCGGATCTGCCAATTTTCTTCTGCCTGCCCTGGTTTTGGGAGCAGTGGGTGGCACCCTGGCTTTGGCCAATATCATGCCTGAAGAATGTGCAAAGATACAAAAACACTTTGACGAGGGTGATCTCAACAGGGCTAAAGAGATGCAGCTCTCCCTGCTCGAAATCAACGATGCCGTAACTACTCGCTGGGGAGTCGCCGGATTGAAGGCGGCTCTTGACCAGATCGGCCTTTATGGAGGACCGCCCCGTCTGCCGCTTTTGTCCCTCGCCGCTGAAGAAGCAGAGCAGTTAAAAGAAATAATGCGGCGAAACCGTTTTCTTTAGTTTCTTTAATTTAAATCTCGGCTCCAATCGTTCCCTAATATTTCTTCCCACCAATTAATGAGACCATTATCATCACCATCTCCCTGACCGTTTGAATCTTCATCGCTGGGTTCTTCTTCATCCCCAGGAGGAATAGCGGGATCATCTCCGTCCTCCGGGGGAATATCTCCATCATCAGGCTCTTCTTCAGCTGGGTCATCCGGCAGTTCGCCATCTTCATTTTCATCCGGTTCTTCGGGATCAGGGGGGAAATCGATGTGAAGGTCACAGACCATCCGGGGAGCATGTTTTTCAATAAAGTAATCGCTGCCTACTGTGCCTGCAGCCCGACAGATTGCACTCGGCCGCAGACCGGAAACAGTGCATACCTCCATTCTGATTATCCCGCCCGGACGCATAAAACTCCTGATCTCCAGGGTCTTAAACGCTTCCAGAAAAACTTCACGCAAAAAAGCGGTTGAATAGCGCCAGCCCTGTTGAATGCCGCCTGTTTTCGGTTCATCATAGCCCATCCAGAATGAGGCAACCAGGTTGGGTGTATAGGCGACCAGGTAAACATCTTTCCAGTTTTCTGTAGTGCCGGTTTTGGCGGCTACCGGGCGATCTATCTGCAGGGCTCGACCGAGATACTTGCTAACAAAATCCTGCAATATATCATTAACGATAAAAGCGGCTTGCGGGCTTAATACCTGTTTCGGATTAATTTGTTGTTCATAAATCACTGTGCCCTGCCGGTCTTCAATCTTTTCTACAGCATAGAGGTCAACCCTGACCCCATCATTAGCCAGTACGCTGTAAGCCTGAGCCATATCGATAGCGCTGACGCCGTAGGTAAAACCGCCGAGAGTTAAGGCCAGGTTATCGATCTCGGCAGGATCGATAGTCGAAATACCCATCCGCTCAGCGTAGCCAGCTCCAACTCTCGTCCCCAAAGCTTGAAATGCACGGACCGCCGGAACATTGTAGGAATAAAATAGTGCTTCTCTGACTGAAATCATCCCCCGGAATTGGTTGTCAAAGTTTTTTGGCTGCCATCCCCGGGGCCCTGTAAAAGGTGAATCATCAAGAGTAGAACCGGCACCAGCCAGAACTCCCTCTTCAAAAGCGGGAGCATAAGTAATAATCGGCTTTATCGCCGACCCAGGTTGGCGCAGGGTAACAAAGCGTAAAAGTTCGTCGATTTTTTTACGGTAATCACGTCCCCCACCCAAAGCTTTAATCCGACCGGTAGTTGGGTCGGCGACAACAATCGCCGCCTGTGGCTGAGGCACTCCACCTTCTTCATCAACCAGCTCCTGCAGTTGAGCCCACGTCAGATCACGGCCAGTTGGCAGGGCAGTAATCGCTTCCCGGACCCGCGTCATATTTAAATAAATAGTTGTCGGATAAAGGTCAGCCCGGCTCAGAACTCCTTCGACATGACTCTGCAGTGGCGGTTCAAGGGTTGTATAAATACGCAGGCCGCCGTTGTAAATGACCCGGTAAGCTTCCTCCACGGAACCGATTGAGGGAATCGCACTTAAAATTTGAATCAGTTCATGGTGAACCACATAGTCGACAAAGTGGGGATAGGGATAGTCTGGATCGGGCAGCTCAGCGTAAATAAGTTCCTGCTGCAGAGCCTGCCGATATTGTGATTCTGTGATAGAGCCAAGCCTTACCATGTTTGAAAGTACTGTTTGCATACGCGCTTTTGCAGCCGCTTCATTATTAATCGGATTATAATTGTTCGGTGATCGCACGATCCCGGCCAGCATCGCCGCCTCAGCTAGATCTAAATCTCCGACACTTTTCCCAAAATAGACCTGGGCAGCCGCTTCCAGGCCATAACCTCCGTTGCCAAAGTAGATCCGGTTTAAGTAGAGCTCAAGAATCTCTTCTTTGCCATAACTACGCTCAAGCTGAACAGCCAGCCAAATTTCCTGAATCTTGCGTTTGTAGGTGGTTTCAGTAGTCAAAAAAGCATTCTGAGCCAGTTGTTGGGTAATCGTACTTGCTCCCTGAACAATGGTGCCGGCCCGAAAATTGACATACGCAGCCCGTAAACTGCCAACAATATCAAAACCGAAGTGCTTGTAAAACCGCTCATCCTCGATAGCTATAAAAGCCTGACGCACTTGTTCAGGTATATCGTTTAAACTGACCACTATACGGTTCTGTTCATCATGAAGAACAGTTATCTCATCACCATTGCTGTCATAGATATAAGATGTCTCCACTGTTGCTAACTGCAATGGATCAAAAGGTGGAGCTTCGTTAACGTAATGGACCACGACAACTGCTGCCGTTCCACCAACCACAACAAATAATATGATGAACAGAATAAAAAGACCTTTCAACAAGGTGGTGACAAAACCATATTTCCGGCCCTGATTTGCCATGGACCTGTCAATTTTATAATTGATCGGTGCCTTTTTTTCTATCACCCCGCTTAAAGCCTCCCTGCCCAATAGAAGATCTAGCAGAAAAACAAAAATAATTTTATGACGATCTTATTTTCAGTTTGTTATCTATAGAAGTAAAGCTCTATAAATGAATTTTTTACAGCTTGATTATATCACAGCCATATGATTACTCTTCAGGCATGAAACTAAACATGTTTGCTTAATCGCCCGATAATCAATAAAAATAATTAACAGGAAACTGTTCCGGTGCGAGCAGATTCCTGTTAATTATGATAACCCAACTGCTGTTATCTTTATCGTTCGTTCAGAACCATGCAGGGTAGTTTATTTTGGATTAGCCGCCCGCCGAAGGAGGAAATATCGTGACCGCGGAACCCTCATTTAAAAGCGATTCCAATCCTTGCAACTGCCTGATATTGCGGCCTTCAACTAATATAGTCAGACCGGTTGGCTCTTCACCATCAAAAAGCATAAGGTTCCCCTGGGCAAGTTCAATCTCCTCCGGAAGGCCGTACTGACCACGCAAGATCTTCAGCAAATCATGCACAGTTGCACCAACTGGCAGCTCCAGCTCGATCTCGATAAAGCCCAGCACTTTTCTCAGAAACAGAAAAGGCTTTACCACTACCTTCATGCAATAGTACCTCTTTGTTTTTGCATTTTTTGAATTTCTTCTTCACGCAGCTGTCGCTTGAAGATCTTTTCGGTTACGGTAAAGGGCAGGTTGTCTCGAAACTCAACTGTGCGGGGCACAGCATAGGAGGTGCACTTGTCCCGGCAAAATTCAATGATTTCCTCTGCAGAGATTTTTCCGCGGTATTCTTCCTTCAGCACAACAAAAGCTTTGATCCTTTCACTGCCTTCACGTTCGGGGTCGGGCACACCGATCGCCACCGCCATCGAGACAGCGTGATGCTGGTGCAAAATATCGTCAATAGTGCAGGTGTAAACCTTGTAGCCGGATACATTGGCCATATCCTTGATCCGGTCGACAATATAAAAATAACCGTCCTCATCCATGCGGGCAATATCGCCAGTCGGCAGCCAACCATCAACCAAGCCGCTGCCCGCCTCGGGCCAGTAACCTTTCATTACCTGCGGCCCTTTGATATACATATGCCCCGGTTCACCAGGCGGGCTTTCTTTGCCGGTTTCTTCATCAACCAGCTTGACATCGGTATCCGGTACCGGCAGGCCGATGCTGTATTTCTGCTTGGCGGCAAAGCCGGTGATCTTCGAAAAACCGGTCAGATCCAGGTGGGTCGCCGGGCTGGTTTCAGTTAGCCCATAACCCTCAGATATTGGCATTTTGATCTTGTCTGAAATACTTTCCCGTACATCTACCGGCAGGTGTGAAGCGCCGGAAACAATCTGAGTTTGCATGCGTGGCAGATCCTTTTCCCGCAATTTCATCAACTGGGTTGGTACCAGGGCCGCCATAAAGGGGCGGTTTTCGACCAGCATTTTCACGATATAGTCGGTATCGCGCGGGTCCTGGACCAGGATCATACGCAAACCCCAGTAAACACCGAATAGTACGCTGGAGTCACCGTAAGAGTGGAAAAGGGGCACACCAATACAGACGGAAGCTTTGCCGCGGATCGACTTTTCCAGGCTGGCCATAGCCCAGGGCATCGCCTGCAGGGTATTGGTATAGCGGTTAAAATGGGTCAGCATAACCCCCTTGGGCACACCGGTGGCACCACCGGTAAAGGCCAGGTACGCAAGGTCTTCCCGCGGGTTGATATCAACTACAGGGGGGATCGGTTCGTGTGTTTCAATCAAAACTTTGAAACGATGCGCTCCAGCCGGTGCCACCTGCTTCTCAGATTCAGCCGGGGTATAGTCAGTGAGGGAGGTAACAATGATCTGCTTTAGCTTCGTTTTTGGTTGAATACTACGCACTCTCTCCAGCTGCTCCTCCAGGCAGATAACCGTTTCCGCACCCGCTTCACCAATCTCGAATTCCAGTTCCCTCTCTTTGTGCAGGATGCTGCAGGGCACATGAACGGCACCGGTTTTAAGGATAGCGAAGTTGGCAATTATGTACTGCGGGCAGGTCGGCAAAATCGTGGCGACCTTGTCACCCTTACTAACACTGAAACCGGCCAGGGCAGCGGCGAGGCTGTCGGCATATTGCTTCAGTTCGCGGTAGCTGGTACGCAAGCCAAAATAGTCGATCGCTGTGGCAGTAGGATATTTCTCCGCCGATTGGTCGAGGAATGAAAACAGCGGCTCCTCAGGATAAGGTTCAAGACTGTGGGCCAGTTTATAGGGGCCCAACCGGTAACTCTTCAGCCAGGGTCTCTTCTCTTCCAGATCAGTCACAGACACATCCTCCCTTGTTATTCCCAGATTACCGGAATGATATCTTCCAGGCCGAGTTCGCGCAGTTTTCCAGGTGTCGGTTTACCGGTTTTCGGGTCCCATTCGCGCAAACTGTAGTAGGCCGCGAGCAGAATCGGCAGTTCGTTGACATGGCCCTTTGCCGGACCATCCGGTAAAGGTTCTTCCAAAAGGCGCTTCGGCAGGGTATCACCGGCTGCGGTCAGCCCTTCCCGGTTACTGTAAGCGCGGGCCAAATTGTAGACTCTTTCACCGGCCATTTTGTAGTCGGCGGTGCTCAGATCCCAACCAGTGACCAGGTTGACCAACCTTACCCAATCATCGGCGTTAAGGCATAAGCCCATAAATTTGCAGGCGCCAACGCAATCGAAGGTAACCAGCATATCCTCCAGGTCGCGGGCTACTTTCACTTCATCGGGATCGGCCACAAAGGGATCTTTGATTTCACTGTCTTCAACTATCAAAAACGGCACATCAGAAAAAGTGGGGCCCTGGACATAAGCGGTGACATGATCTCCGCCACGGTTGGCTGTAGCGTAAGTCAAACCGGTCATCTGTACTGCGCGGCTGTCGTAAGCGGGCAGTTCAAGTCCTTTGACATGCATCGCAAAATGATCGCTGCCCTGTCCCAACTTAGCGGCCATACGCATCGACCCTTCAGCCAGCATGTCTCCAAAACCTTCTCGCCGTGCGATCAGATGGACCAAATCAACTATAATATCGGCATCGCCGAAGTTGATATCCAGACCACCGGTATCATTTCTGGTCAGGATGCCCTTTTCGTAGCATTCCATGGCAAAAGCGATTGTGCTACCGGCAGAAATAGTATCGATGCCGTATTCGTTACAAAGATAGCCGGCCATGGTAATCGCTTCCAGATCGTTAACGTAACACATTCCACCGAAAGTACCTACAGTTTCATATTCCGGCCCTTCTCCTTTATTGCCGGCGTATTTACCTTCCTTGATTTCAGTGCCACGCCCACAGGCTATCGGACAAGCAAAACAGGCCACGTTTCTGGTCAGTATTTTATCGGAAATGGCTGGCCCGTTAATATCTTCGGATAGCTCGAATACACCGCTTTGCCAGTTACGAGTCGGAAATCCACCGCGCACGTTAACCAGATCGAGGACGACACTGGTGCCGAAGGCTTGCATGGCCATCTTCATCATCGACTCGTCCATCAGCTCATACTGCTTCCTTGAATGGGCCTTAAATTCTTCCGGCTCCTTGATTGGTGTTTTTTGACTGCCCCGGACTGCAATCGCCTTCAAATTTTTTGAACCCATTACCGCACCGAGACCACAGCGTCCGGCCGCGCGGTGAAATTCATTCATGATTGCCGCATATTTAACCAGCTTTTCTCCGGCCTGACCGATACAGGCAACGCTATACCGCTCACCCAGGTCGCCTCTGATTTGCTTTGTTGTTTCAGATACGTTAACACCCCAGAGATGTGTGGCATCTTTCAGTTCAGCCTTATTATCTTCTACAACCAGGTAAACGGGTTCAGGTGAAACTCCTTCAAAAATAATTCCGTCATAACCACATTTCTTGAAATTAACTCCCCAGCGTCCGCCTGAATTGGCCTGGCCCCAGATACCGGTCTGTGGTGATTTAGCCACAACACTATAACGACCGGTACTCGGCGCAATTACGCCTGTTAAACTGCCGGCCATAAAAATCAGCCGGTTTTCAGGACCGAGAGGGTCAGCCCCTTTTGGTACTTCATCCCATAGATACTTTGTAGCCAATCCGGCTCCACCGAGGTATTTTTTGTGCATACTTTCCGGAATTACTTCCTCGGAGACAGTACCTTCTGTAAGATTAACTCTGAGTAATTTTCCATGACAGCCCGACATCAGAACACCTCCACTTATTGATATCTTTAAAAACAATACCCGCTACAAATTTCTGCTCCGGAAGCAGTATTACCGGCACCAGGTAATCCGTGAAGTAAAGAATAATTATCTTTCATGTGAATATTGTGAAAAATGTCACCTTACACAATATCGCCATAATTTATTCCAATATACAACGTCAGGTTAAAAATTTCAACCATTTTCCGGCAGAGAATCTGCAAAATATAATTAAGGAGATACTATTACCTACTTTCGCATTACTAGCAAAAGAGTTATAATTTAGTCAATATACCATCTTTTTAGTGAAAGTTTGAGAACGGGAAAGGAGGATTACTTGTTTCTTGGGATAACGGCTTCTTTAAAATATTGACTAAATTTTAGGAGGAATGTTTAAATGGCCTACACTTACGGCACGGCAGAATGGGAAAAAGCTTATCAGGAAATGGTTCAGGAGCGTCTGGCCAAGGCGGAAAAGCCTTACGTGATGGGCACGCCGGAATGGGTGGCTGCTTTCGAAAAATTAATCCAGGAAGATGCTCAGTATAAAGAAGTGGCTAAAACCTGGGAAGGTTCTGTCGTCATCCATATCCTGGCCAACCCGGCTAATGGATTAAGTCAAGATATCTATTTGTTCATGGATCTGTGGCATGGCGATTGCCGCTTCGCCAAACTGGTCCCCCGTGAGGCAGGGGAAAAGGCCGACTTTGTCTTGACCGGTGAGTTTGAACGCTGGCAAGCAGTTATGAAAAAGGAACTGGATGTAGTCAAGGCAATGATGCAGGGCAAGGTCAAACTTAAGGGCTCTCTGCCCACAATCGTCCGCTATGTCAAAGCCTCGATTCGCCTGACAGATCTATCAGCTCAAGTCGATACTCGCTTTCAGTCAGATATGAGTGAAGAAGAACGTGACAATTATGTAAAATGGTTTGATGAGCTGCGCTCAGCTTTCGGATTCTAACAGATTTTGACAGGAGGAGGAGATAGTTGTGGGCTACGACCGTGATCTATCTTTTGAATACAACAACCCAACAAAAATAATTTTCGGTGAAAATAGCGTCAGAGATGTAGGGCTGGAAGTAGACAGTCTCGGCTGCTCGAAAGCACTAATCGTCACCGACCAGGGTATTATAGAAGCCGGCCTGACTGAGCGGGTCGAACAAGCTCTGGGCCGGCGCTATATCGGCACCTACGACCGCTGTCTTCAGGATTCGGGTTTTCACCTGGTCAACGAAGGGGCCGCTTTCGCCCTGGAAAAAGGCGCTGACATTTTAGTCAGCGTTGGCGGCGGCAGCGTCATCGACACGACCAAAGCAATGGCTATCGTTATGAAGGAAGGCGGTCAACTGCGGGATTACTCCGGTGTCCAGATTCTTTCCAGACCGCAAACACCCCACATCGTAGTGCCAACTACCGCCGGAACTGGCAGTGAAGTAACCTGGGCTGCAGTGATCAAAGACTGGGAGCGCCATGTAAAAGAACTTTTTTGTGACTATTTCATCATCCCGAATATAGCCGTCCTTGATCCGACAATGATTGCCGGGCTACCCCCACAGTTGACAGCCAGCACCGGCATGGATGCCTTGACCCATGCCATTGAAGCGATTCATGCCCTGCAGCGCCAACCGATCGCCGATGCCATGGCCATGCACACAATAAGATTAAGCATGGAATTTTTGCCCCGCTGTGTTGAACAGGGCGATGACCTGGTCGCCCGCGGCCAACAGCAGATTGCCGCTACCATGGCCGGCATAGCCTTTGGTAACGCTCAAATCGGCCTGGTGCATGCTATGGCCCATTCAATCGGCGCCCTTTTTAAAGTACCACACGGTCTGGGCAACAGCATTCTTCTTCCCCATGTCATGCTCTTCAATCTGGAAGAATGCGCTGACCGCTATGCCCTGGTCGCTACTGCCATGGGTCTTGATACACGCGGCTTGAGCGATATGGAAGCGGGTAGAGCTGCTGCTGAAGCGGCCTGGGAGCTAACTAAAAAAATCGGCTTACCACAAAAAATTCGTGAAGTTGGCGTGCCCGAAAACGGGCTGGCTGAAGCAGCCGAACTATCTTTGTCAGACGGCTCCATAATTTATAACCCGCGTATGGTTTCGGAGGCAGAAGAGGTGCTGGAGATTTTCCGAGCTGCCTGGTAGCAACTGTTAACTCTATATTTCGATCTTTTTAGCGAATAAGTTAACAAATCGGTGTCTGACACCTTTTTGTTAACTTATTTATTTCTGTTAATGAATTCTACGGTTTTTTGAAAAATAATTTCTTTGTCGTAGTCAAGCGGCGCTACATGCTGTGAATTTTCCAACCAAACCAGCTCTTTTTGAGCGGAAGCAAGGTTTTCGTAAAATAGGCCGGCGTCTCGGCTATCAACGGTCCGATCCCGGCGGGCGGCAAAGATCAGCGCTGGCTGCCTGATCAGTGGCAAATCATCCCTTACAACCGCCATCAATTTGATCAATTGATGAGCTGCCGGGACAGAATGATAATCGTAGTTAACCTCCACTGCTTCCGGATCGTTAATCGACTTTGGTCCGGTGGGGATCTTTTTAATAATCCCCTTGAATAAAGGGATAACTTTAAATTTCAGGGCACGCATCTTGTAGGGACTGCAGATAGTCACCACACCCCTGATATCTTCGGGATGCAGACGGGCCAGTCGCAGCGAAATAACTCCACCCATAGACAGGCCGGCACAAAAAACAGAACTGCAACGCTCTTTCAAACTGGCCAGCCCTTCTTCGGCTGAATCGACCCAGTCCTGGTAGCTGCAGCCGTGCATCTCTTCAACGCGGGTACCGTGACCTTTTAATCTTACCCCGAGAGCGGTTATACCACTGGTAGCCAAAGATTCGCCCATCAATTTCATTGCCTGGGGCGATCCCGATATGCCGTGAATGAGCAGGCAGCCTGTTTTACCAGCGGGGAAAAAGAACGGCTCTGCGCCGGGCATAATCGTTTTCTTCATATTGCTGTTACCGATAGATATTTGCTGCAGCTTTTTAACAACCTTTCCATTGCGGGTCTCTTTTTTCCATGAAAGCGGCAATACCTTCCCGAAAATCTTCGGTTTGCAGAAGAAAGCCGAGTGCCTCCTGCTCAAACTTAAGGCCTGCCTGCAAGTCAACTTCAATACCTCTGTTAATTACTTCCTTTATCTTTTTCAATCCAAGCGGCGGTTTGCCGGCCAGCTTTGTCGCAAACTCAGAAACTGCCCTGTCCAACCCCTCTTTATTGACAACTTCATCAATGAGCCCGATCTTTTTTGCTTCACTTCCACTTACCGTATCCCCACTGAGAATCATCCATTTGGCCCGGGGCACCCCGATTCGGCGAGGCAAACGCTGGGTGCCACCCCACCCGGGCAGCAAACCGCGATTGATTTCAGGCAGGCCGATTTCGGAGTTTTCGGAAGCAAAAATAAAGTCGCAGGCGAGGGCTATTTCACAACCTCCGCCAAGAGCAAAACCATTGACCATGGCAATAACAGGCTTTTCATAGGCAGCAATCATTTCTACGATTGGTTCCACCGGGGCTGTTTCCGAAAGATCCCAACCGGCAGAGAAACAGTGTTTGATCTCCTGTTGTCCCTCCTTTTCCCTGATGCGCGGATTACCGGCAATCACCAGAACCTGAATCTCATCATCTGTAGCAATCTCTTCCAGAGCCTGCTTGACCTCCAAACCCAGGGCGCTGTTAATGGCATTGAGTCTTTGCGGACGGTTGAAGGTTATTCGCGCCACGTGATCCTTTTTCTCGACAATAATAGTCTCGTAGCTCACACTGACACCTCATTTCTGATCAGATTAATTAGTGAATTCCACAAACTAATATATTCCCCTGCTGCCACAAACTATCCTCCATTAACTTTTTTTTGCAGCCAGGCCTTGCGCGTTCACCTTTAAGCCTGTTTTTTTATGATCAACACAAACTAATTTATTAAAAATAAAATATTTTGATATTATTGCAGGAATTACCGAAAATAGCGCCGAATATTACTCATCATACTGACTGGTATGTAAATAATGCAAAGTATACCGGGTGGTTTGGAAAGGGTCGACAATGAACAAGGATATTTTCACCAGAGATATCTCAGACATCACCAATGCCGAGGAAGGACGGAAACAGCAGGTTCTGGCCGCCGCATCACGGGCATTCGCCAACCAGGGTTACTCGGCAACCATCGATCAAATCGCTGGAGAAATGGGAGTTACCAAAGGTCATATCTATTATTACTTTAACAGCAAACAGGAAATCCTTTTTCAAATCTTCAGTCAGGCTATGAACTCATTTATAGATGGAATAGATGCAGCCAACAATCCTTATTTGCCCATTGATCAACGCCTTCAGACAATTCTAAAAGCCCATATTATGGCGATTTGTGAAAATAAAGCCGTGATGACTGTTTTTATGGATTTACGGCGAGAACTTACGCCCGAGCACTGGCAGAAAATCTTATCCTCACGAAATCGCTATGAACAAATTATACAGAGTCTGATTAAGGAGGGAATTGAGCAGGGTTGCTTTGTACAAAAAAATGAACAGATCCTATCATACACTATTCTGGGCAGTATCAACTGGGTCTATGTCTGGTTCCGGGAAAAAGGAAAATTAGAGAAAGAAGAGATTGCCCAGTTGATATCCGATTATCTGTTAAGAGGTCTAAGGAGGTAACTGGAATTGAGTTCGGTTCAATTAGGCAAGACGATAAGCGAAATATCCATTGGTGACAGCGCATCATTCAGTAAAACTATCAGTGAAACCGATGTATACCTGTTTGCCGGTATCACCGGTGATTTCAACCCGATACACGTTAATGAAGAATTTGCCCGGAAAACTATGTTCGGCAAACGCATCGCTCACGGTGGCATTACCACATCCCTGATTGCCCCGGTTCTGGGCACCATCCTGCCGGGCCTGGGAACTGTGGCTTTGGAGACAACCTGCCGCTTTAAAGCACCGGTTTTTCCCGGCGATACCATCACCGCTTCAGCCACAGTACTGGAAAAAGATGAGGAAAAAAACCGAGTGCGGATGGCCCTCAAATGGGTAAACCAGAATGATGTTGTGGTAGCTGAGGGTGAAGCGGTAGTAATGCCGCCAAAGGAAGAATATAAGGAATTATTCGGCCTTTAAATCGGCGATCATTACCCGCCTGACAACCAATAACTAGGAGGTAATTAAACGATGCGTGACCACCCAATTTTTAACGATAAACACAGGGCAATCAGAAAAACACTGCATGAATTTGTAACCAAGGAGCTGGCTCCTCACGCTGATGAGTGGGAAGAAAAAGGGGAGTTTCCTTCTTCGGTATTTCACCGCATGGGTGAACTTGGCTTTCTCGGTCTTCATTACCCCGAAGAATACGGTGGTCAGGGTGGCGACTACCTCTGCGGCGTAATCCTCGCCGAAGAGATGATGCACAGTTTGTCGGGTGGGCTGGCGATGGCTATCGGGGTTCAAACAGATATGGTCTGCGCCCTGCTTCACAAGGTGGGATCTGAATCAATTAAAGAACGCTTCCTGCGACCGGCACTGAAGGGTGAAAAAATCGGCTGCCTCTGCATCACCGAGCCGGACGCCGGTTCTGATGTAGCCGGAATCAGAACTTCTTTCGTTCGCGACGGTAACGATTACATTCTAAGCGGTCAGAAAACGTTCATTACCAATGGAGTCCGGGCTGATTTTGCCATTGTCGTAGCCCGGAGCAGGGGCAGTGAAGGTCCCAAAGGAATCAGTATATTAGTTGTAGAGAAGGGAACCGCGGGCTTTAGCGTATCACGAAAACTGGAAAAAGTGGGTATGCACTCTTCCGATACTGCGGAATTGGCCTTTCAGGACTGCCGCGTTCCGGAAGATAATCTGCTAGGCGAAGAAGACCAGGGTTTCAACCAGATCATGTGGGAACTGCAGCCGGAAAGGCTTTTCGCCGCAATTTCTTCCGTAGCCGGAGCCCAGCTTGTCCTTGATACGACCCTTAAATACGTGCGGGAACGGCAGCAGTTCGGCCGTCCAATCGGCAAGTTCCAGGCTATCCGTCATCGTCTGGCCGAGATGGCAACCAACATTGAGGCGGCAAGACAGCTTTCCTACCATGTTGCCGGACTGATCAACGCCGGAGAATTCCCAGCCAAGGAAATTTCGATGGCCAAACTTTTTGCCACCCGGGTTGCCTACCAGGTTGCAGATGAAGCAATGCAGTTTCACGGCGGATACGGTTACATGATGGAATTCCCGATTCAGCGTTTCTGGCGTGACAGTCGCCTTGCTCGCATCGGCGGAGGCACTGACGAGATAATGCTTGAGATCATATCCCGCCAGATGATCTGATCATAGCAATCACCCGCAACCTGAAGGAGAGAGAGAAAAAATTGATTCGTTCCATACTTATCTCTAACCGCGGCGAAATTGCAGCCAGGATAATCAAGACTGCAAATAAGATGAATATCAGCAGTGTGGCCGTTTATTCCGATGCAGACAAGGCGGCTTCATTTCTGCAGAAAGCTGATGAAACTGTCTGCATCGGTGGAAACACCCCACTCGAAAGTTACCTGGATTCAGCAAAAATAATCGCTGCCGCAGTTTCACACGGTTGTGATGCCATTCACCCGGGTTATGGCTTTCTTGCCGAAAATTCGGTATTTGTGGAACAATGCCGGGAAGCCGGACTGATCTTTATCGGTCCAGATGCTGAATCAATCAGGCTGATGGGTGATAAAGAGCGGGCCCGCCAAACTGCACAGGAATTTGGTCTCCCCACCGTGCCGGGAAGCGGCATCGTGAAAACACCAGAGGAAATAAGAACCGTGTGTGATCATCTCGGTTATCCGGTTCTGCTTAAAGCATCAGCCGGTGGTGGTGGCATCGGTATGAGAAAAGTAGACAACGCTGAGAGCCTGGCCCAGGCATTTTCCGAAACAACTGACCGAGCCGAGGTCGCTTTTGGAGATCGAAGGGTTTATGTTGAAAAATACCTGGAAGAACCTCACCATATCGAAATCCAGATTTTGCGCGATAAACACGGCGGACTGCTGACTTTTTATGAACGGGAATGCTCGGTGCAACGCCGCTACCAAAAGGTTATCGAAGAATCGCCTTCAACCAGTGTAAATCCGGAACTACGCCAACAACTGCGTGACGCGGCAGGTATGCTAATTGAAGGGATCGGTTATATTAATGCCGCCACGGTAGAATTCATAGTCGACAGAGAACATAAATTTTACTTTCTGGAAGCAAACACCAGGCTGCAGGTCGAACATCCGGTGACTGAAGCGATCACCGGGCTTGACCTGGTGGAACTACAAATCCGTATTGCCTCCGGGGAGAAGCTGTCGCTGGATGAATCGACCCTGCCAATAAAAAGATGGGCTCTGGAAGCACGAATTTATGCCGAAGATCCCCACCGTTTTTACCCTTCACCGGGGATGATAACTGTGTACCGCGAACCAGACGGTGAAAAGGTGAGAGTTGACAGCGGATACAGCACCAGGGGAATGCTAACCCCGTATTACGATCCGCTAATCGCCAAATTGATTACCTGGGGCAATGATCGAGATGAAGCCATCTGCCATATACTGCAGGCCCTCGATAACTACCAGATTGAAGGCATAAAAACAAATATACCTTTTTTACAGGAAGCTATCGCTTCACCGCTTTTCCGGGCAGGAGGTTATGATACCCATTTTGTGGAGAAGCTGAGAGCTAATTAAGCTTACCTGCTTATTAACCCGGGGAGGTTAAATAAACAATGACTGAAATTGATAAATCGATTCATCCAGAGTTGGAGCGTCTGCACTCGCTGCGGGCAATTTCCAAGCACGGTGGTGGTCCTGATAAAATCAAACGACAGCATGATCGCGGTAAACTAACGGCTCGTGAACGACTTGACCTGCTTTTCGATCCGAACACCTTTTACGAAATAGGAATCCTGGGCGCAGAAAATCATGAAAAACCTGACGCCGATGGCGTTGTAGCCGGTTATGGCAAAATAGATGGGCGTTACGCCGGGGTAGTGGCTTACGATTATACGGTAAAGGGTGGCTCGATGGGCCAGGTCGGTGAAGAAAAAGCGACCCGCATCCGTGAAATCGCCATGAAATCACGGTTCCCAATGATCTGGCTTTCCGATTCTGGTGGGGCCCGCATTGACCCAAAAAGCGGCTTTGGCGCCAGTACCGATACCGACCGAGTGGCCCTCTTTGCCAATACCGGCTACCTCTTCAAAGAAGAATCGCTGATGTCAGGCGTAATCCCCCTGGTTGGCGCGATGCTGGGGCCGGGTTTTGCCGGAACTGCATACATACCCGGTCTTTCTGATTTCGTACCCATGGTCAAAGGAAAAAGCTTTATGGGCCTGGCCGGACCGGCCCTGGTTAAAATGGCCATCGGCGAAGATATCGACGAAAACGAACTGGGCGGTTCAAAAATGCACTGCGAAGTAAGCGGGGTCGGTGACCTGGAAGTCGAGGATGACGCCGCCTGTATCCAGGTTATCCGTGATTACCTCTCTTTTTTCCCTGCCAACTGCGATCTTAAGCCGCCACGTAAAGAATTCAGCGGCGATCCTCTGGCGCTGATCGAAGACCAGATCGCCACTATAGTGCCAGACAACACCCGAGAAGCATATAACATGCACCGCTTAATTAAACTGATCGTCGATGACAAATTTTTCTTTGAGATGAAACCACGCTGGGGGAAAAATATGATTACCGGCTTTGGCCGAATTGGCGGTTACCCCCTGGGTATCGTCGCCAATAACCCAATGTCATACGGCGGTGTAATCGACATTAACGCATCCGATAAAGCAGCCCGTTTTATCTGGCTCTGTGATGCCTTTAACATTCCCCTGCTTTTTCTCTCCGATGTGCCCGGCTTTATGGTTGGCTCAAAAGCGGAAAAAGACGGTATTATCCGGCACGGCGCTAAATTTATTCACGCTGTTGCCGAAGCTACTGTACCTAAGTTCACGATAATCGTCCGTAAATCATATGGTGCCGGTTATTACGCTATGTGCGGTAAAGCTTTCGACCCCGACCTGATTGTGGCCTGGCCAAAAGGGGAAATCTCGGTTATGGGCGCAGAGGGTATGATCAGTATTTTCGCTCGTAAAGCCCTTGAAGAAGCCCCGGAAGAAGACCGGGCAGGTATTGTCTCCGGCATGGCCGATGTAATCAAACCGCTGCTTAACGTTAAAATGGCCGCTGCAAAAGGCTATATCGACGATATTATCGATCCGCGGGAAACGAGACGAGTTCTTTTCCAGGCCCTGGAGTTTACCAAAGATAAAAAGATTTTCCGTCACCCCCGCAAACACGGCGTTTATCCAGTTTAAAAAACCGTCAAAGGATCTGCCAGAAACCAAACCTGGCCCCGGTTTCTAATGTGCGATCATTACCATGAGGAGTTGTTGGTGATGTTTGAAACAATCAAGACTGAAATCAAAGGTAAAACAGGTTGGATTACACTTAACCGGGAAGATCGGCGCAATTCTCTTAACCCCCTGGCCGTGCGTGAACTTAGTGAATCCATAAAGATGTTCGATGCAGACGAAAACGTGATCAGCATGGTCCTGACCGGAGCAGGCAACAAGGCTTTCTGCGCCGGTATGGACCTCGGCAGTAGCGAAGCCCTGGACCTTTCTTTCCTCGATCGTCACGAGCTACAGCGCCAGTTCGTCGACCTTTTGAAAATAGTGAAAACCCTGCGCAAGCCGCTTATTGCCAGAGTTCAGGGAACGGCCCTGGGTGGTGGATTTGGCCTGATGAGCGCTTGCGACCTGGTTATCGCTGCCGATGATATTTATTGCGGCACCCCGGAGATCAATGTAGGATTATTCCCCTATATTATTACTGCTGTTCTGCTGCGTGCTACTACCAATCCCGGGGCGCTACTGGAAATGATGCTCGGCGGTGAAAAAATTTCCGCGACTCGTGCAGTGGAGCTGGGTTTTATTAACCATGCTGTGAAACGTGAAGAACTGGATACCCGGGTCGATGAAATTTCAGCGAAATTGAATAAAAAAAGCCCCGCCGTCCTAAGATTAGGTCGTCGGGCATTTTACACCGCCCGCGATATGTCATATGAGCAGGCTTTGGAATATCTTTCGGGAATGCTCGCTCTAAATATGCAGGCCGAGGATATGATGGAAGGCATTATGGCTTTTATGGAAAAGCGGGAACCAAATTGGAAAGGGAAATAAATTAATTGGAGTGATCTAAGATGGGTCTGCTCGACAAAGTTGTAGTAACCTGCGCCCTGACCGGTGCAATCGCCAATAAAACCCAGTGTCCGCATATCCCCTATACCGCCGATGAGATTGGTGAAGAGGCCAAGAGGGCTTATGAAGCGGGCGCATCGGTAGTGCACATCCACGCCCGGGAAGAAGACGGTTCGCCGACTATCGATGTGGAGGCATTCCGCCGTATCTATAAAGCAGTGCGCAGCCGTAGTCCGGTTTTGATTAATTTCTCAACTGGAGCGATCGGTGTTAGCCGTGAACAGCGCATTGCCCATATCCCCGCCCTAAAACCAGAAATCGCTGCCCTCAATATGGGAACGATGAATTACGCCAAGTACAGCCAGCGTCGTAAAGATTTTGTTTATGCGCTGGAATTTTTAAATCCGATTCCCGATATCATATTCTACCTGGAAACAATGAAGAATAGCAATGTCCAGCCCGAATGTGAATGCTTCGATGTCGGACATCTGGAAACTGTCTATCCCCTGATTGATATGGGTGTGCTTAAAAATTTTCAGGTCAGCTGTATCTTAGGGGTGGTTGGCGCAATACAGGCTAGTGCCCGCAACCTGACCTATTTTTCTACACGAATTCCCACAGGCATCCCCTGGCAGGTGATCGGCGTGAGTATGGAGCAATGGATGTTATGTGCCACCGCCCTTTCTCTGGGCGGCAATATCAGGGTCGGATTGGAAGATAATTTTTATCTCTCAAAAGATCTAATGGCCGAGGGTAATGGACCCCTGGTTGAGAAAGCAGTCCGCATGGCTCGGGATATCGGTCGTGAACCGGCCTCGGTGGAAGAAACGAGAAAGCTCCTGAAGCTGGATCACTAAATCTGAATATTGGTAAGCGCCTATAACCTGATCGAAAATAAACAGGTTAATCCCAAGCATAACCCGTCTAATAACACTTATAACTGGAAAAGAGGCGAAAATAACAATGGTCATTGAAGTCAAGGCGACAATTACTGGCAATGTCTGGAAAATCGTTAAAGAAATCGGTGACACTGTAGATGAATATGATGTAATCATGATCCTGGAATCGATGAAAATGGAAATACCGGTAGAAGCACCACAAGGCGGTAAAATTACGGAATTTAAAGTAAAGGAGGGGGCTTCCGTTATAGAAGAGGATGTAGTAGCCATTTTAGAGTAATCGCATTTTAATGGAGGGCAATAATATGACGATAGTTAAAGGAAGAGAATTAGGTGATATCAAGCGTGAAACAATTAATGATTTGTTCTGGAATACTGTAGAAAAATACCCTGATATTGAAGCGATCCGCTACCGCAAAGGTACTGATTGGACAACAGTAACTTATCACGAATTAGGCTCACAGGTTGAAGTGCTGGCCTTTGGACTGCTTTCACTCGGCCTTGAAAAAGGTGATAAAGTAAGCCTGCTATCAGAGACACGCTATGAATGGGTCCTGGCTGATTTTGCAGTACTGACTGCGGCCGGTGTTATCGTTACAATCTACCCTACCCTGAACGCCAAGACAATCCGATATATTATCGAGAATTCAGACAGCAAAATAGTGATCGTTGAAAACAGCGAACAGCTTGAAAAAGTACTGTCTGTTAAGAAAAAACTTCCTAACTTAAACCATATCCTGATCCTCGAAGATATCGAACAAAAACCAGCTGCTAACATCTATACCCTTACTGAAGTAATTGCTGCGGGACAGCGGTATAGTTTAAAAAATCAGTCCCTTTACCAGAATACCTGGCAAAGTGTGGGCCCGTCTGACTTAAGCAGTATCGTTTATACCAGCGGTACCACCGGCCTTCCTAAAGGAACCATGCTTTCCCACTGGAATTGGCGCTTCAACGTTTATGCAGTGGTTGATCTGGTCGATTTTAATCCAGGGGACACCCTGCTCGCTTTCCTGCCCCTTTCGCATGTTTACATGCGCCTGGTCTACTTCGCTGCTGTGAATGCCGGCGCCACCACCTATTTCAGCTTGCCGGACAGCCTGGCCCAGGATTTACCACTGGTTAGGCCACATTGTTTTGTCTCCGTACCCCGTCTCTTTGAACGGGTCTACGACGGACTGATGGAACGGATCGGCAGCGGTCCGGTTTTGAGTAAAAAGATATTCCGCTGGGCGGCAGCAGTAGCGCGAGAAGTAGGTGAAACGCATAGCCGTTGGGAAGAACCATCTAAAACATTAAAGTTGAAACATCGCCTGGCCGATAAACTGGTATTCAGCAAGATCCGGGCAAAAATGGGTGTTGACCGGCTGAAGTGGACCTGTTCATCAGGCAGTTCACTGCGCAGGGACCTGGCCTACTTCTTTAATGGCCTGGGCCTAATGATTATCGAAGGTTATGGCATGACCGAGGTAGCAGCACCTTCGAACCTCAACCCGGTTGGGCGTTTTAAACCGGGAACAGTAGGGCCACCGCTGGCCGGAGTTACAGAAAAAATAGCTGAGGATGGCGAAATACTGATTAAAGGCGATAATGTGATGATGGGCTACTACAAGATGCCAGAAGAGACTAAGGCTTATTTCACAGAAGATGGATGGTTGAAAACCGGGGATATCGGCAGGTTCGACGAAGATGGCTACCTGATTTTTACTGAACGTAAGAAACACATCCTTGTCCTGTCAACTGGAAAAAACGTAGCACCACTGCCCATCGAGGAAGAACTGAAGAAAAACCGTTACATTGATGAAGCCGTTGTGATCGGTGACAATCAGAAGTTCGTCTCTGCCTTGATCCAGCCAAACTACCAGATGCTGATCAGGTTTGCCCACGACCAAAAGATAGCCTTTAATGAAGAGATGATTGAATATGCCCTGTTAGCCAATAACGTAAAGTTACCGATCAGAGTAGACAAAACGCTGTTAGAAAATGAATCTATCCTTGAACTTTTCCAAAAAGCAGTCAGCAGGGCTAACCGACCCTTTAACCCCTATGAGCAGGTCCGGGTATTTAAACTGCTCGGGGATACGCTGACCTTTGAGAGTGGAGAGTTGACTCCCACTCTCAAAGTGAAAAGAAACACTATCTGTGACCGCTATGCCGAGCTGATCAGTGAAATCTATTCCTGAATCTAAACAAAAAACATCCGCGGACTGAAAAACTGATCACAGAAAAGATGTTCACTTCCATCTCCGGTGATCAATTCCGTCACCCTGTCTTAAAATATCTTTAACCGGCAGTTACAGCCGGAGAACCCAGATCAGGAGGATCAATCCCATTACAACCAGCACCAGGCCGCTGATATAGCTGAGATAGTGAGTATACCGGTTTATCTTTGGCAGGTTCCTGGCCATGCCTGTAAAGGTCCCAGCTGCTAAAAGCGGCATACCGTGCCCCAATCCATATATAAAAAGCAAGCCGCTGCCGTAAAACGGTTCGGCCTGTGCAGCGGCATAGGTGATGATCACTGCCAGGACCGGAGTGGCACAGGGTGAGGCAACCAGGCCAAAGAGCATACCCATAGTCAGAGCGCCGCCCAAGCCGGCTTTTTTCAAGGGAATATTTTTCAGACCAGGCAGATTAAATGTTAATACACCGAGCAATTGCAGGCCCATGATAATAGCCACAGCGGCCAATATATAATACCAGACAGCGCCGATCTGACCAAAAATCCGTCCAAAGTAAGCGGCGATAAAACCTAAAAGGGCAAAAGTAACTGCCAATCCGGCAACAAAAGATAAAGAGAGAAGAAACCCTCTTGATCGTGGCCCCTCTCCATAACCTCCAATATAGCTGACCAGAAGCGGTACCATCGATAAAATACAGGGGCTGATGCTGGTAACCAGTCCCCCGATAAAAACCAGAAATAGCGTTAGTATAGATCTCTGCCCGACCACAGCCGGGATCACTTCAGAAAAGAAATAATCTAACCGTGAAAGCTTTTCCTCTTCGGCGGGTTCTCCGAGAAGCGGATCAATTCGTGCCACCATTTCCTCAAAACTGAAAACGCCGGCTTCTTCGGCTGTAATTAAACCTTGTTCATTGATAAAATAAAAAGCCGGTATATATAATACAGAAAATTCTTCAAGAAACTCTGTGGTTTGCGGGTTGTCAACATCGGCGATAATAAAAGTGACTGCACTACCATAATGCTGTTTTAGAGCCATGATCACGGGCTCCATCATCATACAAGCGCTTCACCAATGAGCGTAAAACTCAAGAACAATTGGTTTTTCATCAGAGCGGGCTTGCCTGAAAGCGATAAAAGGATCATCTGTCGGCATAAATTCAGACTTGTTATTTTCAACTGTTTCCTCAGAATCAACCGTCTCTGTCCAGCCTACAGCATCCGCTTCTTCTTCTCCAACCGTTCCCAAAAAATCCGTATTGTCGAATAAGAAGATTGATAGGACTGCTGCCCCGACAATAGTCAGAATGGTTAACTTATATTTATTGGGTAGAATAATTATCCCTCCTATAAATGAAGACCTTGCCTATTCTCTTGCTTGTTAATAATAACATAAAGAAGACCATCTTTCAGACTACAGTAGCAATTCAAACTACCGCTTTCTTTTTTAACTCAACTGCTAAAAAGAGGCAGACCAGTGAAGCAACAAGTCCGAGCAGGAAGGTGGAATTATAGCTATTTGTCGATTCGGCCAGATAAGCGGCGGCAAGCGGTCCGAGACTTCCCACCAGGCCAACCGCAGTGAAAACCATGCCATAATTAATTCCAAAGTTTTTGAGACCGTATAGATTTACAACTATTGTCGGAAAAGAGGTGTATATGCTGCCGTAACTCAAGCCCAGAAGAGATGTTGCTATTACCAACGCCGGCCAGCTCCAACCGGTTAAATAGAGGAGCATCGCCATAACCATCAGGGTAAGCGCCACTCTTAAATTCCCGATGTAGCCAACACGATCACACAATACTCCCCCAGCTAACCTTCCAACAGCGTTAGCCCCTGCAAACAGTGAAACCAGTAAATAACCCTAGGTAACCTGATAGTTTAGCTCGGCAATCTGAACCAGGTGGCTGATAAACATAATGCCAATACCACTGGATAAACCGATCGTGATCCAGATAATGCGAAACGAAGGCTGGCGAATAGTAGTGCGCCAGCTACTTTCATCAGACTCTGAAATAGAGCTTCTCTGTTCATACGGCTGAGTTTCCGGATCGGGAACAGCAATAGCCCGTGAAGCAAGATTAATAAGTATAAACAGTAAGATACCGCAAACCAGAAAAGTATTGGCCACACCAATACGCAGGATAAGCAGGTTTACTACCGGCGCCCAAACAAGGGCTGCAGCACCAAGGCTCATCAGAACTATTCCGGTTACCAGCCCTCTCTTGGAAGGAGGAAACCATTTGATTACAGCCGGTGTTACAGCTGAATAGCCCAAAGCGACTGCGCTGCCGAAGATAAGACCAAAAGACAGAGTTACCCCTAAAGGATTCGTGGCTAAAGCACAGAGGATTAAACCTAACCCGGTAAAATAACTGCTTAGTACAATTCCACCACGGGGACCAAACCGATCCTGGAACCGTCCCCCGAAAATCATCATTATCGAAAAAACAAGCAGTTCAAATGTGTAAGGAAACATAGCCTCGGCTTTACTCCAGCCAAATTCCTTGATCAGACCATCAGCGAAAACAGACCAGGCATAACAGATTCCCACACAGAAGTTGATCAGTGAGCCGGCCAGAAGAACTTTGACTCTTTTTGTTAATATATACTTAGATACCACAGCCGCTAACCCTGGTTATTGTAAAGACAACTCATGATATCGCGGCGGGAGACAATGCCTACTAATTTATCATGATCATCGATAACCGGAAGTCGGCTAATTGTTTTCTCTACCATCAGAGTAGCTGCCATTTCCACTGTGTCTTCCGGTTTGACAAAGATAACATTTCTACTCATCAGCTGACCTGCTTCCAAAGACATAGCCCGCTGAAGCTCATCAACAAATTTTTTGGGACTACCAAGAAAAATCAACCCGCCAAGAATTTCCAGGTAGCCGGGTGCCTTGATCCGGGAGGCGCGTCTGATTAAATCACCTTCAGTTACAATTCCGACTACTTTACCGGTCGTATCGAGCACCGGCAAACCACTTATATCGTGTTTCTGTAGTAGTTTGGCACACTGTTCGACGGGTTCGCTGGTAGAAACTGTGATCACTGTGGTGCTCATAATCTCTTTAACCTGCATCGCTTAATTACCTCCTTTATCTAACCAATTTCTTTTCAATCAGAGTGCGGTTTATGTCGAATAATTCCTACCCCTGCTTTAAAATTTCATCTATCTCGCGATTGAATTCCCCGACTAGCTTTTTATCGGTAAGTATTCCTAAATTTATCCTGACATTATAACAAGCGCCGATCAGGGCGGCCAGAGCCTGCAGGTTGGCAACCCCAAGATCGGTTATCGCTGCTGGGTTACCTTTTTCAACTATCTCACCGACTATTGATAATATTTTAAAACTATCGCGTGCGGTCTGCAAGGGTACATCGGCAGCATATGCAGCCGCTGCCTGGATTGCTTTCGCCCGTTCTGTCTTCTCAACTTCACTACCTTTAGACAGGCGGTAAGCATCCATAACCCGATTAAATGCAATAGTATCTTCATCAATGGCTCCCAACAATTTTGTCTTTAAAAAGCGAGCTTCTTCACCGGCTTTTTGCAGCATGCCGACCAGATCACCAAGTTTCTCCCGGTTCTGGCTCAAGTTGCAGTACATCGATAGCAAACCGGCGGCCTGGGCGCCGGCCAGGGCGGCCACACTTCCTCCACCCGGAGCGGGAGAAGAAGAAGCGACTGCACTAACAAATTGTTCAACTGTCAGTTCTTTAAGCATTTTAAAACTCCTTCGTGTCTTAGGAACATGCAAAATAACTCACTTCCTAAAGAATAACACACAATGAATTCTTCGCTCTCTCTGATTACTTCTGGATCCTGTCTGCTGTTTCTCTACAGGTGATTAAGGCCAAGACCAATAGTCTCGTGCTCGTAACCCTTGATCGGGGCGCCGATGGTGCCATAGAGTACTACAGCCAGCCATTCTCCATCTTCGCGCTGTTCTGTGCTGCGCGGACCCCTGACCACTGTAAAAATTAGACCGACCGTGCGAAGCATATTACCCAGACCGAGCTGCCCCCGGCAAATACCGATAAAGGCATCAAGAATAGCGTGATAAAGGGCGTGGGTATCCCGGTAAAAATCCTTACGGATCATCCCTTCCCGTTGGGCGGCAGTCTCCACGGCAGCAAATATTTTCTCTGTACTCATCGAACCAACTTTGCCCTTGATCATTTTAAAACCATTCTCTTCAGCAGTCTTTTTGATCTTTTCTTCAAATTCTCCATCGGCGAGGGCATACATGATTGCTGTCTTACCAATGTATTCCATGACATTCCCGCCTTTTTAATACATTTTATGCTTGTATTTTATCACTTTGACAGCCAACTGGCATCTTTAAACGCTCTTATGAAAGGTTAACTTCTTTTTCAACTGCTTCAACCAGGCGGCCACTGGCGACCATTTCAATCGCCTTATCAATCAGAGGATAGAGAACCTGATCTTTTTCCAGAAAATCAACTTCCTTGCGCAGCAACCTGTAGGCGGCTGCAGTACCGCGCCCCAAACATTCCACATCCCTGAAATCAACAGCCGGTCCAGCGGTAAGCAGTTCGATACCGATAACGCGGGCAACATTATCGACCACCTTACGCGCTTTGCGGGCTGCTGTTGTTCCCATACTGACGTGATCTTCCTGGTTAGCTGAAGAGGGAATTGAATCGACACTGGCCGGGTGACAGAGTATCTTATTTTCGCTGACTATTGAGGCAGCTGTATACTGGGCGATCATCAGACCTGAATTCAAACCGCCTTCTTTGACTAAAAATGGTGGCAAACCACTCAAAGCAGGGTTAACCAGGCGTTCGATGCGTCGCTCGGCAATACTGCCTAACTCAGCCACGGCGATAGCAAGAAAATCCATCGCCTGGGCTACCGGTTGACCGTGGAAATTTCCACCTGATAAGACCCGATTCTCATCGGGGAAGAGCATCGGATTATCATTAACTGAATTTATTTCGACCTCGAGGATACTTTTTATATAATCAAGAGCATCTAGCGTAGCTCCATGCACCTGAGGAATGCAGCGCAAGCTTATAAGCATCCTGCACTTTGCTCCGGTCACTGCCGATCAATCTGCTGTCCTCAACCAGACGAAGAATTGTGGCCGCTGAATAGTGATGACCCCGGTAAGGCCTGACTCCTGCGATCAAGGGATCGAAGGCATCAGGGATGGCCAATAGGGCTTCAAGGCTCAGGGCAGCGGTGATCAACGATGCTTTAAGAATATTGATCGAGTCATAGTAGGCCAAAGAACCGATCGCGGTCATAACCTGGGTACCGTTAATTAAAGCCAGACCTTCTTTTTCGACCAGAGTAACCGGCTCGATACCGGCGGCAGCCATAGCCTCTTCTCCGGACATCCTTCTGCCCTGGTAAAATGCTTCACCCTGCCCGGTCAGGACCAGAGCCAGATGAGCCAGCGGGGCCAGGTCACCACTGGCGCCCAGTGAACCCTGTTCCGGAATCACCGGGGTTATTTCCCTGTTTAATATATCGATCAACCGCTCCACCAAGAGGGGACGAACCCCGGAATAGCCCCTGGCCAGGGCGTTTATTCTTAACAGCAGGGCTGCGCGAACCATCTCTTCAGGTAAGGGCTCACCGACAGCTGCGGCATGACTGGCAATTAGATTTCTTTGAAGTTCAATTGCATCTTTTCTCGATATGATCACATCGCTGAAACGGCCAAAACCAGTTGTAATCCCGTAGACAACTTTTTCTTCAGCGACCAATTTCTCCAGCATGGCCCGGGAACGGACGATTCTCTGTAGAGCTTCCGACGCAATGGAAACCGGAGAATACTGTCTGGCCACACCGACAATATCGTCAATATTTAAATCTCCGTCATTAACGGTCAGCAGTTTACCATTTCTTTGGACTCGTTTAACTAAGCTCATCCGGAATCACTACCTCCTGAGAATAATATAAAAAGCACACGGGTTATTAATCCCCGGTGCTCCCTCATGTCTAATAACTATGAGCAGCAGGACTGCGCTAAATCAACCAATACTGCTTATCTCTGGATTAAGCTTAGCTTGACTGATTGCTTATGTCAATATAAATCTCAATTTTGTTTTTATAATATTCCCGCCCGTACCTTGAGGCTTTCGATTAATTCGTTAGCCTTCTTAACCACTCTTTCCTGTTCTATGGTTTTCAGTTCTCGCCCTTCCATCAAGATTCGCCCATCAACCATCGTCATTTCAACATCGGAATTTTTCAATGAATATACTAATAAAGAATATGGATCTATGCCGGAAACCGGGTTAGTGTGCATTCCTTTCAGGGAAATCAAAACCAGGTCAGCTTTTTTACCCACCTCTATCGAGCCAATTTCTTTTTCCAGACCCATGGCCTCGGCCCCGCTCATGGTGGCCATTCGAAAAACTTCCCGCGCTGGCATTGCAGCTGGTCCGTGTAAAGGCTTTTGCATAAGAGCTGCCATCCTCATTTCCTGGAAAATATCAAGGTTATTATTGCATGGTGCTCCGTCCGCGCCGAGGGAAACATTAATTTCCGCGGCGAACATACTGGGAACAGGGGCTATGCCGGAAGCCAGTTTAAAATTACAGCTTGGACAATGGACTACCTTAACCTGCCTTTTTTTTAAAACAGCTAACTCTTCATCGTTAACCCAGATGCAGTGCGCCAGGATCAGATCAGAAGAAGCCAATCCCAGATGTTCAAAGTAGCGGATATTTCGCATCCCCTTCTCTTTTTCCACCAGCGCTATTTCACCCTTATTTTCTGACGCATGAGTGTGAATTTTAACCCCATATTGGGCGCTAAGAACAACAACTTCTTTGAGCAGTTCTTCGCTGCATGAAAGAACAAAACGGGGTGTAAAGGCATATTGAATTCTGCCATTTTCACTTTGGTGCCACTTTTCAAGCAAATCAACGCTCTGTTGAAGCGATTCCGCTGTGCTTTCTTTCAAAACAGAAGGCAGATCATCCCCGTAATCCATCATTACTTTACCCGTGATCGCCCTGATACCGCTTTCGCGGATGGCTTCCATTGCCGATTCGGTGTGGTGCACAGTTTCCATATCTACAATCGAAGTAGTTCCGCCGAGGAGAAGCTCTCCTAAACCCAACAATGCTGAGTAATAAATCGATTCTTGATTATGGGCGCCTTCCAACGGCCAGATTCTTTTTTTCAACCAGGTCAACAGTTCCATGTCATCGGCCTGTCCCCGAAAAAGAGTCTGGGATAAGTGGACGTGGGTTTGGATCAATCCGGGAATTAAAAGTTTTCCCCGGCCATCGATTGCCCGGTTAGCTTCAGGTTCAGCATTTCCCAGATAAGCGATTCTGTCGTTTTCAATCAACACATTCTCCTGTTCAATTTTACCCTGAAGGTTCATGGATATAACAACAGCGTCTTTGATCAGCGTTTTCATATCTCCTGGAACTCCTTAACTTGCAGTATAAAGTTTTCACAACCCATTCGCCCGGCTAGCTGAATTATTGTTTGAGTGCTTTCATAACTGCCCGGATGATATTTTGGTAACCGGTACAGCGGCAAAGGTGTCCAGCCAGCTCCTGTTTCACTTCTTCCCTGGAATAGTGCTTCCCGCTTTCCACCATTGCTGTGCCAGTAACAACAAATCCAGGTGTACAATAACCGCATTGGATAGCTCCTTCAGCTATAAATGCTTTTTGTAATTTTGACAGAACACCACCCTTAGCTATTCCTTCGACCGTTACTATTTCCCTGCCATCGGCCCAAACTGCCAGGTAGATGCAGGAATTGGTTGGTGTACCATCTATTAAAACGGTGCAGGCTCCACATTCCCCAACCGCACATCCCTTTTTTACCCCTGTCAAATGTAAACGTTCTCTTAAAATTTCCAGCAGAGTTTCTCCGACATCTATTTCCATTGATTCTGTTTTTCCATTTACCGTAAAGTTAATCTTTTTAAGCACACTCTGCACCTCCTGCCCGGGTAATTGCTATCTTTAACGCTCTTTGGGTCAGTTCCTCAATAAGGTGCTCCCGATATTCTTTGGAAGCCCTCCAGGAGGTTCTTGCTTTAGCAGATTGCACGGCTGCTTTGCCAATTTCTGCAATTGTTATTTCGTTAATTACTTTGTCCATAGCGTATTCTTCCGCCAGAATGCAGCGAAGGGGTGTCGGGCCGGCAACCCCCAACCCTATTCTCACCTGGCCAAAGCGATCCTTTCCTTTCAACTTACAAATAACTGCTACACCCAGCGTTGCTATATCCATAGCTTTGCGCATGGTAAACTTGATGTAGCAGCCGCCAAAATACTGGTAGTTATCTGGAGTAATCAATATATCTGTCAACAGTTCACCCGGTTTTAAATCCACCTGGCCCGGGCTGAGGTAAAATTCCTGTATTGGGACTACCCTTTCTCCCTCCTTGCTCTGCAGCTTGAGTATAGCGTTGAGGGCAAATAAAACAGGAGCGCTGTCCGCTGAAGGGATCCCGTTGCATATGTTGCCGCCGATGGTAGCCATGCTGCGAATCTGGGGGCCGCCCATGGTCATAGCAGCTTCTACCAGGACGGGAATACTTTGTTGTATTAAGGGATGGTTAGCTATATCTTTAAAGGTGGCCAGAGAACCAATGCTGATATTTTCATTCTCTTCTTTCCAGACAGTTCGCAAGGTTTCAATCCGGCGGAGGCTTAATAGCTGAACCTTATCGAGTTTACCGTGATGCATCTTAATCAACAGGTCGGTCCCTCCGGCAATAATATGCCAGCCTGGATTGGACGCCAGTATGTCAATTGCATCCGCAACCGTTTTCGCTTCAGCATAATCTTCTATTAAATACATTTTCGCCCTCCTTTTTTATATTAATCCAGCCGCCTTAAATTCTTCAAAAGCATATTGAGGTCTGATCGGTATCCGATTAAACGCTACGCCAGTGGCATCGAGGATAGCATTGCGAATAGCTGGCGCTGGCGATATAGTCGGTGGTTCACCCAAGGATTTATTGCCATAGGGACCGGTAGGTTCATCTGTTTCCACAAAATCTACGCTGATATCCGGGGTATCCAGAATAGTGGGCAGTTTATAATCAAGAAAGTTATTATTCAGGAGTCTGCCGGTTTTCTCCTCAAACAGCATCTGTTCAGATAAGGCATAGCCGAGAGCCATGCTGACACCGCCGTGGACTTGCCCTTCGGCCAGCTGCCGGTTAATTATCTTCCCCGAATCATGAACATTTATAATTTCTTTAACCTCTACCTGGCCGGTTTTGATGTCTACTTCCACCTCGGCAAAAGTTACGCCAAATGAGATAGCGTTGACCCGGGCATTGTGGGAGACGTCGCTGGTTATGGGTGAGGAAGCATGGGGATCATAAAAACTTTGTAATGCAACTTGAGAAAGAGGCATAATAATCATGTCTGACTGCCTGTCAACAATATTTGCATTTTTGATGTCAAGAGCAGCAGCAGGTTGGTCGGTCATTTTTTGGGCAACCTTAAGAATTTTATCCTTAATTTCTAAAGATGCTTTTTTGATGGCCATACCGGTGACATAAGTTTGCCTGGATGCAAAACTACCGGGATCATAAGGGCTGACATCGGTATCCTGAGTTGAGATCATATGGACCATGTTTGCGGGAATACCGATTGTTTCAGCTACCATCTGGGTAAAAACTGTGTCGCTGCCCTGGCCAATTTCCGTGGCGCCAGCAAGCAACTGCACAGAACCGTCCTGATTAAGGGCAATCCTAGCTCCGGCAACCTCCAATCCGGCAGGGTAAGTACCGGTTCCATAGCTGAAACAAGCTATCCCTACGCCTCTGCACCTGTTCTTTTCATGCTCATTTTCCTTCGCAAACAAAGCTTTTTTTTCATCCCAGTTGAGAAACTCTTTTCCACGCTGAACGCACTCTTTTATACCGCAGCTTAAAATTTTATTTCCAGTTATCGGATCTAGATACCCTTCCTTATTGAAGTTTTTCCAGCGTAGTTCCAGGGGGTCGATATTTAATTTCCTGGCTACGTTATCCAGATGTGATTCCAGGGCAAAAACAATCTGCGGTGATCCATACGCCCGCATAGCTCCGGCAACTGGCAAGTTTGTGTACACTGTGCACGGTGAATACTTGATCGCTTCAAAAACGTATAAATATTTAAACTTGGCTCCCCCGGCCATCATGATCGAATGACCGTGTGAAGCATAGGCGCCGGTGTTAGAAACAGCATCAATCTTGATTCCCAGCAGTTTTCCGTTTTTACTGACGCCTGTCTTAATTTTTATTTTAACGGCATGGCGAGTTCTTGTGCCAATCATATTTTCTTCCCTGGACAATTCCAATTTTACCGGTCTGCCCCCAACAGCCATGGTCATTACTGCGTTTAGAGGCTCCAGGCAAACATCCTGTTTACTGCCAAATCCTCCTCCTACGTATGGTTTAATTATCCGCACTTTTCCCCAGGGGATACCCAACGCCTGCCCGACAATACGCCTGCAAATATGCGGAATCTGGGTGGATGTAACAATCACTACCCGCCCGTCATCGTCCACGTAGGCATAAGACACATGATTTTCCATAGCACAGTGTTGAACTATCCCCGTCTCCATTTCATCGTCAAAAATATAGTCGGCTGTTTGCAGTACTTTATCGATATCCCCAATCTGGTATCCAGCCGAACTGACAATATTACTACCCCGTTCTTCATGGACCAGGGGAGCGCCTTCTGCCAGGGCGGCTTCTGGCGACAGAACAGGTTCCATTATTTCATATTCCACTTCGATAAGTTTCAACGCCCTGACAGCAGTGGTCTCGTCAACAGCCACCACTGCTGCTATTTCGTCTCCAACAAACCGGGCTTTAGCGGTTAGAATAGTCTTATCGGCTACATCTCTGTGTTTAGGATCCAGGGAATAAGGATGCCCAGCTGTAGCATAAACATTTTGGGGAACATCCCGGTATGTCAAAACTGCTTCTACTCCAGGCAGCGCTTTTGCTTTTGTCACATCAATATTTTTTACTTTAGCATGGGCATAAGGGCTTCTCAATATTTTGCCTACCAACATGTTTCTGGCAATAAAGTCACCGGTATATTTCGCTTTTCCCGTTACTTTAGCCAGCGCATCCGTTCTGGGTAAGCTTTTTCCGATGAAGCTATTCGCCATCTTTCCACACTCCATTTCTAAAATCGTTCCCACAGTTTTGCGGACAATTCCCTGGCTTTAGCATTGATCTCCTCTTCATCGACTATCGTAATTTTTTTATCCTGCATCAATATTTTTCCGGCGACTATGGTAGTTTCCACCATTCTCCCGGTCATACCAAACACTATATGGTCGTAGTAATTTCCCGCAGTGAGTGGTGTGGGTGGGTCATAATTAACCACGATTACATCAGCTGCTGCACCAGGTGTTAATTCCCCCATTTTGGTTGGAAAGAAATTGGCCATGATGCGGGCATTATTAGCAAATTGCATTTGAGGCACTTCTACCCAGCCAACCCGGGGATCGTTTTGGTAGAATTTATGTAAGATGTGGGCAGTTTTCATCCCTTCAATCATGTCAGTGGTCATGCCGTCAGTTCCCAAACCCAGAACTACTCCCGCATCAAGCATCTTTTTAACCTCTGCACAACCCACGGCATTGTTCATGTTTGATTGAGGGTTGTGAACCACATTGGTTCCAGTCTGGGCTAAAAGTTCCATTTCCTGATCACTGATATGAATACAGTGAGCCGTCAGAGTATTGGTGCCCAGCAGGTCGTACTTGTTTAATCTCTCGATAACTCCCATCCCGTATTTTTCCTGACTGTCTACCACGTCTGCAGTGCTCTCTGCTGCATGAATGTGGACCCCTGTTCCCAGGTCATGAACTATCCGGGCACATTTTCCCATAGTTTTATCTCCGATTGTAAAAGAAGCATGCATCCCAAATCTGGCTGTAATCATTGACGAGTTTTCAAGTTGACATTTTTTGATGAAGTATATATTTTCAGCCAGGCCCTCCGCAGCCTTTTTTTCGCCATCCCGATCAGTCACTTCGTAGCACAGGTTAGCCCGTATGCCTGTTTTTTGGGCAGCGTTGGCTATTTGATCAAGGCTCCCCGTAATGGCGTTGGGGCTGGCATGATGATCCAGTAAAGCGGTTGTGCCATTTTTGATACAGTCAATAAAGGGAATCAGGGCACTATAGTAAACATCTTCCAGAGTCAGGGCTTTATCAAGTCTCCACCACAATCTCTCCAGTATTTGTGGAAAATCTACAGGCGGTTCGTCTTTTAAGTCCATTCCTCTGGCAAAAGTACTGTAGGTATGGGTGTGAGCGCAGGTAAAGCCGGGCATAACCAGCCTGTTTAGACAGTCAATATATTCTGCCTGGGGGAAAGAAGCACGCAGCTCTTCGGTCTTTCCCACCCTGGTAATTGTGCCGTCTTCTATTAACAGCGCTCCTTTATTGATAACCTGACATTTTTTGCCTAAAGTTAACAGGGTTCCGTTTCCTAACAGCAGCATACACTCACTCCCTATCGTTATTTTTAAGTTCGGCCAATATTTTTTCCCTGGTAGCTGGAAGATCAGTTATTCTAACTCCAACCGCATCGTAGATAGCATTAATTATTGCCGGAGCGGTAGGGTTAATGGGCAGCTCACCCATCCCCTTGGCGCCGTAAGGCCCGTCTGATTCCTCTTCGACTAAAATGGTCTCGATTTCCGGCATATCGGTTATCCTGGGCAGCTTTAATTTGGCCAGATTGTCTGTACTGATTATACCGTTCTCCAAAACAAATTCTTCACTTAAACCATAGCCCATACCCATTACGATGGCCCCCTCTATTTGACAGTGGCAATTCTGGGGATGGATGGCTTTCCCCAGATCCTGGGCTGCAATAATTTTCAAAACCTTAACTTCTCCGGTAGTTTCGTCAACCTCCACCACAGCAGCCTGTGTTCCATAACAATATGCGAAATGAATATCATATTCATCCGGAGGAACGCCCGGTTCATGGTCGGCCTGTTTGCGCAATGGGTAAGTTATCGGGGCAGTATAAACAAATTCCCCGGTAAGAATGATTCCTAACTTTTCAGCAGCTATCGCTACGTTTTGATAAGAGATATAATCAGCAGCTACATCGGCAAAATCCTGGTTGTGGTCTAGATTATTCTTTGTACGGAAAACCCTCAAACCTCCCCGGACCAATTCATATTCTCCGGTATTCAGAGTAAACGCTTTTTCCAGACACTCCCGAAAGACCGTAGTAAATTTTTGAGCAGCTCCCAGCACAGCGTATCCCGATATGTATGTCTGGCGTGAAGCGGTGGTAACTCCTCCTTCCGGTGTTTGAGAGGTATCGCTGGAGATAACTAAAAAATCTTCATAAGCGATGCCTGTTCCGTTGGCTGCCAGCTGGGCTAAAATGGTGTCTGAACCCTGACCCATATCAATGGCTCCTACTTTGAGCAGCACGTTCCCCTGGTGATCAATTTCTATTTTTGCGCCGGCTTTGTCTCTTTTGCCAGCTCCCAATCCAACATTTTTGTAAGCACTGGCGATACCGATGCCGATTTTTTTCCCCGGCGCCGGTTGAGGCAGTTTATTCAGGTATTTATTTAACGAGATTTCTACTTCTACCAGGGTTTTAAAGTATCCACAGTCACTTTTGATAACCTGCCCGGTAATAGTTGTTTTGCCAGGAGCCAGTCCGTTCATCTTCCTCAGCTCGAACGGGCCTATGTTCAAGGCTCTGGCCAGCCTATCCATCTGCTGTTCCGCCCCGAAAGCCACCTGGGTGCTGCCAAACCCCCTAAAAGCTCCTCCCGGCGGGTGGTTGGTATAAATTCCGTAGGCATCGGTTTTTACATTGGGAATATCATATGGGCCGGCTGTTACCACAGCAGAGCGAAAAACCATCGGTTTGCTAAGAGAATCGTAAGCTCCCGCATCGGCGATCACCCTGGCCTCCACGGCAATTACTTTGCCGCCACCGGTTGCCCCATGACGGTAGTAGATTTGCTCCCAGTGTCTTTTGGTTGAGATAATCATAGACTCACGGCGGGTTAAAGTCATTTTCACCGGTCGGCCTGTGACCATTGCGCCCAGGGCACAGTGTATTTGGACGGTGGGTTCTTCTTTCCCTCCGAATGCTCCCCCGGCCGGGGTGTAGATTATCCTTACTTTTTCTTCCGGAAGATTCAAGCTGGCAGCAATCATTTCCCGAAAAGCATGGGATCCCTGGCTGGCAGTCCAGACATTGATCACCCCGTTGTCTTCAAGTTTAGCCACCGCTGCTTCCGGTTCAAGATAGGCATGCTCAATCATTGGAGTTGTATATACGCCTTCTATAATTACATCTGCTTCGGCAAAGGCTTTATCGACATCACCCTTGCGGACAGATACGTGGTGCATGATATTGCCCCCGGGGTGAATAGAGAGAGCATCTTCTTTCATTCCTTGCTCCGGTGAAAAAACTCCTTGTAGTGGTTCGTATTCCACTTCAACATAGTTCAAAGCAGCGCTGGCCGCCTCTTCACTTTCAGCGAAGATTAATGCCACCGGGTCACCAATATATCTGACGATATCATTTGCCAGTACCGGTTGGTGGGGATTGAGCAGCCCAAAACCGTTACGGCCAGGAATATCCCGGGCCGTTAGAACCGTAATTACTCCCGGCCGTTTCAGAGCCTTCCGCGGATCAATCATTTTAATCATGGCGAAAGGATGCTCACTCAGTAAAAGCTTGCCATAAATCATGTTCTTAAATTTTAAATCATCAGCATAAAGTGGACTACCGGTAACCCTGGGCAAGGCGCCTTTTTTAAGCGGGGAAAAACCGACACCATTTTCTTCCATGGTCCCGGCTTTTTCATCTTCCTTAAATTCTGTTTTCTCTAATCGCATTAAATGGGCAGCAAGTCTCACCGCCCGGAAGATAGCAGCATAGCCGGTACAGCGGCACAGATTAAAACGAAGAGCTTTTTTTATTTCTTCATCGGAAGGGTTTGGGTTGGTATCGAGCATGGCTTTGGCAGCCATAATCATTCCTGGCGTGCAGAAACCGCATTGGCTGGCCCCTTCCGTCATAAATGCTTCTTGAAGGGGATGAAGGTAACCATTTGAGGACAAATTTTCGATTGTTTCTATCTTGCTGCCGGCAAGTTTGGACAGTTGAACCAAACATGCTCTTTTAGCCTTACCGTTGACAATTACTGTACAGGTGCCGCAGTGCCCCTGGTTACAACCATTTTTCGCACCCATCAAACCCAGATGATCTCTCAGGTATTTAAGCAGGGTTAAACCCTGCGGCTTTTCTACCTTATGAGCAGTTCCATTAATTTCCACGTTTATAATACCAGCCATTGGATCTACCTCACGGAAATGCTAAACTAATTCGGTTCGGTTTTCGATCACGTCTAGCTGCTTACCCCGGTCATGCCACCAGTAGTATCCATGCTTTCTGTTAACACTTCACAAACATTTGTCAACAACAATTACACCGGCATATACCCGATTACGAAGCCGTCGAACACTACCCGATACTGATTACTCAAGATCATAGGCATTTTTAGGTTCGTTAACCTAGCGTATTCAGATTATTAAAGATTACATTGTCAAGGCCATAACGGCCTTTTGCGCGTGCAAACGGTTCTCAGCTTCATCATAAACCACGCTTTGGAGACCGTCAATAACTGCATCAGTTACTTCAATATTGCGATCGGCCGGCAGGCAGTGCAAGTATATGGCATCTTCTTTGGCCAAAGCCATACGGCGCTCATTGGCAATCCAGTCAGTGTATTTCTTACCGATTTCGGATGATTCTTGCTGATCAGAAGTAGTCAACATACATCCCCAGCTCTTGGGGTAAACTACATCAGCACCTTCGAATCCGGCATCAAAATCGTCAAGAAGCTCAAGAGAACCACCGTGCCTGCGTGCGTTATCCTGCGCCTGCTGCACTATTTCAGGCATAAGTTTAAATTCCGGCGGATGAGTCAGGCGCACATTCATACCATAACGGGTCATCAGCAAAATTAAGCTTTGCGGCACGCTAATCGGTTTCTGGTAACTGCTCGCATAGGCGTAACTGACATTAATGGTCAACCCGCGCGGATCGCCTTTTTTCTCGATAATGGTCATCAGGTCAGCTAAAACCTGGAATGGGTGGTAGATATCGCACTGCATATTAAAGACCGGTACACGCGAAGATTTCGCCACTTCACGTATATATTTGTTGCCGTAATTCCAATCCACCTGGCGAACGGCAATACCATCGTTATAACGCCCCAAGATTTCACCAATCTCCTTGGCCGTGTCACCGTGGGCAATCTGGGTAGTGCTGCTTTCAATAAACTGAGCATGTCCGCCAAGCTGGGCCATGCCGGCTTCAAAACTGGCTCGCGTGCGGGTGCTACTGAAGAAAAACAGCATAGCCAGCACTTTGTCGCGCAGATGCGCATGGGGCAGACCCAGGGCGCGTTCGCGTTTTAGTTTAAATGCTACATCCATAATGGTATCGATCTCATCTTTGGTCCATTCCTGATTCGTGATCAGATCTCGGCCGCGTAGAAATGTTTGCATCCTTATTTATCCTCCTGACTGACTAATCATTTTGTGGAGTATAAACAATTGATCTTATTACTCCACTGCGCCGAGAAGCAAGGAGAGAAGGGCCATGCGAACGAGTACGCCATTGTAGGCCTCGACCCAATAACGGGCGTGCTTCGTATTGTCCACGTCTACTGGCAGTTCATCCATGCGTGGCAGCGAGTGTAAAATAATGGCATGTGATTTAGCCTTATCGCGCAGCATTTCTCTGGTTACTGTGTACTCCGGCGGAGTCAACCCATACCCCTTTTCCACCTCCACACGAGATTGGGCGTAGTCGGCCTGCACTACAGGTTCCATGTAAATTACGTCTGCATCAGCGATAGCTTCCTCGGTAGAGTTGGCCTCTTTGAAACATAAATTGTAAGCGCGCAGCTCGTCTTTAAACTCATCGGTCATAGACATATCCGGTGGGGCAACGAAGGTTGCATTGATGTCGAATTTAGACATGGCGTATCCGATGGAGTGCATGGTGCGCATGCGCATATCGCCCACCAGCAAGAAGTTTAAGCCGTCCAAAGTGCCAAGCTCGCGCCAGATCGTAAACATATCGATCAAAACCTGGGTCGGATGCTCACCCCAACCATCACCGCAGTTGATGATCGGTATGCTCGCCCATTTGGCTGCCTCGTGGGGGGCACCCTGTTGAAAATGGCGCATGGCAATTACATCACCGTAGTATTCAAGCATGCAAACAGTATCCTTGATTGATTCCTGGTAAAAGTCTCCGGCCCGCGTCATTTTGGGGTCGGCAAAACCGGTCACATGACCGCCCAACCGGTGCATGGCGGCTTCCGTACTGAGGCGTGTACGTGTGCTCGGCTGATAAAATGCTGTTACCAATGTCTTGTGTTTCAACAGATCTCCGTTGTGCCTGTCCCGTGCATACGGTTCCAGTTCCTCAGCAACCTGGAAGATATGATTGTACTCATGACGTTCAAAATCCTTCAACGAAAGAATATCGCGTCCCAGAAAGCTTCTCATTCTAAATTACCCCTTTTCGTTTTGTTGAGTTATCGCAAAATCATCGTAGCATTGCCAAATGATCTATGTCAATGTCACTTAAAAATTATTGCACACGAGACGGAATTATTAAAAAAGGCAACGATTCGATAATACCATTATATATTAAGGCTGTTTCAGCAACTTCTTTAATGGATAAAATCCCGGTAAAATCACTTTTTGATACTACCTCCCGGACTTCATAGGCCGGTGAAAGATTTAATTGGATATGATCATTCTCAAATACGATCGATCCTCGTTCTATAATCAGCCTGGATTCGCGGCTCCCTTCCCGCCGCAGCATGGTGTTTCCGTTAATGTGGAACGCGTTATTTTCTTCCCGCTCATAATCACTCTTACTTAAAAAGAGCCTGGGTTTATCGAGGTATGGTTTGCCCTGATGTACGCAAAATACGGCGCAGTTTCCACACTCATTGCAGAAGTCGTCTACGTGGATAATTTGCCTTCTCTGCTGAACCTGGAATAATTCTTCTCCCTCTGCTGAGGCTACACCGTTACGACAAGAAATATAAGGCAGCTTTATGCTCACCGGCGGAACCAAAAAGACATAATTGGCTCGGTTAGGGCATACTTCAACGCATTTGTCACAAAAAGCAGCACATTGCAGACAGCGGGTCGCTTCTTTACGCGCTGTTTCCTCTGTATATGTTTGCTCAACAAGGTCAAAACCTATATTTTGATCGTGGGCAAGTATTTCCGGATTATGCCTAACCTCTTTTCTGACCCGCACACGCTTCAGTGCGACCAGGTCAGTTTCAGAAAGTATTTTTGCCGGTGAATTTGTATGTTCGAAACTAATGCCAAATTCTGTGCAGATTGATTCAGCAGCCCGTCGCCCGTCGGCGCAGGCCTGAACAATGCTGGCAGGCCCACGGATCGCATCGCCACCGGCATAGACACAAAGAGATTCGGTCAGGCCTGATTGTGAATTGACCTGAATCGCGCCATTTCTATGCAAACTGACGGCGCTGTTGTCGAGAAAAGACCAATCCGGTATTTGACCGATCGCTACCACGATAGAATC
>JAUWPV010000036.1 GCA_030611385.1 Bacillota bacterium | reverse complement strand
ACTGTAGCTCTTTTCGATGCTTTTTCCGCCGGGGTGAACGCCTATATTGAAGATAACCGCAGACAGCTCTCCCCGGAATTTACACTGCTTGGTTACAGCCCTGAACCATGGACTCCCACAGACACCCTGGCTATCGGCGTCTATATGTCTTGGCATTTGGGAGGCAATATGGAAGCCGAGCTCTTTTACAGTGCCCTGATCGAACAAGTTGGCCTGGATCTGGCCCTGGTCATTTTCCCCGATTATCCTACTTACGGGCCAATTATAGTACCCACTCCTTTGGAAGAAGATGTCCTTTCAGATCATAATATCAGAGCGCTGATCAAGCTTTCCCGCCTGGCTGAACTGGGCGGGCGGACAACTTTTGTGCCCGGCCTCGGTTCTAACAACTGGGTAATCAGCGGCGATTTGACCACGGGGCAGGGCGCCATTCTGGCCAACGATATGCACCTGGCTATGGGCCTGCCTTCAATCTGGCACACCGCTCATTTGATCCTCGAAAATGAATATAATGTGAGTGGGGTAGTGTTCCCGGGCGTGCCGGGGATCATTGTCGGCTTTAACGAAGATATCGCCTGGGGCTTTACCAACACCGGGTCCGATGTGCAGGATCTTTACCAGCTGGAACTTAACCCCGCCAATCCGCACCAGTATCTGTATATGGATGAATGGGTAGATGCCGAAATCATCATTGAAAAATTTTGGGTGAAAGGCGAGTCTGAGCCACGTGAAATTGAAGTGATGATATCACGGTTTGGGCCGGTGATCAGCAATGTAGTTGATTTGGATATACCTTTAAGCCTGCGCTGGACTGCCCTGGAAGGAACCCGCGAATTCGACGCCGTCCTCGAATACATGAAAGCAGGCAGCTGGGAAGAATTCACCGGGGCCCTGGAAAATTTTATGGCTCCAACCCAGAATATTGTCTACGCCGATCGGGAAGGTAATATCGGCTATCGGGCCAATGGGCTGATCCCGATTCGTCGCAGCGGCTTTGGATTGCTGCCGGTCGATGGCACAACGGACGAATTTGAGTGGATCGGTTATATCCCCTATGCTGAACTGCCGACCCTTTACAATCCGCCGGAAGGGATCATCGTCACAGCCAACCACCGTGTCGTTGACGATGACTACCCTTATTTTATTTCAGCATCATGGGCGCCACCCTACCGCGCCATGAGTATCTGGAGAGAGCTGGAAGGCAAAGATCAATTAACCCTTGACGATATGATTCGGGCCCAGACAAGCTTTTATAATAGCCAGGCCGAAATATTAGGACCGGTATTGATCCGCGCTTTGCAGGAAGCTGACCTCAGTGATGTGGAAATTATCGCCCTGAACCTGTTAGAAAACTGGTTCAAAGAACCGGTCGAGACTACCGATCAGGTCGGTCCGACTCTCTACAACACTCTCTACATGACCTTATTGGAATTCACTTTTGCCGATGAAATGGGGGAGGAACTATACGAACGCTTCTTGCATAACCGCGCCAGCACCAATGCTTTTGACCGGATGCTGCTAAGCGGTGAAGCGGGCTGGTTCAATAATATCGAAACCGCAGAACAGGAAAACCGTGACAAGATTATTGCTGCTGCTTTCACAGATACGGTTGCTTTCCTTGAAGATACTCTCGGCGGAGACCCGGCTGGCTGGTTTTGGGGCGAGCTGCATACGATTACCTTAAAACACAACCTTGGGTCAGTCGATCTTTTATCCCGGTTTTACAATCGCGGGCCATACCCGATCGGTGGCAGTTTCTTCACCCCGGCCAACATGAGCTATCTAATGACTGATCCCTATGACGTAACTCACTCCGCACCCTGGCGTTATATGATCGATTTAAGCGATCACCGCGCTCTCGATGCCCTGGCCGGCGGTAGCTCTGGGCATCCTTTTAGCAAGCATTACAACGACCAGACTGACCTGTGGCTGGCCGGCGAATATAAGGAAATGATCTTTGAACCGGAAGCTGTCCGGGCTTTGACAGAAAAACTAATTCTCGAGCCACGCTAAGATACTTTTTATCCATAGGAATGTTAATAATACTCGGATATAGCGGTTGCATACAATAGCTCCCGTGTAGCTGTGTGTGGCTATATGCTAAAACAAATAACAACCCAAATCTTTTACAGAAAAAGGGAGGCTGGTTATGTCTCGCAAAACAGCTCTAATTACCGGTGGCGGAGACTGCCCGGGTATCAATGCCTTCCTCGCTTCGGTTGTGCGGAGAGGAAACAGCGAATACGGAGCTGAGTTTATTGGTGTCCGAAGCGCCTTTGCTGGCCTGGCTTCTGATAATCCTGAAAAATATCTGGTTCCCCTGAACACTGAAAGCGTGATCGGGTTGGAAAACCGTTCCAGCACAATCCTGGAGTCTTCCCGCTTTAATCCCTTTACCCCAGAGAATGAAGCCAAAAAATATCCGGAAAAGATTCTCAACAATCTAAAACACCTGGGAGTGGATGGTATCCTTGGCACCGGTGGAAACGATACAATCTTGTCGGCCTCACGTTTGGAAGAGCGGGGATTTCCTACAGTTATGGCCCCAAAAAGCATCGACAACGACGTGTCGGGTACCGATGTGATGCTCGGTTTTCGCACGGCAATCTTTTTCGGCGCCCAGGCTACCCGCAGTACAGCTGACTCGGCACGAGCCCACCGCCGTATTTCACTTGTCGAGGTAATGGGTCGTAACGCTGGGTGGCTTGCTCTGGAAATCGGCGTCGCTTCCGGTGCCGACCTGATTACTATTCCAGAACGCCCGGTAAACCTGACTAAATTCTGTGCCGAAGTAACCCGTATTTACCGTGAGCACCACTATGCCAACCTCGTTGTGGCCGAAGGGACCAGCATCCCATATAACGACCCGGTGATCGAACGAGCCCGAATAGAAAGCGCTGTGGTTCGTTCACTTTTAGAAGAGACCCCTGAACTTGACAGCTTCGGTAACCCTAAGCTTGGGGGTGTTTCACAAATTCTACGGCGGGTTCTCCGTATTGAACTGGGCCTGGAAAAAATCGAGGAAGTGCGCACCACCGATTTAGGCTTCACCCTGCGCGGACTGGCCCCGGTTGCAGATGATATCATTCTCGGAATCAGGTTTGGTATCAAGGCTGCTGATATCCTGCTGGGTGAAAAACGTTCGGGAGTAATGATCGGCATCCACGGCCTGGAAATCGATGAAGTCCCTTACGCACAGGCCCTGAAACCTAAAACAGTCAACCGCCCGGATCGCGAACTGCAGGCCTTGGGCGTCTTCATCAGCTAAACCTGTCTGTCAACTTCTATGCCAGATAGCCAACACAGCCCCTGATTTTGCCGCAGTTAATAATTTTTCCGTTTAATAGTTGACCCCTATTTTAGGCACCCGGTTTTTTCTCGCCTAGCCCTAAAGCGGCGTTGGTTTTTTCATCAAGCTTATAGTGCCGCAGAATCAGCAGGCTGAGTCCCATCAGGGTAGCAGGCAATAGGGCAAAGCCCAGGCGCACACCGAGCAAGGCTGAAGCCGGCTGCTCGATCAGCACCCCGCCTTCTGTTTCAATAAAGCCAGTTACCGCCAGAATCGCAGCAAATATGGCCGGTCCAACTGCAAAGCCGGCCTTATCGGCGGCAGTCCAAATACCGGTATAGGCGCCAGCCCGTCGTAAACCGGTCCGCAGAGTATCGGCGCTGATCGTATCCGGCAGCATCGAAAACGGAAACAGCTGAGTGCCGGCATAGCCTGCGCCCATAAGCAGGACAATACCATAGATCACCCAAAGCTGCTCCGGGTTGGCCAGCATCAGGCAGAACCCGCCTATTGTAAAGAGTACAGTACAGATTATATATCCGGTAAGCTTGCCGAAGCGGCGGCCGACCCGAACCCACAGCGGCATCGTTACCAGGGCGGGCCCTACCAGAAAAACGAAAAGGATACTGGTTTGCCCCGGATCCTTTAAGATCGTACTGGTAAAAAAGTCGACCCCGGCCAGCATGGCCCCGATACCGAGTACCTGAATAATATAGGCGCCAAACAAGATAATAAACGGACGGTTCCCGACCGCAGCACGGAACTGTTCGCGAAAAGATGCCGCAACCGGAACCGACTCGACCCGGGGCACTCGCTTGGTACCAAAAAATGAGCCAATCAAAACGGCAAACAGAACCGCCCCGATCACCAGGCCCATCAGGGCATAGCCTTCCCGGCCACCACCACCGGCACTGATTATTTCAGGAGCGGCAGCACCTCCGACCAGGATGCCGATTGTTAGAAAAGCAATCCGCCAGGACATGATTGTAGTGCGTTCATAATAATCTTCAGTCATTTCCGCCGGCATGGCCACGTAAGGAACCTGGTAGATTGTATAAAAAGTTGTACAGAGGATGTAGATGAACATCAGGTACCAGGCAGCAGCCATCCCTGTCTGATGGGATACTCTGAACAGCAGGGCGAAAGCCACCGGTAAAGTCAGGGATCCAGCCAGCATCCAGGGCCGGCGCGCACCCCAGCGGCTGCGAGTGCGATCAGAAAGTGTTCCGGCAAAGGGATCGGTTATTACATCCCATAAACGGGGAATCAGGATCACCATACCGGCGATAACAGCAGGAACCTGTAAGTAGCGAACCATGAAACTGAGGAGTAGCAAACCGGGTACCGTAGAAAAGATGCCGGTGCCGACTGAACCGATGCCATAACCGAGATAAGTTCCCAGCGATAAGGTCTTATGTTTCTCCATAATTTATCAGCTCCAATGGTTTTATTTTACATCACCAATAAAGATATATTATCATAATTAAAATTTGTCCGTCAATTTTTATTTTTTGTAAGGTATTATTATAATATAGTTGTTTACAATATTCTTTTAGTGATATAATAATTAATAATGTTAAATTTTGCTAAACGCTGGCAAACCAGTACAGAAGGAGAGATGTAAATGGGCGCTTTACAGCCGAAAGGCACAACCCGGGAAACTGTTTTGGAAGAACTGACTGCTTTTACCGGCAAAGATATTAACTGGCGCACCGGAAAGGTCCTGACCGGCCTTTATGACCCCGGTGAAAATGCTCATGACCTCGCAGTCGAGACATACAGCCGCTTTTTACCCCAGAATGCTCTTTATGTAAATATGTATCCGAGCATCGGCAAACTGGAGCGTGATGTTGTCGCCTCAATTGCCGATCTGCTACGGGCTGATGACGATGTTGTGGGCAATATGACCAGTGGGGGCACGGAAAGCATCCTGATGGCTGTAAAAACGGCCCGTGATTGGGCTCGCGTAAACCACCCGCAGATCAGCGAACCGGAAATGGTTCTTCCGGTAACCGCCCATCCCGCTTTTATCAAAGCTGCTCACTATTTCGGCGTCAGGGCGATCCAGTCTGCGGTTGATCTGCATGAATACCGGGCCGATCTCGATTCATTCGAAAAAGCGCTCGGCCCAAACACAATTATCGCTGTCGGCTCGGCCCCCAATTTTTCACACGGTTCAATCGACCCAATTACAGAGATGGCGGCCCTGGCCAAAGAACGCGGCATCCTCTTCCATGTTGACGGCTGTGTTGGTGGAATCTACCTTTCGATTATGCGGAGGATGGGCGAAAATGTGCGTGATTTTGATTTCTCTGTTCCCGGTGTTACCAGCATTTCCGCCGACCTGCATAAATACGGCTACACGCCCAAGAATGCCTCGGTTATTCTCTACCGCAACCAGGATCTGCGCCGGTACGCCTGGTTTGTCTGCTCCTCGACAACTGAATATGTTGTGATCAATGCTACCACCCAGAGCAGTCGTACCGGCGGTCCGATCGCCGCCGCCTGGGCAATCCTACGCTTCATGGGCGAAGAAGGTTTTCAGAATATCATCCGTCGCTCCCAGGAGGCTACCCGCCTGATGCTGGACGGTATTGTCAAGATAGAAGGAATCGCGGTTCTGGGCAGTCCCGATATGTGCATGTTCACCATCGCTTCCGATGATTTTAATGTCTTCGAGATCGATGACGAAATGCGCCTGCGCGGCTGGCACATGATCCCGCAATTTGCCTGCGCCGGCAGCCCTCCCAACCTTCATGTCAGTCTGACCCAGGCAAATGTGCCTCATGTGGAACTTTTTATTAAGGATCTGGAGGAAGTGGTTGAGAGCCTGCACCGGAACGGCCCGGGCGTAGATTGTAAAGAAATGTCTCGCATTGTCAATGAAGTTTCCGGCAAACCGGTAGAAGAGGTAATGATGGCCATTATTCCGATAATCGGTTTAACCGGGCTTGATCTGCCCGAGCAGATGGGCCCCCTGAACACCATTCTCAACCTGCTGCCAGCCGGCCTTCGCGACGAACTGCTGACCCTTTTCTTCAATATGACCGGTTAGAACAATGGTCCTCAGGTTTTTTGATCAACCTGCAGGATCTGAACATAGACTGAAGAATAATCGAATCAACTTCGCAAGCTATTTATTAATTAGAGGAGGGCTACCGATATGCCGATTTATGAATATATTTGCAAGGACTGTGGTAAAACCATGGATGTAAAAGAAACCTTGGCTGAAAAAGAGAAGGGAGCCAAGCACACCTGCCCCACCTGTGGCAGCAAGAACATGGCCCAGTATTTCGGCAATATGATCGTGTTCGCATCCACTCACCTGCACTGACGATCAATTGCAGTAGACACCGCGAAACCAATGAAGCAAGGGGGCTTTCATAAGAAATCCCTCTTGCTTCATATATTTGTACTACTCAGACGCTGCATTGTTTGTTGTTTATCGAGCCACCGGGTTATTTGCGGGCAATATGCTGTGCAGATTCGGAACAAGGAGTGTGATTATATGAAAGACGATCTCTATAAATCATTATTTGATAGTATAAAAAATGCTATTGTCATCGCCACTAAGGATAAAATACTTGATACCAATAAGGCATTTTTGGATATGGTTAAAATTAGCGAGAAGACCACACTACTTGATGATTCATATTATTACAATACGATTAAGGGTATTATTACCGATGGAATTAAAAGCAGTAACTTTATAAACGACAAAGAGGGAACGTCGATTCTTGTTGATATTTCCCTATCGCTGCTTGTTCCGGAGAAAGAAGTTTATATTGTAGAGTTCAATCGTATTGATGACAGCAAGCTTTATAATGAAATTACGTTGTTTGCATCTCATAACCGGGAGTTGTTTAACAACTCGCCGGATTCAATTATCGTTCTCAATAATGACAGCATTGTGATTGATGTGAACAGCGCTTTTGAACAAGTTTTTGAATACCCCCGTTATGAAACTATTGGCCGTGACATTGATGACCTGATAGTCAGCCAGCCTGACCGTGAAGCAGCTAAAGAGCTATTTCAAAGAGTCCTGAACAAAGAAAGAGTTGGAATAACTACACAAAGGTTGACCAAATCAGGAAAAAAGGTGGATGTTCATATTGTTGGGTATCCGATTATTATCGATAACCGTATCGGTGGAAATTATGTAATTTATAAAGATATCAGCAGTGAAGTAGAAAAAGAGAAATTATTAAAAGAAAAGGAACAATTCTTCTCCCAGTTATTCAACGGGTCACTATTCCCCATCGCTATCTTGGACAAGGAAGAGCGAGTTTTAGATGTAAACCAGAAATTTGAACAAATCTTTGGATTTCACAGGGATGAAATCATCAATAAAAGTATAAATGAATGTATCATTCCGGAAGATTACTATGCTGAATCAAATACGTTTCACGAAAAGATAATTAGCAGGGAAACATTAATAACCAAGACAAAAAGAAAAGCGAAAAACGGTGAATTGATCGATGTAGAGGCAGTTGGTACTCCGATAATAATCGATGATCAGGTTATCGGTTTGTTTGCTATGTACCGGGATATTCGAGTCGAAGTGCAGACACTAAAAGAATTAATATTAGAGAAATTATTTTTTAAACAAGCCTTCGAGAATTCGCCTGATCCGATAGTAATACTGGATATGCATGACAGAGTAGTTGACGCAAACCAAACTTTTGAGAATAAGTTTGGTTACAGCCTTCAGGAATCCAGGGGGGCATATATCAATGATCTTATAGTGCCGGAAGAGTATGAAGAGGAATCAATAATAAATTCTCAAAAATTGTTGGTAGAAGGTAAACCGATCCATATGGAAACTATGCGCTTTGGCAAATGCGGTACGGGAATTGAAGTTGATATCCTGGCTTTCCCAATTCGATTAGATAAAGACCAGTTGGGTGTTTATGTGATTTATCGGGATATTTCTGAACGCAAAAACAAGGAGCGTGAAATAACCAAACTGATCTACCTGGACTCTTTAACTGGTCTCTATAACCGAAAGCATACTTATGAAAGTTTATCAGAAAAAATTAAAGAGGCTCTGGCTAACAAGAAAAAGCTAGCGATTCTCTATTTTGACCTGGATGGACTGAAAAATGTTAATGATCAGAAAGGACACAGCGCCGGTGATGAGCTTCTGATGAGAATTGCTGTGCGAATAAGCGATCATTTTCAGGGCAGAATGGAGATTTCCAGAATTGGCGGCGATGAATTTTTAGCCATTGTGACAGACCAGTCTAAAGTATCAGTGTCGAAATATACTAAGGAAATGCGGCAGTTATTTAACAAAGGTTTCATAGTTAAGGGCGAACTAACTAAGTCAGACATAAGCATCGGTTATGCTAACTATCCTGAGGATGGATCCACTGTGGACCAGCTAATCACCAGCGCTGATTCCAGAATGTATCTTGAGAAAAAGATTAAACGTATTCAGAAAACACCAGTGCGAAAAACAGCTACACTGGAGGAATTGCAAAAAGAACGTGACCGTGATTAAGAGAATTCCGGATGAAAAAGCAGCAATTGGGTAAAATGCGCGAGAGTATACTACACCGTGTATCAAGTTAAGAATGTTAAGAGCCGTGTGCGGTGCGCCCGATTATTTCTTCCTGTATTTCTACGGAAAGATCTTGGAAGTAAGCACAGTAACCGGATATGTATAATGCTCCCGGGGCTTTAGTTTATATCGGCCAAAAAAGAAGTAATACCACCAAGATTACGGTATGCGGTTACAATTAAACAACTTACGCTGAATATCTTCTTGCTTATCTAATAATCAGAGGGGATTTAGGGTTAATTAGACTTGGCCCGCATGAAAACTATTATCGTGGCTTAAAAAGTTACCCAAAGAATGAATAAAAAGTGATATGGCAAGAGGATCAGGAAAAAGCACAAAATTCCTGATATACCTTCTTTAGTGATCTATACTCTCCTTGTCAAAAGCATATTTTTTCATAACCTTTTCTGTTTTTTCATTAATAAACATGGTGAGCTCTTTAAATGTCATGTTTTTTGTATCATTATAGCGATTCTCCTGTGTTTCATGAAGGTCCCTCATTGTTCTATGTTTGCTATTCTTCATTATCGGTCACCTCCGATGCAATAATCTCGATGTCCCTATATCCTTCTTTGATAGTAAACCCCTTTATTACTTTCTTTGCCTTCGATTTAACAATGTGTTTAAAATTCTATCTGCCAATTAATCGGCAAAGTAGAAGCTGATAACGGATGTATCCAAATAAGTTTTCGGCTTTTTTATGGAATCTCTTCTTGTTTAAGTATACCACTAAATCAACAGCAAAAGGAGGTCGGGTAAATGGGGGGTAACTTTCTGGTCATCAACAATATTCCGACGGGGCAGGTTTTGTAAAGGAATCAGCCTATACCGGGGAGAATTACCCTTCAAAGCCTGATCAAACAGGTCTAAGGAACAGGAGGAACATCATGGATACGGGTGAGAAAGCACTTAGCCTTTTCAGAAAAGGCAGCGGTTTTAACTGCGCCCAAGCGGTATTGGCCGCGTATGCTTCGCAGTTTAACTTTGGAACAAAAGCAGCTTTTAAGGTTGCCGCGGCTTTCGGTGGCGGGATCGCCCGCACCGGTGGCAACTGCGGAGCGGTCAGCGGCGCCCTGATGGTCATTGGGCTGCGCTACGGGGCTTCCGATATCGAGGACCAGGATTCCAAGACCTACACCTATGAAAAAGCGCGACAGTTTCTGGAACAGTTCAAAGAACTTCATCAGACCGTAGTCTGCCGGGAACTGACCGGGTATGATATCAGTACTCCAGAAGGGTTGCAGCAGTTCAAAGAGCAGGAAGTCGGAGCTTCGCTATGTACCGGGTTCATCAGAGATACCGTGAAGATCGTGGAAGAGATCATTAAATAAGAATGCTGTTATAATCCAGAAGAAGCTGCTACTGTAGTGGAATGATGGATCCAGTTATAGAAGTTACTTATGCTGAATTTGATCCTTATGATAGTGAAACTAGCTGGAGATGTTTTGCAGGTTTAATAAAAGCCGATGGAACACCGAATCAACCATATAACAGAGTGCGAAATTATTGGCAACTTAGCATAGTCGGAAACGAATGTACACCATCATTTAGAGGAGGGGAAGATATGATTAAACTCTATCAACACACACAAATCGGTTACTTGACCATAATTGCATTAGCCGGCGGGCTGCTTTTCATTGCACGTCTCATGACTGTTGATGGTTTCAATTGGATTGCATTTACAGTTATGATTAGCCTTGGTGTCTGTCTGGTGCTATTCGCCACGCTAACAGTGGTGATTGAGGGAGATGTTCTCGAAATTCGATTCGGGCCAGGAATCATTCGCAAGAAATTTCCCTTGAAAGAAATTGAATCATGTCAGATCGTGAAAAACCCATGGTACTACGGCTGGGGGATTCACCTGACCCCCCACGGTTGGCTCTATAATATTTCTGGCTCTTATGCTGTTGGAATTAGGATGAAGACAGGCAAAAAATATAGAATTGGCACTGATGTTCCAGATGACCTTGAGAAAGCTATTCGCCAATTTATTTAGGAGAGGGGGCGACGGCGGATCCACCAGCAAAACGAGAAAATAGAAATTAAGGAACGATTTGCTTGACCCTACCGACTATGCCGTCACCGAGCCTGACTTTTATTCCATGGGGATGCGTAGCAGAACGGGTTAAGATAGTTTCGACGACACCCTCCGTCGTTTTGCCGGTAAGCTGATCTTGTTTTTGGACAATTAAAACCCGGGTACCCGGTTTTATATCATCACGACTATTTCCACTCATAAC
>JAUWPV010000024.1 GCA_030611385.1 Bacillota bacterium | reverse complement strand
TTACAGCCTCGCGAAAAGGAATTAACTCCAGGTCAAACAGTTCTTCTTTGGATTTATCTAAAACAGGTATGGTGTAGTGAGAGTCTACCAGGGTAGAGCCGTGACCGGGAAAATGCTTGCCCACAGGAATCACTCCTTTATCAATCATTCCGGAAAACAAAGCTATTCCGTACCTGGAAACGAGTTCCGGATCACTGCCAAACGAGCGATTGCCGATCACTTCATTGCGTGAATCAAGATTTGCATCAAGGACCGGGGCTAAATTCATATTCACCCCACAAGCAAGCAGCTTATCGGCCATCCTTTCTCCAATCATGTAGACTTCACCTTCGCTGAGCCGAGCCATACTTGAAGCAGCCGGAAAAAGCTCCCCCGGAATCCGCGTTACGGCTCCACCCTCTTCATCAACACAGATCAAAAGAGCCCTTTCCGGTGCAGAAAGGGCTTGCAGGTCAACAGTAAACTCAGTAAGCCAGTCTTCACGAATGATATTCCGCTCGAAGATGATAACCCCGCCAAAAGGATAGTTCAGCCAGCGCTCCCGTAGCGCCTGATTAACTGAGGTTTCCTCAAGGCCAACGACTAGCAACTGGCAAACTTTTTGTCGCAGGGTCATACTGCCAATAATCTCTTCGATCTGATCCGTTTCTTCCTCAACAATTATTACTGCCGTATCTGTTTTCGCCTCTTCGGAACAACCGAAACCGGAAAAAGCGATAATACCAATGAGAATAGAAGCTGCTAAAAATACAGTTATGTTTTTTGGCACAATGTTTCCTCCGGCCTCTTGAAAACAGGACAATTACCTGTTTAAAACTCAACGACTTTTCTGTATTCCAGCGGTTTTGGATAAATGTACTGCGGCTGTGGGGGCATGGAGTTATAGATCCTCTCGATATCGACCCGGCCATAGGGTAAAAGCGCATTCCCCGCGTACCGATACGTTCCCTTGACTAAAACCGATTCCATTTTTAAATTAACAAAAAGAACGGCAACTTCCACCCCTTCCGGGATCTTGAGCAACTCTTCGCGGTAAGGGGTCATTGAAAATATAATCCTGTCCCGGCCAGCATTGGCCGCCTGAATAACCGGTATAAGGCAGGGGAATCCTTCATTATCAAGATAGGAAATGAACTTGAGCCCGTCGATCTGGCCAAACAATCCCCTACTTATATCGTTAAGTGCCCCGTTATCAGAGGCCGCGGCAAAAGGCACAGCGAGCCTGGTTTTAAGGGCACCGCCAATAATTCCGCCCTTGCTTAGAATTTCCTTGTCGGTAATATCAACCAACTTGAAATAGTGAACTATGCCGATCCCGAAATATGAGTTGTAGCGAAACATCGGCTTCCGGTTATACATTTCAAATTCGGGACCGCTTTCAGCACTGTGTTCATAGCATGCCCGTCCCCGCCATATCTCCATTTCCGGCGATAAAATTAAAAAGCCAACCTGCTTGCGCTCAACCATAAATTTCTTGCTCAAACCCTCACAAAACTGCCCGAAAGTCAGGTAATCGAAACCGAGCGGCTGCAGGGAAGAGAAAAAGCTGATATGCGGGGAACCTGTTTCATCGACCGTGGCCAGCAGGCCAATCTTGCTGTCTGCGCACATGATTAACGCATCTTTTTCATTGATAATCTTGTTCACTGCTTCATTCCTCCTCTGCTTCGGAAGCTGTCGCTCCGGTCCAGAACACCGCAACACCGGTGCCTTTCACTTTTTCGGCAGCTTTCTGAGCCAGCCTTTCCATCTCGACCCTCGGCATCAAGTCGACATCCCTGTAAGGCCAGTCCAATCCTAATAGTTGGTACTTATTCTTGCACAGGTTATTGAAAGCACAAAGTTCCCAGCGCTCAACAGCACCAGCCAGGTTTTCGGCAATGAATACCCCGATTGCACCAATATTTTCCATATTGGCTGTAGCACCGGGAATAACCGGCGTCCTGATCCAGAGCCTTTGCCCATTTTCGCTTAAAAAGCGGGCTGCCTGCTTCAGGTTCTCCAGAATCTGTTCATTTCCGCTGCCCGTATACTTTTTATGCAGCAAACTGTCAAACAGTTTGATATCGTACAGTAACAGATCGGTGTAGGCAAGGGCTTCAAATAATTTCTTCATGGGCACCAGACCGGCTGTGTCGAGGGCAATCTGCAGGCCTTCTCTTTTTAGTTCCCGCAACAACCATAGCACTGCCTCGGCCTGCAGCAGCGGTTCACCACCAGAAATGGTGATACCGCCCTCTTCTCCAAAATAAGCCCTATCCTTGAGTAGTTCTTTGAGAAGCTCTGGCCCTTCGAAGTACTCACCCCGGACTCCAAGAGCGCCGGAAGGACATTCACGGACACAGGCGAGACAAAGCACGCAATGCCCGCCGTTAATGCTTATTCCGCTTTCTCCATGAACCAGGGCTCCGTTTTCGCATATACTGCGACATGAATCACAACCGATACATTTTACCCTGTTCCACTGGACAAACGGCCGGGCATCGATACTTTCCGGGTTATGGCACCAAGCACATCGCAGGTTACAACCCTTTAAAAAAACTGTCGTCCTTAAACCGGGCCCGTCTTCTGTTGACATACGCTGAATATCGAGTACCGTTACCTTGGGAATCAGACGCATCTGTGGCTTTCCCGGGCAATAATTTCATCCTGCAGTTCCCGCCCAATGCCGGCAAAGTAAGCATTATAGCCTGTAACCCTGACTAAAAGGTTCCGGTAATCTTCCGGGTGGGCCTGGGCTTCGCGCAGCATCTCGGCATCGAGAATATTAATCTGCAGGGCTGTTCCACCGTTTTTAGCATAGCCCTTCAGAAATGCTTTAAGTTTTTCTTTATGTTCTGCGCTTCGGGTAATCGATGGGTTTATCGTGATCGTATGCGAAGCGCCGTTAGGCAGGTTATTCTTATAAGTCAGGTAATCGCCGTCTTCGCTGTGGCCGCCTAAAACCTTACCCACCGAGTTGGCGTTGGCGGTAGGCCCGTTTATATCGGCTCCATTGACAGGACAGATCGCATTGGATAAAAATTGTCCTTTTCTGCGCCCGTCCGGGCTGGCCGACAAAATATAACCGGATGAAATCCAGTAATTCCAGCTGAGCATGCCTGGCCGAAACTGCGCCTCTGTAGAAGTAGTTTTGTAGCGCCACGTCTCCTCTGCCCATAAATCCATCACTCTTAAGGCCAGGGCATCGGCCTCGTCATCGTCGCGGCCGTATTTCGGGGCCTTGTTGATCGCCGCCGCCTGCAGCTTTTCATACCCTACCCAGTTTGCCTGCAGCGCCGTTTTCAGCTCCAGCATGGTGCATATTTCCTCATCGAAAACCAGGTGTTTGATCGCCAGCAATGAATCAACGGTGGTGGCAAAGGTTACCGCTTCGATGGTAATAAACTTCAGTTCGGCTCCGCCCTGGGTAACATCGCGGCCGCTTTCGGCACAACCACGGACCAGCGCTGAGAGATATGGTGTCGGCGAAAATTCTGCCCTGATTGCGTCCATTTCGTCATAAAGCCCGACTATTTTCCTGACAATATATTTTACCTGCTGCCCGAAAGCAGCGAATAATTGCTCAAAGGTGGTAAAATTTTCGGCAACTCCGCTTTCCGGTGCATCAGAATTGGACGGGTAAGGCTTACCCCAGATACTGTCGGTATAGGTATTTAGCTCTCTGCCATTACAAAGTGCCAGTTCTACAGCCTTGTAGAGGTTCAAATTGCAATCTACAGTTGCGGACCGGTCATTGCCGCACATCGTATTTTCAAGGCAGCCCACCGAAGCATAATCAAAAACATTATCAGAATTGATCAGATCTTCGCAGCCGGCCTTTTGGGCTTGTCGTAACATTCCAGCCATCGAGCGCTCATCGAAGTTAAGTAAAAATGGCGCTCCCTGGCTGCCGGCAATCATCGTGACAACCTTGTCAAGCAGCTCTTCCGGTGAGTTACAGTGCAGCCGCACATTCGGTTTCGGCTCCAGAATCGGACTCATCTCGTCAATTACCTCGAGCAGTACGTAGGTTAGCTCATTGGTCATATCGATGCCGTCTTTGCCCATACCCGAAAGATTGAAGAGCTGTCCGTAGCCTGCGGTAATTCCCTGGTTACAGCCGGTCCTGATCATGGCGTCGTAGGCGGTATTGCAATGGATCCAGAAGCATTTCAGGATCTCTTTACCGAACTCGATATCCATCCCTTCGGCCATTGACTTTTGCCAGTAAGGTAGCAGGTACTGATCGAGACGTCCAAATGAAATCCCTGGCCCGGGATAGTTTTCATCACTCATAACCAGCATATGTGTAATCCACAAAGACTGTACCGCCTGCCAGAAATTTTCTGCCGGCTCCCAGGGGACCACTTTAAGGTTCCCGGCCATCCGGATGAGTTCAGCTCTCCTGGTTTCATCTTTTTCATCTTTGGCCCGGGCCAGGCACTCGTCACGGTAAGCTGCCGCCAGTTCTTTTGGCATCAGGCAGGCTTCACGCATCGCCCGCAAATTCTCACCCTTCCTGCTGCCCTGCTCATTTGTGGACAGTTTTTCATAGAGTTCGCCATAGTAATCACTGAGCCCCTTAAAACCTATTTTGAGGATGCGTGGATAATCGGGGATCAGATGGCCGGATGTCGGGCCGCAGTTGCCAAACCCCTTGTCCTTAAACTCAAAAAGCTTCTGGCGCACACCGCCCCTGCCAGAGATTTTTTTGTGGCGCTTTTTAACCTCCTGCGGAGTCCAACCCTTCGAGCAGACAATATTGAAACGGCTGCCGGCCAGCAGGTCCCCGGGAAGCACCTCATGTGGGACGCCTTCGACCATTGCTTTTCGGATAAAGAAAGACTTACGCTCGGCCAGGCCACGCTTAAAAAAGTCCCCGGGCAAATCCAGGGTTACAGCATTTTGCCCAAAACCTTTATTGAATGGGTTAAAAAAGGGGTAGATCTCGGGAACAATATAGAAAGTCATCTCTTCAAAAAGAGAGTCGCCTTTCACACCGGTCGTAAAGCTAAGGAATTCATTATTCCACTTTCTCTGATTGCCCATGAAATAGTAGTCGTAAAGCCACTTTATCCTCTTTGAAAAGTTATAAGGTTCCTTAATCTTCGGCATTTCCAGATCCCCTCTCTGACCCGTTCATAATTATATTATGGGACATAATTCCCTCTGGCTATAGCATATTCCTGCTGTCAACCCGCAATGATTTGAACTCATGTATAATAGGAACCGTGACTACCGAGGAGCCCTAGGCCGGAAGCTTAAAAAATATATCTGAATGGGAGAACCGATTATGTCCGCAAATAAACCACTGGCAATAATTGAAATGGAAAGCGGTACTGTGATTAGAATTGAGCTCGACCCGGAAAATGCCCCTAATACGGTGAATAACTTTATTGTCCTGGCCAATAGCGGTTTCTACAATGGGCTTACTTTTCACAGGGTTATTCCCGGTTTCATGATCCAGGGAGGCTGTCCTTCAGGTTCCGGAACAGGCGGACCCGGTTATGGTATCAAAGGTGAATTTTCCGCTAATGGTTATCAGAATGAGCTAAACCACAAGCGCGGTATTCTTTCGATGGCCCGATCGCAGCATAACGACTCAGCTGGCTCCCAGTTCTTCATCACTGTCAAAGCCGCGCCTCACCTCAACGGTCAGTATGCCGCCTTCGGAAAAGTTATCGAAGGCATAGACGAAACGGACAAAATCGCCGCTATACCGCGCGACCGTTATGATAAGCCGATCGAGACCCAACAAATTAAGAGTATCTCTGTGGAAACCTTCGGGATTGAATATAATCCGCCTGAGAAGGTCTAATTTTGTGAATACTTAAGTTTAATCCTGATGATCGATACGGCAGAGGCAGTCGTAGTAAGCCGCCTGGTAACCGAGGTCTGTGATTTGATCAGAGGTCAGGTTGTTAACCGCCGCACCGGAAGCTTGCCACCAACCCTGGTAAACCATAACTGTACCCGGCGGAACTGTATCACTGACTACCGCTTCGACCTCGATACTGCCCCTTTTGGAAGAAACCCCGATGCGCTCACCACCGACCAGGCCCTCTTTTTCAGCAGTTTGGGGATGTAAATATGCTGCCGGCAGAGTTTTCCCATCAGGCAGGCGGTGCATGGAATGAATCGAATCCCGCGAGTGCGGGGTTACAAACCAGTAAGTGTACCCTTCATCGCGCAATATACGGTTACTGATCTCTAAGGGTTCCCGGTAGCAGGGCAACCCATCGCCACCGTCCCTTTCAGCCGATGCAGAGAAAAAGTTATACTTCCGGTCTGCTGTTTCGAAAACCCGCTCAACCCAGGGAATGTTATTGCCGCCCGGCATCAGCAAAGGGGCTTTCTCCTTGATCTCTTCAAGGGTTATACCGGTCGCTTCTGTCAGCAGTTTAAGGGCTCTGGTTAGTATTTTATCAGGCAGTGGATCGGGATACCCTTTTAACCCGAGCAGATCGGCCAATTCTTTCAGATAATCGTATTCAGATCGGCACTCGCCAGGCGGATCAACCACCTTAAAACCGTAAGCCAGATACTGATGGCTCATCGAGTTATAGAAAAGATCCTCCGCTTCGAGAAAATTGGTGCAGGGCAGCACCAAATCGGAAGCAGCAGCTGAATCAGTCATAAAGTGATCGGTGGTGACAACAAAAGGAACATTTTCCACAGCACGGCGCAGGGCAGCGCTGTTACCGACTTGAACCAGAGGATTGGCCCGGCTTATATAGAGGAACTCAATCGGCGGATCCTGAAGCCCGGCCAGAGCAGCCGCCAACTGCGGCTTCGGATAGTAGCGACGCTGCGGCTCGAGATCTTTACCTTTTAAGAAAGCATGGTCAATATAGCGGCTGATCCGGAAATTGACATAGCTGGCCCCGCCGCCGGGAATGCCGATATTGCCGCTGAGTGCGGCCAGGGCATCGATCGCCCGTACCGTATTGCATCCATTGCTGTGCCGCTGCAGGCCGATACCGATCAATAGAGCTGCCGGTTTACTGCCAGCATATTCTACCGCCAGCTTTTCGATCACCTCGGCTGGAAGCCCGGTCAGGGCTTCAACTCTCGCCGGGGTATAATCTGCACACATTGTTTCGAACTGATCAAAACCACTGCTTTGATTTTCAATAAAACTTCGATCAACCAGTCCGTTCTTAATTATAACCCGGGCCATACCGAGAGCCAGGGCACCGTCACTGCCCGGCCTGACCCTGAAATATTCGTCGGCCAGGGCCGCAGTGGCGGTACGCAGCGGATCAATTAAAACTACCCGGGCTTCGTTTTCGCGGGCTTTACGGATAAATGGCAGAATGTGCACCGAAGTATTCGCCGGGTTGCGCCCCCAGATAATCACCAGTCGCGAGTTAACCAGGTCTTCAAACGGGTGTGCGATCACCGACCCAAAGTCGTACTTTTGCGCGGCCAGGCCGGCCCCCCAGCATAAACTGCCTTTGTGGGTTGTACAGCCACCCAGGGCACTGAAGAAGCGCGATTCAATATTTTTCAAAAGCCCGCCATAACCGCCATCATTAAAGTGGAGCAAAGACAGCGGCCCATGCTTTGCCAGAGCTGCAGTGATCTTATCGGCCATCAACTGCAGAGCCTCTGACCAGCTGATTCGCTTAAAAGAACTGCCGTTTTTAAGCAGGGGATAGTGCAGGCGATCGGGATGATTGAGTCGATCCAGGTACTGCCTGCCCTTTTTGCAGATCATATTACCGGTTACCAACTGAGCCGGGTCTGGCCCAATGGAATGAATCTTTCCCTTTTCCTCAGTAACCAGAAGAGCACATTGATCCCAACAATCCAGGGGACAGGCAGTACGGTACTGTTTCATTCTCATTTCCCTCTCAATCAGTAGCTTAGCCAGGTTCGGCCCATTTACAACAACCTAAAGAATTCTTCATGTGCATTCCGGTTACCTCTATATCCGCTCCGCTCCAGCCTTAATTATTGTTTAAAGTTGAAGGTATACATATATATATAAAACGAATTAATTAGCGAGTTCACCGACTAAGCCTGCTTTGGGAATTTGTTTAAAAATAACCGGCCAACTGTTAACACTTACAGGGAGGGAATTAAAGCTTTGAAAAAAATACTGGTTACCGGCGTACTCGGGCAGATTGGAACTGAACTTGTTCCATATCTCCGAAAAATCTACGGCGCAGATAATGTAATCGCTTCGGCAAGAAGAATCAAGAAAAACTCGAGCATCGTGAAAGAAGGGCTATTTGAACTACTCGATATCACCAGACCCGAACAAATCGAGACCATAGTAAATAAATACGAGATCAACACTATTTACCACCTGGCTTCACTGCTTTCGGCCACAGGCGAAAAAGATCCCCTGGCCCTTTGGGAGATTAATATGAATGGACTGCTTAAGATTCTCGAAGCGGTCAGGACCCACCGCTGTTCTCTCTTTTTCCCCAGCTCCATTGCCGTTTTCGGACCTGACTCTCCACCTGATAAAACTCCCCAGGACACCATAACCAGGCCAACTTCTATCTACGGTGTCTCCAAAATATCAGGTGAGCTTCTCTGTGAACTATTGCCACCGTAAATACAACCTGGACATTCGCGGATTGAGGTACCCCGGGGTTATATCCAACGCCGCCCTGCCCGGTGGCGGAACCACCGACTACGCTGTCCATGTTTTTTATGACGCCATTAAATACGACAAATATACCTGTTTCCTGAAAGAAGACAGCTCCATCGATATGATCTATATGCCCGACGTCTTGGAAGGCGCCGTCAAGCTTATGGATGCAGACCCGGCAAAGCTGCTGTACCGTAATGCTTTTAACGTCTCGGCCATGAATATTACCCCGAAACAGCTCTTCGCCGAAATAAAAAAACATATCCCGGCTTTAACCATCGATTACAATATCGACCCGGTCAGGCAGGCCATCGCTGACAGCTGGCCAAATTCGCTTGATGATTCAGCTGCCCGGGCCGAATGGGGTTGGAACCCCAAGTATGATCTGGAATCGATGACCAAAGATATGATCACCACTCTGTCCGCACAACTTAAATAGATCGTGTTATCCAGTTTATCTCGACCGGATAACAAATGAATCAATCAAAGATCACGGAGGTGACAGCTATGTCCACAAAAATAATTAAGGATCTGCGGGAACAATTTACAAAGCTTAAAGAAGAGGGTCTCTATAAACAAGAGCAGGTTATTGTCGAACCCCAGGCTGCTGAAATTAAGGTGTCTACCGGTGAGGAGGTCTTGAATTTTTGTGCCAATAATTACCTCGGCCTTTCGAGCCATCCCGCCGTGATTGAAGCGGCACACAGCAGATCCACAAAGAGTTGGAAAAAAAAGTTTCTGCATTCCTGCACACTGAAGATACGATCCTCTATGCTGCCTGTTTTGACGCCAACGGCGGTGTTTTTGAACCCCTGCTTGGAGAAGATAGCGCCATTATTTCTGACGAACTGAACCATGCCTCGATAATCGACGGCGTCAGGTTGTGCAAGGCGGAACGTTTCCGTTACCGCCATTCCGATATGGACGAACTACGCAGCTGTCTGCAGCAGGCTCAGTCGGCAAAATACCGTCTTATCGCTACCGATGGCGTTTTTTCCATGGATGGGGATATAGCCAAACTGCCTGAGATCTGCGCCCTCGCCAAACAGTACGATGCGCTGGTCATGGTCGATGACAGCCATGCTACCTGGTTACATCGGCAAAACCGGCCGCGGCACCTTTGAATGTTTTGGACTGGAAGGGAAGATAGACCTGATCACCACAACCTTTGGCAAAGCTCTCGGCGGAGCCATGGGCGGCTGTACATCAGGACGTAAAGATTTTATTGAAATGCTGAGGCAGAAGTCGCGACCCTACCTCTTCTCCAACTCGCTGGCACAGGCCATTGTCGACGGTACCTTAAAGGTTTTAGAACTGCTCTCGGAATCAACCATACTACAAGAAAAGGTAATGGTTAATGCAAACTACTTCCGCAAAAAGATGATCGAAGCCAATTTTACGATTATCCCCGGTGAAACAGCTATTGTGCCGGTGATGCTCTACAACGAACCACTGGCCGTAAAGATGGCGAACCTGATGCTTAAGGTATCTACGTAATCGGTTTCACCTATCCGGTTGTACCCAGGGGCAAAGCGCGAATCAGAGTCCAGCTCTCTGCCGCCCATGAAAAAGAACACCTCGATAAAGCTATTTCATCCTTCATCAAGGTCGGAAAAGAACTGCAGGTGATCTGATAGCGGTGTGGTGTTGCTTTGCCCGACTGTATATTACCTGACTAAACGCACCACTGCCTTTAGGTGCTCAAGGGTTGTTCCGCAGCAGCCGCCAACGAGGGAAGCTCCGCTGTCAATGCACTTCATAACTCCATTAGCATAATCTTCTGGGGTCATGTCGTAAACCGTCCGGCCTTCAAACAGTTTTGGCCTGCCTGCATTTGGTTGGATCAGAATTGGAAGCGAAGTGTACTGCTTATATAAAGAGGCGATCTGAGCCATCTCTTCCGGCGAAAGCTCCCCACAGTTGGCCCCGATTGCATCGGCCCCGTACTCTTCAAGAGCTGCGGCAATTTCCGCTACCGTGCTGCCCATGATTGTACGCCCTCCTTTTGCTGTTGTCGCGTAAGAAAGGGTAACAATTACCGGCAGATCTGCTGCTTCCTTACAAGCTTTTAAAGCACAGATCGCTTCGCGCAGATCTGTCATTGTTTCGATAATCAAACCATCCGATCCGCCCTCGACCAGGATCAGCGCCTGCTCTTTGAAGTTGTCATAAAACTGCCCCTCAGTATAGGTTCCGTAAGGTTCCAAAAGCTTACCTGTCGGACCGAGATCGCCGAATACGAATTGGCCCTCACCGGCAACTTCCCGGGCAAGTCTGACTCCGACCAGATTTGCTTCCCTTAGATCAATAACCAGGTTGTGTGATTCAATACTGATCCTGTTCATGGAAAAGGTGTTTGTGGTTAAAAAATCTACCCCCGCTTTAACATATTTACGGTGAAAGTCGCTAATATCTTCGGGATTGGTAAGGTTAACCGTGCCGCTGGTTTCCAGGCCGCGCTTGGCCAGCTCTGTTCCAAGTGCCCCGTCAAATATTGCAACTTTTTTCTGATCCAGTATATTTTGAAAATCCACTTTAACCTTACCGCCTCCTTTTCCTGTTTCCACTTCTACCTGTAGCCCTCAAGTCTGCTTTATAGGATCGCCTTGTTGGATCATCTTCAGGAATACCTGCACAGATTTGCTAAACCTTCGGCTGTTGTTGGGTAATACAGTGGATATTGCCACCACCGAGAAGAATCTCACGAGCAGGAATCCCCACAATCCGACGATCCGGAAACAGCTCCTGCAATTTATACATTGCCGGTTGATCGCCCGAGTCGTCGAAAAGCGGCGCCACAATCCCGCCGTTGGCTATATAAAAATTAATATAAGAAGCCGCCATCCGATCACCCTCCTGCCGGGGTATGGTTCCTTCGACTCGATCGACCCCTGCGCATTCTTCCGTGGATATTGCAATCGGTTTCGGCTGCCTGATCGTATAGACATCCAGCTTTCGGCCCCGGGCATCCACGGCACCGGAGAGCACTTCTAAAGCTTCGCTTGAAATCTGATACTGCGAATCCTGCCGGTCATCGGTCCAGGTCAGCGCAACCACACCGGGCCGGATAAAGCAGCAGAGGTTATCAACATGCCCATCCGTTTCGTCGTTGTAACAACCGCGAGGCAGCCAGATAATTTTTTCCACAGACAAATAGTCACCCAGAAAAACCTCTATCTCTTCCCGCGATAGTTTCGGGTTGCGATTATTATTGAGCAGGCATTCTTCTGTTGTGATCAGTGTTCCTTCACCATCGGAATGAATTGAACCGCCTTCAAGTACAAGCGGAGCTTTATAGCGGTCGACCCCAACCAACTCGGCTATCTTTTGCGAAATCAGTTCATCCTGATCCCAGGGGGAATAAAGTCCCCCTTCCAAGCCGCCCCATGCATTAAAGATCCAATCAATTAGCCTGAGTCCGCCCCGATCATCAACAACAAAGGTTGGCCCGGCATCACGGACCCAGCTATCATTGTTGGAAAGCTCGACTACCCTGACCCGATCCGGAAGCATATCCCGGGCATTACAAAACTGCCCGCCCGATACGCCCATGGTTACGTCTTCAAATTGGCTGATTGCTGCCGCCACTTCGGCAAAAACTTTCTGGGCCGGCTTGGCCTCGTTCCGCCAATTGTCAGTACGCTCAGGCCAAATCATCCAACAGCCCTGGTGCGCTTCAAATTCACCGGGCATGCGATAACCGTCTTTTCGCGGACTGCTTTCTAATACTTTCGCCATAGACCTGCCCTCCGCCGCTTAACCCACATTCAAAATTAATTTTTAAACCTAGGTCATTAATAAAACCATCAAAGCTTTTTCAGTGTGCATCCTATTTTCCGCCTGATCATAGATAACTGAATGGGGGCCGTCCATTACGTCATCAGTAACTTCCACGCCTCTCATTGCCGGCAGGCAGTGTTCAAATATGACATTATTATCGCATTTGGCAAGAATATCTGCAGTAACCTGGTAAGGCGCAAAAAGCTGCTTACGCTCTTCTTCCTCATTTTCCTGGCCGATCCACCACCAGACATCGGTATAGATAACATGAGCTCCGGCACATGCCTTGTCAATATCGTCAATATGCAAATATGTGCCTCCGGAAATTTTGTTATTACGATTAAAAATGGCTGTATAAGCGGGTAAAATAGCATATTTTTTCGGACTGCAGTGGACAAAGTCAAGCCCCAGTTTGGAACAGATAACACCGAGTGAATGGGCCGGTTGGGTACGATCACCAAAGAAAACCACTTTCTTATTCCTGATATCATCAAATCTTTCCATCATCGTATAAATATCGGCAAGAGCCTGGCAGGGATGATTTTTTTCAGTCATTCCGTTAATCACGGGAACAGTAGCATTATCAGCCAGCTCTTTCATCTCATCATAACTATTCCAGCGAATCATGATTGCATCGAAAAACCTGCTTAATACTTTTGCGGTATCATAAATGCTCTCTTTTTTACCAAGATGGATCTCCCCGGGTTTAAGATAGGTAACATATCCGCCCAACTGTTGAATGGCCAGTTCAAAAGAAATCCTGGTCCTCGTTGAAGGCTGATCAAAAATACAGCCCAGCGCTTTATGCTTCAGGTAAGGGTGAAAGAAACCTCTTTTTGCTTCAAGCTTTAGTTCCCTGGTCGTTTCCAGGATCAGCAGGATCTCTTCCCTGGTGAAATCATCCAGATCCATAAAGTTAAGACTGGTAAGTTTATTCACAAAGCTCATCCTCCGTGTTTGAAAATTTATTGCTAATCATTAAAGCTGTTGTTCTTCCAGGAAACGAAAAAGCTTTTCATTAAACAAACCAGGTGCAGTCTCCATCGGACAGTGCCCTTCGTTGGGCAGCACAATCAATTCTGCTCCAGTTATGAGACGGGCCAGCTCCCGGCCCTGAGTCAGAGGCACCCAGGTATCATCTTCACCCCAGATGCAGAGCACCGGTATAGTCAAAGCTCCGACCCGATCAAGCAGGGGCATCGGGGCAGTATTGATGAGATCCATCAGCACAGCATCAGTGTTTTCTATTGTTAAAGGCAAATAATAACCGTGGATTTCTTCCGCTATGGGCTGCCGACCATAGGCTGAAGAAAGGAGCTGCTCCACCCTGTTCTCGGTAAGGAGCAGCCGGGCCAAAACCCTGAACCAGCGGCTTAGCGGTGGAAATTTTAACAATGACGTAGAAATAGAAGGTTCAAAATGGGTCAGTGCTCCTGCAGCCAGAGTTAAGCTGTTAACCCGCTCCGGTTGCTGCAAGGCCATTGCTGCAACCGTGGCACCTCCCATTGAATGCCCCACCAGGTTCCATTGTGTTCCAGGATCAAGGGTTTCCAGAAAAGACCAGAGCAGTTTCGCCCTGGCTTCAGCTGAGTGATCAAGGCCAGCTTTCCGCTCACTTAAACCAAACCCGGGCAGGTCAACTGCTATGACCCGGAAGCCTTTTTCCTGTAAAGCCGGAGCTGTATAACGCCAGCTAAATGTCGAGCCTCCGAGACCATGAACCAGGAGTATGTTTCTCGCTTCAGCGGTACTGCCGTTCCACTCACGGTAATGCAGTTCAATTCCGTCTGCCCCGACAAAATAACTTTTAGAATATGCCTGCTCCTGGCGGTTACCGCGCAGCCGCTGCAGTGGAATTAAATAAGGAATCAGGCTAAGCAGAACAAATAACGCCACCAGAAATAAAGAAGTCCATTTCAACAACCGCTTAAAATCCAAGCTCTTCCCTTTCTTCCCGGGCAATAATTACTCACCTCCACAACCACGTTATAGAAGGCCGATTTAGTATCCGGCCAGACAGAATATATAAACTCATTCGGTAGAAAGGACCACAATTCCTACCCGAAAAAAAGATCTAACTAATTCGGTCGGATAATACTCTAAGCGACGCAGGGAGAGGCAGTCGGGAAGGTTTAGAAAAGATTCACCGCAGCTGTCAAACCGGTACACGATCTCATCTTCGGGGAGCCGGCCGGGGAGGAGCAGGGTGGTGGTATCACCGGCAAGGAAGGCAATATTGTGGCATTCGGTCAGCGCTTTAAAGAGACGGTAATCAACAGAGGTCGCCAAGCTGCGGGCATCGCCTGCCTTATTCTTAGTTGCGGCAACCACCTCTAATCTCCCTACCCTTCGGCAGAAGATAGTCTGTGTCCTTCTCCGCCTTGAAAACCGCTTATAGTGATTTGGTGCAGATAAATATTTGCAGAGGGTATTCGCCCTCACCCAAAATAAAGGGGGCATAAAGATCTTTTAACTCAACCTGCTTGAATTCCAGAGCCAGCTCCTTGAAGAGATCATGCCAGACTTCTGATTTAAAAAAACCGATAATGTGTCGGTCGGTATGGATTTCGAGCTTACCATCACGGCGAATCAGGTAGATCACTGTGGCCTCATAAGTTGACCCTTCTGGATCAGGAATATAGTTGTTTTCAAAAACCGTCACTTCGATGTCGTCCCGGGAACCACTATAGACAAAATTGTTCTCCCGAAAATCTTCCTTCAGATGAACGGTAATTAACAGCACTCCTCCCGGCTTCAAGTGTTTGTATGCCGTATTAAGCGCCTTGCGGAGGTCTTCCACTGTGGTCATATACCCGATAGCATCAGGAATTACAACTGCATCAAACTCTTTTTCCAACTCTACTGTTCGCATATCGCCGTAGTGGTAAGTAACCTCCGGATTAAGCTGCCGGGCAACTTCAAGCATCCCTTTGCTGATATCTACCCCGGTTGCCGTAAAATATCTTTTGAAAGTATAATCATTATTGCCGGCGCCGCTGGCGAGGTGAAGCAAAGTTCGCGGTTCGATCTTAGAATGATCCCTGATTGCCTTGCAATAAAGTTCTGTCTTTTTTACATATTCTTCAGGCGGAGCAACAATCGGTTCAATCCACGCCAACTCGTTGTAACTAGGCCATTTTATTGTTTCCATATTCCACCTCATTGCTTTTCAGCTTAACAAAAGACGATCTTTTAATAGTTTGCATCAATTTAGAACCTTTCAGGATTTGAATTCCCACGAAAAAGGGTGATCGGCAGGGCGCAACAAACCCCCTGCCGATTTAGATGCAGAAAAGAGTTATAACCTGTTGGCACATTGTCGGAAGTAAAGCCCCTTATTCCACTGTTATTTTCTGGGTGGCGCGCACTACCCCATCGACAAGAATGCTGAATTTATATATACCTGCTTCAGACATAAAAAGCAGCTCAGTAACTGCAATCGTCCATTCAGGTTCTATATTATAATCTACCTCTGTAATAATTTCATTCGTTTCGCTGTTTTCTACAAGCAAAGTAATAAAGTCTGTTTCAAAAGAATCGTTGTTATCAAAGGAAAGATAGAAGTTTTCGTTGACCGCGAATGTTACTACCGGGGAAATGATGTGAAGATCATCATCGATTTCATGTCCCAACTGTATTCGTGCTCCATCCACAGAAGCGTTGACGAGAGTATCGGAAACAGTAACTTCTTGGCTGGCGCGCACTACCCCATCGACAATACAACTGAATTTATATGCACCTGCTTCGGGCACAAAAAACAGCTCAGTAACTGCAATAGTCCAGCTAGGTTCTACATCATAAACTATCTCTCCATAAATTTCATTTGTTTCGCTGTTCTCTACAAGTAAAGTAAAATTGCTTGTGTCAAAGGGAGCATTGTTGTTAAAGGAAACATAAAAATGTTCGTTGACCTCAAATGTTACTACCGGGGAAACGATGTGAAGATCATCATCGATTTCATATCCCAACTGTACTCGCGCTCCATCTACAGAAGTGCTTTTAAGGGTGTCAGAATCGGTAAGCAGACCGATCACGACCAATGCAATAAAGCATACTACAATTACTCCCAAAATAATCAGTAATATTTTCCCCACCTTTTTTGGGGTGGAGGGTTGTTTTTTAGCCGTTCCCGTTTGCATTGCGGGAGCTCTGAATCCAGTAGGAACCGCCGGTGCTGTGCCACTTACAGATGTTTGCGATCCGCTATGTGCAATGGGCGGCGGAGGTGGTGGAACAGATTTAGAGAAAAGATCCTCTACTATCTCACCTTTGGTCCAATCAGTCATTCCCTCAGTCCAGACCAGGGTTTCGGGATCAATATCTCCTGAACGGGCCATCTCAGCTAATTCTTCCCGGGTAAAGGGTCCCTTTTTCTGTTGTTCTTTAACAACATACCACTGCGTAGACAATATTTTTACCTCCTTTTTGTTGGTTCATTCGTATTTTGATCTCGCCCTGCTGCAACAAGATAGACAGCGCCGTTGGAATTAACTCTCACGATAATTATTTTTTCCGACAATAATATAATTATAATCTTCCAGAATCACAATAGCAAGAATACTACCGTTTATTTGACAGCGCGAATAAAAAATTCTACGATGATCTCATGAATGATATTAATGATATTCTTCTCTGCGATCTCGATGCCTTTTTCGCCTCGGTTGAACAACTTGACCACCCCGAGCTTCAGGGCAAACCGGTTATCGTCGGCGGATCCCCTGAAAGTAGGGGGGTTGTTTCAACCTGCTCGTACGAAGCGAGGCAATATGGCGTACACTCGGCTATGCCGATGAAAAAAGCGCTGATCCTCTGCCCGCAGGCCGTAGTTTTGAGAGGAAATATGTCCCGCTATAAAACAGTATCACTGCAAGTCAGGCAGATCTTTGAGCGGTTTACTCCTGCTATCGAGTTCGTCTCCATTGATGAAGCATACCTGGTCGTTAAAAGGGGCACCGGCTGCCATACCGGAAATGCGATTCATATCGCGGTCAAAGAAGAACTGCGCCTACCAATTAGTGTTGGCGTATCAACTAACAAACTTTTAGCCAAGATAGCCTGTGAGCTGGCCAAGCCGAATAAAGTGGGATCTCTTTGGCTTGAGGAAGTGCCGAAGCTTTTATGGCCGCATCCAGTCAGGGTATTGCCGGGGATCGGGCCGGTTACGGAAAAGAACCTGGAGCGGCATGGAATTACAACAGTTAAAGATTTAGCCGCTTATCCGGCTGCCTCTATTGAGCAGCTCCTCGGCAACAATGCAAAAACCCTGCAAGATTACGCCAACGGAATCGATAACCGGCAGCTGGAATTTGAGCATGAAGCCAAATCAATTTCAGAGGAAACCACTTTTCCCGAGGATATTTACGACCGGGAAATAATCTTCACCGTACTGCTGGAACTTTCAGCCGGTGTCGGTTATCGCCTGCGTACTGCCGGTGTATCGTGCCGAACGATCACTTTGAAACTGCGTTTTAGCGATTTCAGGACCATTTCGCGCAGTAAAACCCTGCCTGATACCGTCTCTGATGATATGGAAATCTACCGGATCGTAAAAGAACTTTTTACTGCCCATAGCGGAAAACCGCCCTGGCGCCTGCTCGGCGTCCAGATATCAGGCTTTGAGCAGGGCAGCCAGCTTTCGCTTCTCACAACCACTCTGGCTGAAAAAAAAGAAAAGCACCTTTTGCAAACAAAGGATCTGCTGAGAAAGAAATACGGCAGCGAAGTACTCTTCCCGGCAAAAAGGTTGTCCAGAAAGAATAAAGAGGATTAACAACCAGGCCATCAAACCTTGTTAAGGTATAAAGTTGAGTTGAATCTGACCGTCAACATCAAGATGTTCAGGTAATAACTCATCAAAATTGAGGTTTTTTACTGATTGATCTTCGAAATATGAAACTGTGAAGCAGTTATTTTCCATTTCCGAAACAGACTTTATAAAGACTAACCTCAACTCTTTTTCCTGCCTGGTCATCACCGGAAAACCAAAATAGCTGTTTATGTATTTCAGATCACCTTTTTCCTTCATGCGACACCGCACAAAATCAAGATGGTTGTTAATTCTGTCAGCATTATACTTTTTCAGGACAGGCAAGCCTAAAATGGTTCTCGCTTTAACTAAATCAGAAAAATTGTTGTCAACTTCAAATCCAATGCTATCTCTGCCGGCGGCCATCGCCGCCAGACTTGTCGTTCCGGTGCCGACAAAAGGATCAAGCACTGTATCGCCGAAAACTGAATACATGTTTATTAAGCGGAAAGGCAGCATAAAGGGGAAAGCAGCACTCCTACTGCGCAGTTGGCGGTCATTTATATCTTGCCGGACTCCTTTAAGATCCCAGAGATCAGAAAACCAGGTATTCCGTTCTTCCCAGAAGAAAGCGCTTGTGAGGCGGTTATGTTTCTCTTCTGCTGAAGCAAATATTCTTTTATTTCCTTTCCTGAAAATCAGGATGTATTCGTGCTCCAACGTTACATACGCCCCGGCCGGGAGCATACCCGAACCCATGAATTTATTGGGAGCAGTAGTCTGCTTACGCCACAAGATCAACGGCAATATATCGAAGCCAAGATCGATAAACTTTCTCTGGATGCGAACATGATTGGCAAACAACTGAAACCGGCTATTAATCGTGCGGGTCGCGTCTCCGATATTGATACAGGCTAACGCACCCTCTTTCATTACCCGGTAGAGCTCCTGCCAGACATCATCTAGCATCAGATGCATCGATTCGAAAGCCCGGCCATACTCTCCATTTTCAAGAAAAAGCGCTATCTCAGGGTTCATTTCTATGAACTGCTCATCCCACATCTTAATCATTGGATATGGCGGCGAGGTTACAACCAGATCGATGCTTTGATCATTTATAGCACTCATTTCTCTGGAATCCTGAAAGATAATCCTGTGCCTCGTCTGCAAAGCTTCTGCTCCCTTCAATCAATACCAGTTAACAGCCAGCGACTGCTTCAATTTCCATAGCAGCATCTTTGGGTAATCTGGCCACTTCAACACAGACTCTCGCCGGGTATTTCCCGTCAAAGAAAGAAGCGTAGGCTTCATTGACCCGGCTAAAATCATTCATGTCTTTAAGATAAATAATCGTCTTGATTAAATTAGCCGCGGTCAGATTTTCCGACCCAAGAATGGCCAGAATATTATGCATGCATTGCTTCGCCTGTGCGCCCACATCCCCCTTGACCATTTCCCCCGTAGCCGGATCGAGGGGCAGCTGACCGGAAACAAAGATCAGGTTGCCTGTTTTTACCGCCTGACTGTAAGGACCAACCGCCTGCGGAGCGTTATCAGTATGCAAGTGTTTTAAAGTAATCATCAATGAAACCTCCCATTTATTTTTTTTACGATCAATGATTCCATCAAAATTATATTACTCAAAATCCCTCCTTTGACTCCTTAATATATCAGATTTTTGTATAGATGATCGGTATCAACAGCAGGGCTGCCAGTGAAGATACCACCATCGCCACCCACATCATCGAAGCCGCCTGCAGATGCAGGTTAAGTGGGGAGAAAAAAAGCACGGACATACCGATAGCCAGGCCGAAAGCATTGGCCAGAACCGGGCGGGTAACAGAAGTAAGCGCCAGCCGCACTGAATCCGGTGGTTGTTCTCCCTGTCTGCGGTAATAGTGAATCGCGGAAATAATATGCACTGAGTAATCTACCCCCACTCCTACCGCAATAGCGGAAAGACTGGCTGTAAGCAGGTTGAGATGAAAACCGGTAAATGAAATCATACCCAAAATCGCCGCAATAGTAATCACTATTGGCACCAATCCCGCCAGCGCTGCAGATACTTTTCTCAGCATAATCAGCAGCATCAGGAAAACCAGCAGCAGGGCCAAGCCCAGACTCCTGATCTGGCTGCGCACTACCATCTGGTTCATCTCGTCAAACAATATGGGCATTCCGGCAATCATGCGGATACTATCACTGTGTTCGGCTACGTAAAGCTCCAGCTTGAGAATGTCATCTGCAGACAAGTCGCTGGTTTTAATCATTAACCGCAGGCCATCATCCGCTACCCAGATAGAAAGATTGTTATCACCCAGCTGAGCCATAATCGTCTTGACTGCCTCTGCATTTTCAGGATAGCCAACCTCACCTGTAGTCATTTCGCTGATGCTCGCCACCAGATCGAACACCGAGAAGACGCTTTTAATTCCATCGAGGCCTTCCAGTTCGCGCTCATCGGCCAAAACCTGCTGTGCATAATCATAATCGGCTAAAACCGCCAAACCTCCGGCTGCCGCAATTTCTCCGGTAAGTGGCAAGGCTCCCCCAAATGACTGCTCAACCTGCTCGAAAGCCTGCCGTATTTCAGAATCCGGTTTAAAGAACATCAGGGTATCAGAGACTACCTCGATGCTGGTAATGTAAAAACCCGAAACAGCCAGAAGTGCCAGGAATACCAGGATAACAGCAATTTTTCTCTTTGAAACAGCCGTAATAAATTCTACCAGCCGGGATCCAACCCCTGCAACTGGCCGGACATTTAGTTTGGCTTTCACCAGAAGCGCCGGAATGAAGAATAAGGCCAAAAAACCGGCATAGGCTATACCTGCTGTTACGAATATACCCATCTCGCGCATTGGCAGCACGTCGGCTAAAGCCAGCGATACAAATCCGGCCATGGTCGTGATCATCGAAAGGATAATTGGTGGACCCACCCGGCGAAAGGTATCAGCCAATTGATCGCTGCGCTCTGAGCTTCGGCCAAGGCTCTCCTGAAAATGACTTACAAAATGCAAACCATAGGCAGAACCAACCACAATAATAAAAATAGGACAAAGTACGGTAACCAAATTTAATTGTTGCCCGCTCCAAAAAACAGTACCGAAAGTCCAGAGAGCAGCTAAACCGGCCGGAACGATGGCCAGTATAGTAAAAAACCAATTTCTGAGCATGATAAAGAACACCAGTAGAACCAGGGCAACTGTAAAGGGCGGTAAAACCGTCAGCACCCGGAAAAGATCTTCCTGCAGCGTATTCTTAATAACCTGATCTCCGGTCAGTGATATAACCAACCCTTCAGCTCCGGCGCCAGCCTCCCGGATTGCTGTGATAACATTGCCGGCTTCAACATCTGGTTGAAGCTGAACTATGATAATCCCACTATTACTATCGGCTGATAAATACTGATCAGCCAGAAAATAGCTATCTTTGATAAAACTGCCGAGTGGTGCAGAATATGCGGCAATAATATTTTCGTCGATTCTAATGTTACTACCCTGAACCTGCACTTCAGGCGGAATGAAACTCTGAACCTGCACCACACCCTCCAGATTGGCCAGATTCTGCTGTAGGCGGTAAACTGCGATCAAAGCATTCTTATCGAGCAAAGATCCCTCTGCTTCTACCAGTACTGTTAGCATTTCTCTGCTGTGATACTTTTCATTCAGCTGGTTATACTGTTCCGCCTTCAGGTTGTCGGCAGAAAAGAAATTTAAAAAATCTGTATCCATACTGTAGCGCGTAAAAGAAAACAGTGAAATAATACTGACCAGAATTACAAAAACAATTATCAGTTTTGACCGGCAGTAAATGAAACGAGCCAGCTTATCCATTTAGAGATCCTCCTCTATAGACGAGCGCATACGAAAACCAACTAAATATTCAACCGGACTCCGTTAAGGTAGGAGAGACTTCTCCCGGCTTTTTTGATAGTCTGATAGCCTTCCTTTTTCATGATCAACCTCTCCAACCCGAATCCTATGCCAACCCATGTATCGGTAATACCCCAAAACTGATCTAAGTAGTGGGGCCCGATTGCTCCGGAACCCATTTCCATATCGGCTTCGATATCAATGGTTGTTCCATAAACATCCGATTCATTCGAAACCAATTGATAATCATTAATTCCGGCTGTTGTCATTACAAGTGCGGCGAGTTCATGCAATCGTTCCATCCTTGACTCTTCCGGCAGACCAAACTCAACCAGGTTGAGCATTGTAAACTCATCAAGATGCTCGGACCCGCTGCTTTCTTTCCTAAAACACGGGCCTACTTCAAATATTCTGACCGGTTTTTCCCAAAGTCTTAAAAGATCTTTCAGGATATAATAGAGGTGCGGGGCCAGCATTGGGCGCAAGCACTTATTATTATCGATCCAAAAAATCTGCTTGGTCAGCTGATGTTCAGAAGTGATCGTCATTTTTTGAAGCAGGGCCCGATTCATTATGATCGGGGTGATCACCTGGACGAATCCAATCCCGGTCAGGGCTTTAACCAATTTTTGCTCCAAGATACCAATATCCGGAATGCGTGTCCGATAGCGATAATCTATCCATTTTTCCTTTAAACCACTGATCGCCACCGCCTCGATCGCCTTGAATTCTTTCTCCCTTTCTTCAGCAGTTTCAAAGATTTTATTCTGGACTTTCGAATCAACATCCAATTCACGCAGTCGCTGACTTTGTGCCACTGTAAAGTTAACGCCCACTATTTAGCCCTCCAAACTGATCGGGTTCCCGATCATGCAAAACAGTTAATCCAAGGGAACCAAGGATATTCTCCATCACTTTACCCCTTTTTTCCCAGGCTTTCTCAAGATCATCACCGGTGATAACAAGCGCGGCAATCCAATCTTTTTTCCCCGGCCTGTAATTGGTTATCGCTTCATCCGCTCCGAAAAAATCCTCATGACAGGCAAGTGGGCCTCCTTTGGTCATGATATGTTCACCCGACACTTCGACAGCATCGTCCGATACTATGATCTGTTCATAGATCACTCCGCGCCCCCGATCCGGCACAACAACAGCTGGCATTGACTGTCCAGCATGAATCGACAATAGCAATTCTAGCATATTGATACCCGTGGAATGGTAAACAGTTACAGGGGTCTGACTGGGCAATCTGGCATCTATTTCCAACACAAGCAGATCTTCCCTGTTCAAGATGACTTCGACATCCATGATACCGTGAAGGTTGATCTCATCGGCAATCCTGGTTGTAATTTCCTCAAATCGCTTCACCAGCTGCTTGTCCAGTATCGTCGGCGCAGTTACTCTTTTACAGTCATATCCGCTATCCATGGCCAGATCGGTCACCTGCAGCACCTGGTAGCGGCCTGTACAGCCCAGAACTTCCAGGGAGTATGAAGGCCCATCGGCTAATTCCTGGATAATCCATTCTTCGTCTGATTTAATAGCACCACCCAGCCCGGCTTTCAACTGTTTAAATGAATGAACAATCGAGACACCATCACTGCCGCTTGAGCAAGATGGCTTCACTATAACCGGAAAGCTGCAGTCCGGCCACAACCGGGGTATCGGAACACCGGTTTTCTGAAAAAGTATGTTGGATTTGATCTTCGAAGAACTGATTGCATAAGCTTTGGGGTCAAAGACAAGAGGAATGCCAACTTTTTCGGAGATCTGCTGCAGAGAACTCAAAACCCGGTCATTCTCAAGAGCGGGAATGATCAGCGCCACCTCTTTAGCAAGGGCCGTCACTGCAGACTCCTGTGTAACAACATCCAGCTGAAAAAATTCATCACAAAGACCGGATGCAGGGGCAAAAGGATCTTTATCGATCATCAGCACTTTCCATCCGCATTTTCGAGCCAGGTATGCGGCTTCAGTACCCTGTAGCCGGCCACCAACTACCAGTACCTCCATTACTGTTTATTCACCCCGATCATCTGAATTACCCGGTAGTAATTACTCAGCACTTCTCTATAATCATCAATGCTGGCAGCCTCCAAGCCTATATCGACCAGATCAAGGGAAACTCGTTCCACGGTCCGGCAGCCTTCGTCGACTTCCAATGTGCTATTGGAAACACCCATCAGCCCGCTGTGGGGCGGAATAATCGAAGTGACCACATTGGCGCCAGCCATCAGTCTCGCCTTCAAACCACCGATACCATCGACATCGAGCGAGGCTGGAATCAACCGGTCGGGATATAAAAGTCGCATCACTGCTATGACCTTCAATTCCTTCGACCGGTATGGCGTGGGATCATTTTCCCGTGGAGTTCCCACCTGTGGAATAAAGCTCATCACTCGAACCTGTCGTGCGTTCAGTTCACCCATCACTTTCAAGGAATGGGCGATATCGTCCACCGATTCACCAACACCGACCAATAAACCCTCTTCGATTAAAAATCCGATTTCGTGCGCAAACTGCTTCATATTCATCCGCAGGTCGAAATCCTGGTTCAGGCGAAGACGACTGTACAGATCGGGGTTATGAGTTTCCTGGTAACATGCGTACCACTCAACGCCTTCCCGGGCCAGGGCCACTAGTAGTGGTTTTGAAACCACCCCCGGCGAGATCATCAGCGGCATATCCACCTTCTTCCTGATCGCCCTGACTATCTCGACAATCTGCAGCAGGTTGCTTTCGGACTGGTAAAATTGCGGGTCTTCACCCATTGTCAAATCGAGCAGGTGAACCCCGGAGGAGGCAAGGTCTACGGCAATTTCAACAACTTCCTCCGTTGTTTTGCGATACCGTTCGACTGACTGATTGGAAATTCTATAACCGCAAAAAGTGCAGTTGTTCCTGCACCAGGTTGAATAGTAGATAAACCCATAGAAAAATATCTTGCAGCCAAAATGTCTGTAGCGGCTCTCCCTGGCTACTTTGAACAGTAGATCGAGATGCTCTTCATTTTCTATCTCAAGCAGAAATTTGATCTCTTCAACAGCCAGAGGCACTTCCCCAGCTGCTTTCTCCAGGCATTCGCGAAGATATACTTCTTCATTCAGACCTTTCAAATAGATCACTTCCCAAGTTAGAACCCCATCGCTTGTTAAAAACTGTTGAAGAATACTTCTCAATTTTCCAGTCGGGCACCGCACATCTCGGGCAAACTTTCATATACCAGTTGTTGCGTAGCCAGCGGGCAGCTCGACTGTTTCTTGAATTGCGGACCTGGAATACTTCGTTGCAATGCGTTATAAGTTCAGCATATTCCCCGGTGACCTTGAATTCCCTGATGCCATGCAAAATGCCTTTCCGTGATGGCCAGAGTTTAATCTTGTTGATCAGCAAAAAGAAATCTACCCTTTTCCGGTAATACCTTTTTTTTGCGCTTCCACCAGCCTGTTTATGTTCACTTTTCTTTTCCATGGCCCGGGCGTTTCCCTTCATTTAAACGTATGACTTCAAATATATAAATATTTTTGGCGGGGAGTCCGGGAGTTTCACCCGACTACGCGGATTTAGAATCCACGCGATCCTTCGATCCACCCCCCGTGTCTGTTGAATTATTCCCAATCTACCCTCTCAGTTGAGCTGCAATCATAGCCAACATGGTTACCGTTCCAATCTGCAATAGATCATGTACAACTCGACCTTTAATCAATTCGTAGGCGGCATTGTTTAATCCACAGGGTACCCCCGGGGCGGCAATCGCCATCCCCGGCTTAAGATGTTCAGGCCTGATGATCCCTTCCGCCGGAGAAGCATCAATAATATATAGATTTTCGGCCAGGGCTGCGTCAAGACTGGTTTCGACTTTTACTCCGACCACCCTTCCGGAACGTTCACCGACCGCATGATCGAGATCATACACAGCTGGTTTCGCTCTGTATTCTAAGAGGGTGGAGATCACTCTGCTGCCCAATCTGCCGGCACCAATCACCAGCACATTTCGGCCGGATATTCCCCCATCGATCATCTTATCGAGGGCGTCCACATACCCTCGCGCTGTAGCCTCGTCGTTATCGATAACCCAGCCTCCGGTCAGGTGTACAGCCACGAACCGCTGATCATCGGCAATCAGGAGCACACTGGCCCCTCTCTCAATCGCTTCGGTCAAGCCGGTAATATCCTGTCCTTTCGTGGTGAAAACACTGCAGCCGATATGGCAGGCAATACTTTCCACTGCCCGGGAAAATCCACCGATAACGCCCAATCCGACCGCAAATGGCACGGCGGCAAATTTAATACCACGAACCGCCCG
>JAUWPV010000053.1 GCA_030611385.1 Bacillota bacterium | reverse complement strand
TCACGCCGGAGTAGGGCTGGAAAACACCCGCCGGCAGCGAGATCACGGCAACGAGAAATTCTTCAACCAACATCTTGCGCAGCTGCTTGTAGGCGTTTTGGCTCTGAAAGATAATACCTTCGGGCACGATGATACCGGCGCGGCCGCTGACGGTAAGGTGTTCAGCCATGTAGTCCACGAACAACACCTCGGAGCGCTTCGACTGTACCGAGAAGCGATTATGCGGCCTGATGCCTCCTTTTGGCGACATGAAGGGCGGGTTAGCAAGAATGACATCAGCATATTCGTTCCAGCGTTCCTGGCTGGTTAGAGTATCATATTCGCAGATGTGCGGGTCAGTAAAGCCGTGCAGTTACATGTTTACCAGACTGAGACGCACCATGTCGGGTGAGATGTCATAGCCCTTGAAATTCTGCGCCAGACGGCCCTTATCATCGGGGGTCAAGGTGCTGTGGCCGTTGGGGTCTATATTTGCTTTAAGAATATGCTTGTAAGATGAGATCAGGAACCCGGCTGTGCCGCAGGCCGGGTCGAGTACGGTCTCGCTTTTTTTCGGGTCAACGACCGCTACGATGAAGTCGATAATGTGTCGTGGGGTGCGAAATTGCCCGGCATCACCCTGGGAGCCCAACACAGACAATAAATATTCAAAGGCATCACCGAGCCGCTCGGAGTGGTCGTAGCTAAACTCGTCGATTACCTTGAGGAAAGCGCGCAGAGTCTCCGGGTCGCGGTAGGGCAAATAAGCATTTTTGAAGATTTCACGGAAAAGTAATGGGATGCCCGGGTTTTCCGGCATCTTGGAAATGGCCTCGGCGTAGAGGTTCAGGGTTTCATGACCGCCAAGGCCAGATCGAATCAGTTTGGTCCAGCCGTAGCGGGTGAACTCGCCGGCGAAAAATTTACGCTGGCCACCGAACTCCTCACTTTCGGCATCCATATCATCCATAAACTTGTAGATTAACGCGATTGTGATCTGTTCAACCTGGCTCTTGGGATCAGGCACTTTACCCACGAGAATATCGCGGGCTGTATCAATGCGACGTTTGGTATCGGTATCGAGCATGGTGCCTCCTTTAAGCGATGAATTGGTTCAAAGAGACGTAATCCTTAATATATTCGGGAACCAGTGTGCGGTATTTTTCCGGCACAGCACGATAGTCGCGGGTGGAGAAGACCGGGTTGGTAGCAAGATCGGTGAACTGACGGCTTTCGATGATGCTGCGTAACTGGTCGTTGGTGGCGTAGGCTTTGAAGAAGTTCTTGATAGCCGGAATGGCCGCGACCTTTTCCGGCTTAATATCGGCAACGAATTTGGCGAACTCCTCTTCGAGCAGTTCATCTCTGGACTTAAAGCTCGGGATGAGCCCGAAGATTTTCTCGAGGATCTCGCGCAGGGTTAAACGGCGGTCCACATCGGTGGCTTTGCGCAGTTTCTCAAGACTATAATACTCTTCGGGTTTGTCGAATACCTCTCGATTCACATAGTCGATGACACGATCCCATTGTCCGGTCTCGACGCTCTTGACGATAAATTCATTTTCACGTATGGTATCCTCGAACTTCTCGAAAAACATGCGGTCGATCTTCATTCCATCTGAACCGACGGTCGCTTCACTAATCATTGAAATAATATCAGGACCGAGGTGCTCATAGGTGCCGCGGACCTCCGGGCCGTTACCTTCTCCGTTGCCAGCGCTTTTGCCATGCGATCGGGGGAGCTTGATCACCTCATCATATTTAAATTTTTCTTCGAAATACTCGCAGCTGGCGAAGAAATCGAAGAGCTTATAAGTTTTCTTTTCAGGCTCAGTAACAGCATCCTTACGACTATCGTCGAATAACTGCTCGAAAAAGTTGTGGCGGCGAGTTCCGCGCCCCTTGATTTGGATAAAATCGGTCGGTGAGAAGATCGGTCGAAACAGGCCGAGATTGAGGATGTCCGGGCAATCGTAGCCGGTAGTCATCATACCGACAGTAACGCAGACACGAGCCTTGCTGGTCTTATAGGTTGATAGGAAATTGGCCGTGCCTAACAGTTTATTGTTGGTGAAGTTGATAGTGAATTGCTGGGCCTCAGGAATCTGCGAGGTGACTTGCACAGCAAAGTCGGATTGATACTTGCCGGGGAACATGCGGTCGGCCATCTGGTTAAGAATTTGCGCCAGCTTAGCGGCATGGTTCTGGCTGACGGCAAATATGATCGATTTGCCGATCTCGCCGCTGACAGGATCGCACAGAGCATTCTCCAGAAAAGTCTTGCATAAAAGCTGGTTTGTGGCTTCAGCAAAGAAGCGCTTTTCATACTCGCGCTGTTTGAACGCTTCCTGTTTATCTTCACCTGTTTCGTCGGTGAATGAAGCGATAAAGCCTTTTTCAGAGAGCAGTTCGGTAGTAATCTCGGTGCGGGCGTCAACCACTGTGGGGCTAATCAAATAGCCATCTTTTACGCCTTCGAGTAAGGTGTAGCGATAGGTGGGTTGGCCGCTCTCGCAACCGAAAGTGCGGTATGTGTCGAGCAGCAGCCGACGCTCTACTTCGCGCGGATCGCCTGAGTTGGCTTTCTTGAGGTGCTTAAGGTAGTCTTTTGGTGTAGCCGTCAAACCGAGTTTATAGCCGATAAAATATTCAAACACAGCTCGAGCATTTCCACCGATCGAACGATGTGCTTCATCGGAGATGACGAGATCGAAGTCGGTAGGCGAAAAAAGGCGTTGATACTTGTTGTTGAAAAGCAACGACTGCACCGTTGTAACCACGATCTCCGCCCGCCGCCAATCATCGCGATTCTCCTTGTAGATCACCGTCTGAAAATCGGTTGATAATAACGCGGCGAATGCCTTCCTGGCCTGCTCTTCCAGTTCGAGCCGATCCACCAGAAAGAGGACACGCCGGGCGTTGCCGGTACGTAATAACAGTTTGATGACAGCAGCGGCGGTAAGGGTTTTGCCTGTGCCGGTAGCCATCTCAAATAGAAACCGATCTTTACCATCCTTTACCGCCCGCTGCAAGGCATGGACAGCTTTAAGCTGGTAGAACCGCAAAAAAGCTAGCCTGTTGGTCTGGATGTAACCAGGACGCTCCGTCTCGTTGCGCCATGCCGCTTCCGATTGGTAGTTCGGGCGCTGGGTCAGTACAATGTAATCTTCATTAATCTGCTCGTCGATCAGACGGTGCGGGTTGGGGGTGACTTTCTGATAACCGGCAACTGAGTGGGGAGTCGGAAAAGAGGTAATGATGTAGGGATTGCCGCGCTCCAAATCCCAGAAGTAGTGTAGGTTGCCGTTGGAGAGGATCACGAAACGGCAGTTCTGAGATTTGGCATATTTGCGAGCCTGTTCTTTTCCGACAAGCGGGTTTTTGTCCTCCGCTTTAGCTTCAAGAATGATGAGCGGAAAGCCTTTGTCATCAAGGAGTAGGAAGTCAATGAATCCCTTAGCGGTCTTCTCAAAGTTTTCACCGAGTGCGATTAAGTCTGACGATTTAAGTGTAACGCTGGGTTCCAGGCAGATGTTGGCAGGTGTGTTATCTTCCGCAAAGAAACGCCAGCCTGCTCCTTCGAGCAACTTATTTATTTTAATACGAGCTGTGGCTTCTTTATCCGGCACTTATTACACTCCGATCTCAATACGAAACCAATCTGGGAGAATAATCCCCCCTGATTGGCAGTTTTTGTTAATTGTCAACACACAAAATATAAACCCCTAGTTGAAGAGGGCAAAAACACAAATTATTTTACAAGCCCACTATCATATTGTTGTATCCATCAATCTCTTAATATATTCTTCTTTTGGATATACTCTTCATCTGAAATTTCTCCATTTGCATACCTTCTGTTCAAGATATCGAGAGCATCATTTCCTGCCCGGTGTTTGCTATAACTTCTGTCACTACCCTGTGATAGCCTGATTGCCATGTATGTTATTAATCCTATCAATAACAAGATAACAAAAAATCCAAAACCCCACAGCCCACCATACCCGTAATGCATCATATTTATCAATCCTTTCTATTCTTTATTTTTAAAGCAACCTTTTCAAGTTCTCCATACCAATCATTATATCACGGATATCCTGTAAGATAGCTTATACTCACCATTCCAACGGTGTTGCCACTCTTATTAATATGACGCATGGTATCCATAAAACACATGACCATCATCTAAACTTGATGCAATTATAACAATTTTCCGTTGTAAGCGTCAATCGTAGGAGGCTCAGTAACATGACTGTGCTAAACTGCATTATGCTATAATCTGACTGAAAGCGAGAATGGCCCGGATGGAAAACAAATTAGCGGATAATCAGGTCTTCGGTAAAATCGTGGATTGAAACAAGTTTACCTTCACTGAAGTAGAAACGGGGAACTCTTTTATCGATTGCACAAAGCAGTTCATAGTTAACAGATCCGATCAGACCGGCTGGTTCTTCGACCATAATTTGTTCCGCTCCCTGCCGGCCGTATAAAACGGTTTCATCACCACGGCGAACTCCCGGAATAGCACTGACATCAACCATCAAGGAATCCATACAAACACGGCCGACAATTGGTGCTCGCTGGCCACGAATCAACACCTGCCCCCGGTTTGACAGG
>JAUWPV010000017.1 GCA_030611385.1 Bacillota bacterium | reverse complement strand
CCACACCCGTTCCCATACCGAACACGGAAGTTAAGCCCTCCAGCGCCGATGGTACTCGGGGCGCGAGCCCCCGGGAGAGTAGGTCCCCGCCGGGAAATATTTCAAACAGGCCTCCCTATGAACACGAGGGAGGCCTTCTTAATTAGAGGTCAGAAGTCAGAGATCAGAGGTCAGTTTGCCGGATCAGTGCCTAAAGCTTTTCCAACTTCTTGATTATTCCGTTTCCAGCTCCGCTAAAGGCGGTGGATCAAAAACAGGTTGAGCCGGTTCTCCTTTATACTCCGGATAATAAACGTAGGTCAGAGGCACATAAGGTCGATCAGGTAAAGCAAGCTGCATAGAACTATTAATGGCCGCGATCGCTCCGCCGACAAAAAGGAAGAGGGTCACCAGGCAAACCAGGTAAAAATAAAGGTTTTTGATACTCCAGCTTTTAGCCAAAAGGCAATCACCAACTTTCATTTCATTCAAGTATTTCTGCCAGGAAACGTTGTGCCTCGTTATAATACTGATCGCTTTCCTGAACTGCAGTATAATATTTAACTGCAGAAGATTTATCTCCCATCAAATGGCAGGCTCGACCAAGAGCAAAAGTAAGGGGTTCGCTGCTGTCGTATTTTTCTTCCATTATAATTTCAAGTTCCAGTACTTCAACTAAATAAGGTTTCGCTTTATCTGGATTGCCGGACTCAATATAAAAATCAGCGAGAGTAAGTCGTGAATAAGCCGAATATAGATAGCTGCTTTCTATGAACGGAGTTAACTCATAAGCTCGATCTATGTAGGAAAGTCCTTCTTCAATATTAACATAATTTAACAGTAATTGACCATATCTTGTGATGTAGTAGATATTATAAGGTTCAAGTTCATAGGCTTGCTGGGCGAGAAAAAGCATGTTCTGGATTGTGGCATGGTTTTGTGTTCGTAAAACCTGACCTTCAAGTAAAATATTCAGGTTATGGTAATTATCAGCTCGTAACGGATCAAAACGAATACCTTTTTCCATCTCCATTGTGGCCTGTTTCAGGTTGTTCTGTGCCATAAGCTCCTGTGCTTGCCAGGTAGCATAAAGACCAACGATCAAGCTAATTGTATAAATCAGCATGGAAATACCGATTATAATTGCTAAGATGCCGATCAAGAGACCGCCATGACCAGATTTTCTCTTGTTTGATTTATCGTAATTGACCCATTGTCTACGATTCATACTGATGCCGGCCCCAATTAAAACAAACAAGAAAATGCCAACAGAAGTATATGCAAAATTCCAGTCAATAGCGCTGTGCAATGCCAGAGCAACACAAGGGATAAAAGAAGCTGTCCATAGATTACGCACTTCTGGCGAAACTCTATCTTTATAACAATTACGCACAAAAATAGCAGTAAAACTCAACCAGATACCGATAAAAGCCAAAAATCCGAATATACCTGCTTCAACCCAAACCTGCAGGTAGTGGTTATGGACTTGCTTTGAATTATAATGCTGTTCCTGGTAACCTTTATATACCGCTGCCCAGCCGCCACCGCCGAGCCCCAGGATTGGATAGTCTTTGATTACTTTGACAGCATCGCGAAACAGCTCGAATCGCCGATCAACGTTGTGATCGCTGGAATAAGAGAAGATTCGATCATAAAAACGCTGTGGCAGAATACGGTTAAAGGCAAAGCTTAAATTTTGCTCTTTACCAGCTGAGCTGAGTATGACAGAACGAACAGTCACTGAAGTTCCCGGACACTGATTAAGGATATGAACTTCGAGGCGATTAATGTCTTCGTTTGTTTGAAAAGCAAACTCTTTCTTCTGCCAATTTTTAGTTACGCCTGCTCGATAATCAAGGAGTTCTACATATTCATAGCCGGGTAATCCGCCAAGAACTTTGATTCCCCAGATATATTCAGGGAGTTCAGTCTCAGGTTGTATATAATAATCAGCTTTGGCCTCAAGGGTAAGCTTATAGGTCTCGCCAGCAGAAACATTATCGATCACCTGTTCTAAAGTCTTGATCTGGACTGGTTCACTGACTGAAGTTTCTAAGTGAAGTGGTGAAAATAGCGGCACAGCGATTGTAACAATAAGGAATAAAAGCAAAAATGTCGTTATAACAGATGCTAAAGCAAAGCGGAACTTGCGGTCCTGGTTGAAGTATAGATCTACTATTAAACCAAGCAGAATAACCACCACAGAAGAAGCAAGAACCACAGGCCATATTAGGATAGGAGAACTGGATTGAATAATAGAACTGGCAAACAAAGCCATTATTGCAGCTGTTAAACCAGTTGACAGAAGATATAAAAAAGACCGAAGTCTTTTGCCTGGAGCTGAAACCAGCACAAGGAGTAAACCAAGTGGTGGCAGTAGCAACCAGGCCCCCCGTGAATAAGTTAGGATCACTACCAATAGAATTACTACAGCTATAGCCAAGTAGATCACTCTGAGCCACTTTCTGGCAAGTGGGGCAAGGCCGACAGCAAGAAAGTAAGCGGCCATCAAATAAGCCGCCGCTGTATTCGCGTAACCGATTGGTGTAGCGATTCGATTGTTAACGTACGAATATGGAAAATCCCAGTGACCGGCAACAATTCCGATGCTGGCAATCGCAATTGCAAATGCAGATATTAGTGCGAGGTGTAAGAGGAGGTTTGCTCCTGGAGGCACAGACCGGGCATCTCCCTTAACAACTTCATTTATAGTTGGTTTTTTTTTCATCCAGGGCAGGTAGTAGAAACGGCTGATATCAAGTGCAACTAAATATATTATTAGATAAGAAGCAGTTTTAAACACTTCAGTAAGGGCATCACGTTTATGGACGGCGACAAAAAATGAAGCTACATAGGCAAGAAAAAGTACTGCCAGGCAGATATCGAGGGACGAGTTAATAAAAAGGCCTTCGCCTTTTATAATACGGAACAAACCCCAAATAATCAACAGGCCAAAAACGAAAGCATTGGCAAATAGAAGTTCGCGTGGGAAAAATAGGCCGCGCATAAACGGGCCGACAAAGAGTAAAAGAGTTACGATAATAACCATAATTGTTAGTAACACATACTCCGCTGTTTTTTTAATATATCTCTTCTTCTCAGTTTGCCGTTCCTGAGTTTTTCTTTCACCCTTATTTTTCTTTGTTGTCCCAGTTTGCATTTTTTTATTTCTCCCAACTGATCTATTTCAGGCAACCCATCTTCCCTAAACAACTGCTATTCCATTCTACAAATATATATTTTATCCTTTAAAATTAAGCAGTGTTCCTGTTTGCAGACTATGTGCCATCCGAGGTATCCCATGTCACTTTTGAAACAATCATTAAATACCGAGCCTTATCTGCTGTCTAATCTACCAGTGTTGAAAGGTGTTTTTGATAAAGCTTTCCGAGCGCCTGGTCAGCTTCATCACGGAAGGAATTATAAGCGGCAGTCAGTTTTTCTGCCTGTGGCGTAAGCCTCGAGTGGCCACCGTCGGGGCCGCCCGCTTTTTTTTCAAGGAGAGGAAAACCCAGATTCTCTTCGATCATTTTAATCAGGCGCCAGGCCTGGCTGTAGGACATATTTATTTCGGTGGCGGCCTGCCTCAAAGATCCGGTCTTATCAACTCGCTTTAATATATCCCACGGCCCGTCACCGAAAACCTTGCAGTTTTCTTTTTCAAGCCACATTTTAGTTTTTAACTCAAAAGACACGAGATCACCTCCTGGATTGGTAGAGATGAATACTTGTTACCAGACGACCCGCTTGACGATCGTTGTCTCCAGGGAGCCAATCGCCTCTTCAAGCATCCTGGCAATATCCAGCCTTGTTTCAACCCTTTCCACTATTTCGATCTTCGGTTTGGTCGTCGGATTTTTCGGAACAAAAAGTGTGCAGCAATCTTCATAAGGAAGTATTGAAGTATCGTAAGTATCAATCATCCGCGCCAAATCAATGATCTCTCTCTTATCCATGCTCAGCAGAGGCCTTAAGATAAGCATCCCGGTTGCTTTGGAGATAACATTAATGCTTTCCAGCGTCTGGCTGGCCACTTGACCCAGATTTTCTCCGGTAACCAGAGCCTGCAAGCCGCGTTCTTCACTGACCAGCGAGGCCAGACGAAGCATCATCCGGCGCAGCAGGATTATACCCAGTTCCTCAGGGCATTGTGATCGCAACTCTTTTTGGATGCTGGCAACGTTGATCATATGCAGGGGTATTTTTCCGCTGTAGACAGCCAATTTACGGCTGAGTTCGACTGCTTTCTCCTGAGATCGCCTGCTAGTAAAAGGATAGCTGTGGAAGTGCAGAGCTTCAACAGACAATCCTCGTTTCATCGCCAGCCATCCGGCTGCCGGGCTGTCGATCCCTCCCGAAAGCAAAAGCAGTGAACGGCCGGTTATCCCCATCGGCAGGCCGCCGGGGCCGGCTGTCCGATCCAGATAGAGAAAAGCAGTGTCGAAGCCAATTTCAACAGCAAGGATAAAGGCAGGCTGGTGCAGGTTTACTTCAAGCGCTGGATAAAGCTGCTGCAGATGTGCGCCGAGCAGTTTATTAATTTCCGGTGAGGGATAGGGAAACTTTTTGTTGGACCGACGGGCCGCAATTTTAAAGGTTCTTAATTCCGGAAATATCCGGCTCACTATTTCAGCGGCCATTTCTTTGATCCGATCAAGATCCAGCTCTGTTTCCTGGACTGTGCTGATCGAGACAACGCCGAAAACTCTGCTCACACTTTCAAGCATCTGATCCAGATATTCATCCGGACCGCTAACGGTAAAGCGACCGCGCAGCCTGACCACTTCAGCGGAGAGGCCTTTAACAGCTGCTTTCAGGTTTTGGTGCAGCCGCTGCTCAAACTGGCCGCGATTCTTCCCCTTAAGCGCAATTTCACCGTAACGTACCAGAATTTTTACCGGCATCGGATTCTCCCCCCCGCTTAATATTTATTGCCGTGTCAGCGAAATGAGCTCCTGCACCGCGGCAGCTGTTTCCAGTGCCGCTGATCTAATTTCTTCCTCGCTGTTAAAACAGGAAAAACTAAAACGCAGAGCGCTTAATAGATCTTTTCTCCCCAGGCCGATAGCTTCAAGGACGCGGCTCGGTTCGGGTCGGCTTGAGTGGCAGGCTGAGCCGGCTGAAACGTAGATGCCTCGCTCTTCCAGGGTGTGCAGCAGCATCTCGGCTTTGACTCCGGGAAAAGAAAGATTGATGATATGCGGAGCGCCCTCTTCCGGTGAAGGTCCGTTAAGATGACATTCTATCCCGCTGTCTTGAAGGGTCTGGTAAAAGGTTCTCTTTAAACTGTTCAGTGCCGTTGTCTTTAATTTCTGATTCCCCCCAGACAAATTGGCGGCCAGCCCGAAACCGGCCAGAGCGGCCACGTTTTCCGTACCCGGACGCAGACCCGTTTCCTGCCCGCCACCGTGCATCAGCGGCTGCAGCATAACACCTTCTCTGACCCAGAGGCAACCGGCCCCCTTGGGGCCATGCACCTTGTGGCCGCTGCAGCTGACCAGGTCGGCCAGCCAATCTTTCACTTTGAGCGGCAACCTCGCGAAAGACTGCACCGCATCGACGTGAAACAATACAGCAGGGTTTTCTTCCTTGATTGCCCGGCCGATTTCTTTCAGCGGCTGGATCGATCCTACTTCGTTGTTGACATGCATGATACTGACCAGGACTGTATCTTTTCTGATCAGAACCCTGATATCGTCCGGGCTTACTGTTCCCTGCCTGTCAACCGGCAGATAACTGACCGCATAACCTTCCTGCTCCAGGAAGTGGAAGCAGTTTAAAACAGAGGGGTGCTCAATTGAGCTGGTAATTAAATGATTGCCCCTCTGTCGGTTACGGTATAGCGTACCTAATATAGCCAGGTTGTTTGCTTCGGTGCCGCCGGAGGTAAATATTATTTCTTTTTCACGGCCGTTGAAAAATAACGCGATCTGCCGGCGTGCCTCCCTGATCAGTTTTTCCGCCGTCAGCCCCTTTTCATGCATTGAGGAGGGATTGCCGTAGGTTTCGCTCTGGATTTTGCTGATCAACTCGATTACTTCTGGGTATGGGCGGGTGGTGGCGCTGTTATCGAGATAAACGACAGCCATGGTCAAGACCTCCGCTGATTAAATAAAAAACCCGGGTTGCCCCGGGTTTTTCAGGTTTCGATCAACTAAACAGAAACAACTTCTGTAACTGAAGCTACTTCCTGTTTCAACACTCTTTCAATACCCTGTTTCAGGGTAATTGCAGACATCGGGCAGCCGCCGCAGGCGCCGGTAAGCCGCACCTTGACGATGCCGTCTTCACCAACTTCGACCAATTCAACATCGCCTCCGTCTCTCTGCAGAGCCGGGCGGATTTTCTCCAGAGCCTTTTCTACTTGTTCTCTCATTGTCAGTAAGCCTCCTTCCAATAACTTGAACTAAACCTAACCTAACCAAATAAAACCGTATATTAGTATACCATATCGGGCGCAAACTGTTCCCGGCAATATATACCACCACGGTTCCATTGACACAACCTGCCTGATCGCAGATAATTACCGTAAACAGAAGTCAGGTGAAGATTGGGACACAGAATCGTCATCTTTTCTGTTATTATTAAATTATTCTAGCAGCATACCTTCAGGAGGATGTGCAAATGGTCCAAAACCAGCAGTATGATCTGGTAATTATCGGAGGAGGCCCGGCCGGAGCAGCGGCAGCGCTCTATGCGGCAAGGGCCGGTCTCTCCGCCGTTATCCTCGAACAGATGACTTTCGGTGGGGAAATTGTCGCCACCGATCGCTTGGACAACTATCCCGCTTTTCCGGATGGAATAGCCGGGGCTGAGTTCGGCATGCTATTGCAGCAGCAGATTGAGAATTTGAATGTCCCTATCCACTCGGTCCAGGTTGAAAAAGTATCTTTAACCAAGGAGACAAAAGAAGTTATAACCACCGCCGGGGTCTATGCGGGGAAAACAGTGTTGATCGCCACCGGAACCGAACCAAACCTGCTCGGGGTGGAAGGCGAAATAGAGCTGCGCGGCCATGGGGTATCCTACTGCGCCACCTGTGATGCGGCCTTCTTTCGCGGCAAAGCGGTGGCTGTGGTTGGCGGCGGCAATGCTGCCCTTGAAGAAACGATTTTTCTGGCCCGTTTTGCGGCAAAAATATACCTGATTCATCGCCGCGACCAGTTTCGCGGCGTTAAAGGACTGCAGGAAAAAGTGCTTAGCCTTCCGCAGGTCGAAGTCCTTTGGAATACGACTGTCAGTAAAATAGAAGGTGAAAAAAAAGTCAGCAGCCTGCAGATTGTTCGGGAAGGCCAGAGAGGCCAGCTTTCTGTCGATGGACTTTTTATCTATGCCGGCCGCAAACCAAATGCTGCATTCCTGGAAGACCCGGTTATCAAGGTCGATGAAAGCGGTTTCATTATTACCAATGAAAAGATGGAAACATCACTGCCCGGAGTTTATGCTGCCGGGGATATCCGCCATAAATTTTTACGCCAGGTTGTCACAGCCGTCTCTGACGGTGCTGTCGCTGCCACGGCAGCCGCGCAATATATATTTTCTTAAAGGAGATCATGGCCAGCATGATTGTTAACTACTGGGAAATTGCCCTCAGACTCTTTTTAGCCGTGGTCTTGGGTGGTCTGGTCGGGTTCGAGCGTGAAAGCCACAACCGGCCGGCCGGTTTTCGGACACATATCCTGGTCTGTGTCGGCTCGGCCCTGATCATGATGGTCTCAGCCTACGGATTTACCGGACAGATCGGCGCAGGCTTCATGGCAGACCCTGGTCGCATTGCTGCCGGAGTAGTCACCGGTATCGGTTTTCTTGGTGCCGGCACTATACTGCAGCAGCGGGGCAATGTGCGCGGTCTCACCACAGCCGCCACGATCTGGGTGGTCTCCGGGATAGGCCTGGCTGCCGGAATCGGTTTTTACCTTGGCGCGATCTTGACTACAGCTTTTGTTTTGATCAGCCTGCTTTTACTGGGGCGCTTCGAAAAATCTTACTTTGCCCGGCGCCGTCTGAAACACCTGCAAATCATGGCTGTTGATCAACCCGGCTTGCTCGGCCGTGTCAGCGCTATCTTCGGCGATATGATGATTAACATCCGGAGAAGCGAACTGGGTGATCCGGTAGAGCAGAGTGAGACTGGTAAAGCCCTGATTAACATTGAATTTATGATTGAGATACCCCTGGATATTGACTTGAAACAGCTGTTTAAACGTCTTTACGGTCTAAAGGGGATTATTGAGGTTAGCTGGCAAAGCGAATTGGTGAGGAAAGACAATTATCAAACTGACTCATTATAGGAATGTATACTGGTATAAACTGCAGTAAATAGCTGTTATCAGCAGGAATAATGATAAAAACCCTCTTCTTTCGCCTACACAACGTGGACAGCCTAATTTATACCCTTGATTAGATCTGCTGAATGAGTTATTATCAATTAAGGACAGAGAAGGTCAGACATTTTCCCGAAAGGCAGGGCGGCCATGCCCAACCTTACCGATTATATCGAGGAACACCTGAAGAGATTGCTGACTTTAAGTACAAGTCAATATATAGAAATAAAGCGTCGTGAGCTAGCCGGTAAGTTTTCTTGTGTTCCTTCTCAGATTAGTTATGTGCTGGAGCGCCGCTTTCCCCTGGAAAGAGGTTACCTGGTCGAAAGTCGGCGTGGAGGCGGAGGTTGCATTCGCATCTACCGTATAGAACCGGGACAGGTTAGGTCGTGGCGTGAGCTGATCAATAGCATCCGGGAAGATGAATTTGAACCGGCTCGGGTAAGACAGCTGCTTAAAAGAATGGATGAGGAAAAAGTAATTTCAAAGCGTGAATGTTGTGTTCTCGAGGCGATTATCCGTGACGAGAGCTATGCCGGGTTGGGGTTAAGTAAACTTCTGGCCAGGAAACTGCAGCGCCGGCTTTTCGGCGAAGCTCTGGAAGAACTGCTCAAGATTAACTATTAAAGAGAAAGACAGGAGTGTCCAATGATCCTTTGTCAGGAATGCCGTCGTAATGAGGCAAACATCCATATCATTAAGAATGTGGATGGCAAACAGTCAGAGCTAAATCTTTGCGAGCAGTGTGCCCGTAAAAAAGAGGAACTCGACTTCTCGTTCGAACCTCAATTTTCGCTGCACAAGTTATTTGCCAGCATGCTCGGTCAAAGTGTTCGCGGCAGCCGTGAAGAAATGACAGCCGCCGCCATGCAATGCCCGTCCTGTGGCCTGACATTTGCCCAGTTCGGTCAGATTGGGCGTCTCGGATGCAGCGAATGTTTTTCGGCTTTTGAGGGGCGGTTGAAACCGCTGCTTCGGCGTATCCATGGCAGCTGTATCCACAGCGGTAAAGTGCCTTCCCGGGCCCAAAACAGGGTCAATATTTTACGGGAAATTGATCAGCTAAAAGAAGAACTACAGGTCAAGATCCAAGGTGAAGAGTTCGAAGAGGCTGCTCTTCTGCGTGACCGGGTCAGAGCCATGGAAGGGACAGTACAGGAAGATTTAACCGAAAAAGGAGATCCACAGTGAAACAAATAGAATTCAGCCTGAGCCGTTGGATGGACGGCAGCGGCCCGGAAAGCGATATCGTAATTAGCTCGCGGATGAGGGCAGCGCGTAACATTAAGGGACATTCTTTTCCCTGTCTCGCTTCCGATCAGGAAACTGCTGCTGTTTTGAAAATAATCTCTGCGGCGGTGGACGGCAAACCGGACTTTGCCGATTTTACGAACTGGACGATGGGAAAACTATCCACCTTAGAAAGGCAGACCCTGGTTGAAAAACACCTGATCAGCCCTTTTCTGGCCCGTGAATCGACACATGGAGCACTGCTGTTACGCCGGGATGAAGCGGTTAGTATTATGATCAATGAAGAAGACCATCTGCGGATCCAGGCGATTTTACCTGGGCTTCAGCTTGAAGAGACCTGGCGGGAAGCCGGCCGCTATGACGATCTGCTTGAAAGTGAGCTCGAGTATGCTTTTAATGAGCGTTTCGGTTACCTGACTGCCTGCCCGACAAATATTGGAACAGGTCTACGGGCATCGGTAATGCTGCATCTGCCAGCCCTGATCATGACCAGGCAGATCAACCATTTACTGGGAGCGCTTTCCCAGGTTGGCCTGACCGTTCGCGGCCTTTATGGCGAAGGCACTGAAATTATCGGCAACCTGGTTCAGGTATCCAACCAGGTAACCCTGGGACAGACTGAAGATGAAATTATCAGCAACCTTTACAGCGTTATACACCAGGTAATCGAGCAGGAACAGAACACGCGGCAGGCTCTGCTTGATAAAAAGAGAGCTAACCTGGCTGACAGAGCCTGGCGGGCTCTGGGGCTGCTCAAATATGCCCAGGTGATGAGTTCGCAGGAGGCAATCCAGCTTATTTCCGACCTGCGCCTAGGTTACGACCTTGGCCTGATTAAAACGGTCAACCATAAAATTTTAAACGAACTACTTGTCCTGATCCGTCCCGGCTGCCTGCAGCTGCTGGCCGGAAAAGAACTTGACAACAGCGAAAGAAACCTGGAACGTCCGGCCCAGATCAAAAAAACCCTGGATCGGCATTTAGAATAAAAGAGGTGAATCCTATGTTTATGTTTGGACGATTTACAGAAAGAGCACAGCAGGTTTTAGTCCTGGCACAGGAAGAGGCTAAACGCTTGAACCATAACTTTATTGGTACAGAGCACCTGCTTTTAGGCCTCGTCCGCGAAGGTTCCGGCATTGCCGCCCGGGCTCTCCAGAATATGACTGTCGATTTAAACAGTGTTCGCACGGAGGTCGAAAAAATTACCCCCAAGGGCGAGAAGGTCATCCAACAGGGTATCAGCTATACACCGCGCGCCAAGCGGGTGGTCGAACTGGCCATTGAAGAAAGCCAGAACCTTGGACACAACTACGTTGGTACCGAGCACCTGATGCTCGGCCTGGTCAGGGAAGGCGAAGGTATTGCCGCCCAGATCCTCGCCAATATGGGTATTGATCTTAAACGGTCCCGTAAAGAGGTTATCCAGCTTTTAGGCGGTGAAGAAGGCGGAGCCAGGACAACCCAGGGAGAGAAATCCGGAACACAGACGCCAACGGTTGATTCTTTTGGCCGCGACCTGACCAAACTAGCGCAGGAAGGTAAGCTTGATCCGGTAATCGGGCGTGAAAAAGAGATCGAACGGGTCATTCAGATTTTAAGCCGTCGTACCAAGAATAATCCATGTTTGATCGGTGAACCCGGCGTCGGCAAGACTGCCATTGCCGAGGGTCTTGCCCAGCGTATTATCGAGGGCAAGGTGCCGGAGATCCTGCGCGATAAACGGGTGATTACCATTGAGTTGGCCGCCGTTGTTGCCGGCACAAAGTACCGCGGTGAATTTGAAGAGCGGCTGCGCAAGCTGATGGCCGAACTGCGCCAGGCTGGTAATGTCATGGTGTTCATCGATGAACTACATACCCTGATTGGCGCTGGCGCAGCCGAAGGGGCCATTGATGCCTCAAACATCCTCAAACCGGCGCTGGCTCGCGGTGAGATGCAGTGTATCGGAGCCACAACGATAGACGAGTACCGCAAACATATCGAAAAAGATACGGCTCTGGAAAGAAGGTTCCAGCCAATCATCGTCGGTGAGCCGACCTGTGAAGAAAGCATCGCCATATTAAAAGGGCTGCGCGATCGCTACGAAGCTCACCACAAAGTGAAGATTACCGATGAAGCCCTGGAAGCCGCTGTCAAATTGGGCGACCGCTATATTTCAGACCGTTTCATGCCCGACAAGGCGATTGACTTGATTGATGAAGCCGCTTCGCGGGTGCGCATTCGAAACTATACCGTACCACCCGATCTAAAAGAAGTCGAAGAGAAACTTTCCGTCCTGCGCATGGAGAAAGAAGCGTCTGTGCGCAATCAGGAATTTGAAAAAGCGGCCAAACTACGCGACCAGGAACACAAGATGAAAGAAGAACTGGAAGAGCAGAAAAAAGATTGGGAGCAGAAAGTGGGCACCTCAGACCTGTCTTTGGTGACCGAAGAAGATGTTGCGTATATAGTTTCTAGCTGGACAGGTATTCCGGTCAAGCGCCTGACTGAGGAGGAATCGGAGCGACTGCTCAAGCTTGAAGAGACTCTTCATAAACGCATTATCGGACAGGATGAAGCGGTAAGCGCGGTAGCGCGCGCTGTGCGCCGCGCCCGGGCCGGCCTGAAAGACCCGAAAAGGCCAATCGGTTCATTTATCTTTCTCGGTCCGACCGGAGTGGGCAAGACCGAACTGGGCCGGGCTCTGGCCGAGGCGCTTTTCGGAGATGAAAATGCGGTCATTCGACTTGATATGTCCGAATATATGGAGAAGCACACCGCAGCCCGCCTGATCGGGGCGCCACCCGGCTATGTCGGTTATGAAGAAGGTGGCCAGTTGACTGAAAAGGTGCGTTGCAAGCAGTACTCGGTAATTTTGCTTGACGAAATGGAGAAGGCACACCCGGATGTTTTTAACATTCTGCTGCAGGTTTTAGAAGACGGGCACCTGACCGACGGAAAAGGACGTACGGTTGATTTTCGCAATACCGTGGTGATCATGACCTCAAACGTCGGCGCCAACTTCCTTAATAAATCAACGGTCGGGTTTGGCGCAATGGGTGAAGATGTCAATTACGAAAAAATGAAAGAGCGGGTAATGGATGAACTGAAACGGACTTTCCGTCCCGAGTTTTTAAACCGGGTCGACGACCTGATTGTCTTCCACTCACTAAGCGAAGCGCATATTCGTCAGATCGTCGAAATCATGCTCTCTGAACTGAATCGGCGTATTGAAGAACACAATCTTCGTGTAGAGGTGTCCGATGAAGTAAAGGGGATGCTGCTCAAGGAGGGCTTTGATCCCGACTTCGGGGCAAGGCCGCTCAGGCGTGTAATCCAGCGCCGCCTTGAAGACGGCCTTTCGGAAGAGCTTCTGCAGGGCAAAATTGCTCCGGGCGATACCGTGACGGTGACAGTAGATGACAAAGAAAAATTAGTCTTCAGCAAAAAATAGACATGAGGGGCACGGGTAACCGTGCCCCTGTAATATATAAATATTATAAATATTATGAAAGTACCAACTTTAACGCCGGTAAAGGATATTTGGCCGGTTTTGTCGAAGATCGCCAGTAATTTCATAAGGGTGTATTTTTTTGCCCTGTTAAGGAGTGTCATTTTTGAAAATTGCTGTTTCCGGCAAGGGTGGTGCCGGTAAATCAACGGTGTCCGCTCAGTTAGTGCGCTGTTTTACGTTTCACCAGATGCCGGTTTTTGCAGTTGATGCCGATCCCGATGCCAACCTGGGTCTTGTCCTGGGTTTGGATCCGGGAAAACTTGAAAACCTGCGACCCCTGATCGACCTGCAGGAAGTGATCGCGGCTAAGAACGCCGGAGGCGGCACCCTGGTCGATCTCAACCCCAATGTCGATGATGTTCTCGAAAAGTACACCCTGCAGGAAGGGTTGCTCCGTTTTCTTAAAATGGGCGCGATCAAGCAGGGTGGGTCAGCTTGCTACTGTAAAGAGAACTCATTTTTGAATGCTATATTAACCACCATGCTGCTCGATCGATCCGAAGCGGTTGTCCTCGACATGAGCGCCGGAATCGAGCATCTTACCCGCGGCACAGCCCGCGGCGTTGAGCTGATGCTGGTGGTAGTTGAACCGACCCGGGCCGGTGTGAGCACGGCAAAGGCTGTCGATCGGCTCTCCGCTGATTTGAAGATAAAAAAGGTTCTTTTTATCGGCAATAAGATCCGCAGTGACGAAGACCGCGCTTACCTTGAAGCATCTCTTCCGGCAGAACGCTTTGCCGGTATGATTCCATTCTCTGATAAGATTTTGGAAAGAGCCCGCTGCGGTGAACCCCTGGTCTCCACCCTGGAAGACATATTTCCCGACCTGAATAAAATATATACAATGGTTTGTGGGAGGTGACTTGGCTGCCGGTTAGTGCTGGTAGACCCAAATAATTATTTTCTGTAAAATAAACAGGTAACCAAGGGACAGGTTAGATTTAACACTACTATTCTTACTTATCTAACAAATTTAAAGGAGGTTAGACCAGATAATGTCCGAAGAAAAGAAAAAGATTGACAACCGAAGGACAATTGATCCGGCGGCGCTGGCTGTTATTGACAGAAATGATCGCGACGGCCAGGTAGAAACCGCTTACGATCGCTATGTAAAAATGCAGCCCCAATGCAACTTCGGGCGCACCGGCGTCTGCTGCCGAATCTGCTTGCAGGGCCCCTGCCGTATTACCAAGAAATCATCCAAGGGCGTTTGCGGCGCCCACGGCTATACCATTGTTGCCCGTAACCTGATCAGGGCCATTGCCGGCGGCTGCGGAGCCCACGCTGACCACAGTCGGCACATGTTTTACGCCATTCATGAGCTAGTTGAAGGTAAAGCGCCGGACTATGCCATCGAGGATCCGGAAAAGCTGCGCCGGGTGGCTGAAAGGCTTGGCCTCACCGTTGAAGGTAAAGAAGACATGGAATTACTTAAAGAGGTTGTTGCTCTTGCCGAGGCTGATTTCTCAAAGATGAGTGATGAACCGTGTAAATGGCTGGAAACAACGGTTGTTCCAGGCCGCATGGAGGTATTTAACAAATGCAATATCCAACCGCGTTCAGTCCATACGACCATTGCCGAGGTCATGGGTCAAACTCATATGGGCGTCGACGCCGACCCGGTTAACCTGATCTTCCAGGGTTTGAAAACTTCCCTTGCTGACTACATTAGCATGCACATTGCCACCGACCTCTCCGATATTCTCTTCGGCACACCGAAGCCGGTGACTACAGAAGCAAACTTCGGGGTGATCGATCCCGAAATGGTTAATATCGCTTTACACGGCCACAATCCGCTCCTGAGCGAGATGATTGTGCGCGTAGCTCGCGACATGAAAGCGGAAGCCGAAGCGGTAGGAGCAAAAGGTGTCAAATGTCTGGGTGTCTGCTGTACCGGTAACGAGGTGCTGATGCGCCAGGGTGTACCGATGCTGACCAACTTCCTCTCGCAGGAACTGCCGATTATGACCGGTGCTATCGATGCAATGGTTGTCGACGTTCAGTGTATTATGCCGGGGATTAAAGCGGTATCCGAATGCTACCATACCCGCATCATCACGACTATGTCGCATTCAAAGATTCCGGGTTCTTACCACGTGGAATTTACCGAGAGTCGCGCTGTCGAGAAAGCCCGCGAAGTAATCAATCTTGCGATTGAGGCTTTTAAAGAGCGCCAGGGTAAAGGTGTCGATATCCCCGACGTGAAGGTTAAAGTGACCGCAGGCTTCAGTATGGAAGCGATGGAGGATCTGTTCAAAGCGGTTAATCCCGACGAGCCGATCAAGGTTGTCACCGATGCCGTTGATTCCGGCCAGCTGCGCGGAGTTGTCCTGCTGGCGGGTTGCAACAACCTGCGCGTGCTCCATGACGCCAGCGGTGCCCATATCATTAAGGAGTTAGCTAAGCACAACGTTCTTTTACTCGCCACCGGTTGTGCTGCCGGCACCGCTGCCAAGCTCGGCCTGATGAATGATGAGGCCGTGGAAAAATACGCCGGTGAAGGCTTGAAAGCTTTCTATAAGACCCTGAACGATGCCAATCAAGAGAAATTAAAGGAAAAACTGCCCCTGGTCTTTCACATGGGTTCCTGTGTGGACAACTCAAGGGCTCATGATTTTACAACCGCCCTGGCCCGCCAATGGGATGTTGACGTTCCGAAGGTTCCTTTCGTTGCCTCCGCACCGGAAGCGATGAGCGAGAAAGCCATATCTATCGGCAGCGGGTGTGTTACCCTTGGTATACCGACCCACGTTGGTGTTGTCCCCGAGGTAACCGGAAGCGCCCTGGTCAACGGCATTGCTCTGCAGATTGCCGAAGATGTCTTTGGTGGTTATTTTATATGGGAGGAAGATCTTGAAAAGTCCGTCGAAAAGATCTTGGGCGCTCTTGATGAACGTACCTGGAAATTGAAAATACATCAGCAGACCGCTGAAAAATTTGAAACCGCACTATCCGCCGGATGGTAAACAAATCGCGAAAAAGGAGGCACGAATAATGAGCAGTGATGGTATTCTGACCCGAGACTGGAAAGAATCGTTCGATGAGATATTCGACGGCGCTGTCGACGAGTCGAATCCGCCGTTAAAACTATTTGAAAAGGCATATGACGGGGCCGTTATCGCTACCAGCTATGCCGAAATACTGTTAAACCAGGCCATCAAACGGTTTGGTCCCGACAAACCGGTTGCCTATCCCGACACCGCCTATTACCTGCCTGTAATCAGGGCTTTAAGCGGTGAGGCCGTAGAAAAGCTGGGTGATCTGCCCCCGATCCTCAACCGTATGCGCAACCAGATTTATGAGGAGCTGAACTTTGCTAATGCTCGCCTCTGCGGAGAAGCAGCCGCTTACTCGGCTGAAATCATCGAAGCCCTACGCTACCTCGACGGGGCCAGGCCGCACGTTGATCCGTGGACTGGTTTCCTGGGCGATCCGGTAGTTCGCCGTTACGGCATCCTTCTGGTCGACTGGACTATTCCCGGCCAGGCTGTAATCAACGGTAAGGGCAAGTCGAGCGAGGCCGTCGGCAAGCTGATCCAGGACCTGCAGAGTAAAGGATTCATGATCTTCCTCTGCAACCAGGTGATTGAGCAGGCCATCGAGGCCGGTTGCAAGCTCGGTATCGACTTCATTGCTTTCCCTATTGGAAACTTTACCCAGGTTATCCACGCTGTGAACTACGCCCTGCGCGCTGGTATGACATTCGGTGGGATTCCGGCAGGAGAGCGCCAGAATACCCGCGACTACCAGCGTCGACGGGTGCGCGTTTTTGTGCTCCAGCTGGGCGAGATCGATGAAGTCCAGGTAGCCGCGCACTTTGCCGCGATCTTCCTTGGTTTCCCGGTTATTACCGACCAGGAGCTTCCCAAAGACGAGCAGATTCCGAACTGGTATGTATCACATCCCGATTATGATGATCTTGTCCAGGTAGCCATGGAAATTCGTGGTATCAAGCTGAAAATTCTCGACATTCCGATCCCGATTACCGTCGGCCCTGCTTTTGAAGGAGAGATCATCCGTAAGGGTGATATGCACGTTGAGTTTGGAGGAGGCCGTACCACCGGCTTTGAGCTGGTGGAAATGGTTGACGAGGGTGATATCGAAGATGGCAAGATCGAGGTTATCGGTCCCGAAATTGACGATGTCGAAGTAGGCAGTTCCCTGCCCCTGGGCTTAATGGTCAAGATCTTCGGCCGCAAGATGCAGGAAGACTTCGAAGGCGTTCTCGAGCGTCGTCTTCACTATCTGATCAACTACGGTGAAGGCCTCTGGCATATGGCCCAGCGCGATACGATCTGGATGAGGATCAGCAAGGATGCCGCCGCCAAGGGCTTCAAGGTCAGGGACTACGGTGAACTACTTGTAGCCAAATTTAAAGACGAATTCCCCTCCATAGTCGACCGTGTTCAGGTCACCCTGATTACTGACGCCGCGAAGGTTGAAAAAGAGCTCGTCCGGGCCCGCACTTTCTACAGCGCCCGTAACGAGCGCTTAAAAGGCCTTACCGATGAATCGGTCGAGGAGTTTTACTCCTGCATTCTCTGCCAGTCCTTTGCTCCCAACCACTGCTGCGTGGTTACCCCAGAACGGCTCGGGCTCTGCGGCGCAGTCAGCTGGCTTGACGGCAAGGCGGCCTTTGAAATCAGCCCGACCGGCCCGAACCGTCCGATCAAGAAAGAGGGCCTGCTGGACGCAGAAAAAGGCATCTGGGCTTCCGTTAATGAATATGTCTATAACAACACCAACCGGACCATTGAAGAGTGTTCGATGTACAGCTTTATGGATCGTCCGATGACCTCCTGCGGCTGTTTCGAGTGCATTATGGCTATTCTGCCCGAAGCAAACGGGGTAATGATTACCACCCGCGAGTACAGCGGCGACACCCCCGTTGGCATGACCTTCTCCACCCTGGCCGGTTCAATTGGCGGTGGGATTCAGACCCCCGGTTTTATGGGCCACGGACGCGCGTATGTGCTAAGCAAGAAGTTCATCAGCGCTGACGGTGGTCTGGGCCGTTTAGTCTGGATGCCCAAGGAGCTGAAAGACTCACTCGGTGACGCTCTGCGCCAGCGGGCTGAAGAAGCGGGCCTGGGAGCTGACTTCATCGAAAAAATCGCCGATGAAACCGTCGGTATGACAGCAGAAGAAATCCTGCCCTTCCTTGAAGAAAAGGGTCATCCGGCCCTGACCATGGATCCGCTGATGTAATCCGGAATAAGAACCAAAGCTTCGGTGGAGGCGACAATGAAACCGCAGCCTTTTAATTTAGCAACACAAGAAAGGAGTAGACAATTAATGGGTTTAACCGGTTTAGAGATTTATAGACATCTACCCAAAACAAACTGTAAAGAATGCGGTTTGCCGACCTGCCTGGCTTTCGCCATGGCCCTGGCCTCAGCTAAAGCTTCGCTTGATACCTGTCCGTATGTAACCGACGAGGCAAAGGCGGCCCTTGATTCTGCCTCGGCTCCTCCGATCAAAATGGTCAAAGTTGGCGTCGGAGATCATATTGTCGAACTCGGCGAAGAGACAGAAATATTCCGTCATGACAAGCGTTTCTTCCACCCGACCGGTATTGCCGTATTGATCAGCGACACTGATGACGCCGCCGCCAAAGCGGAAAAATTTGATGCGCTCGAATTCCACCGCGTCGGTATGGATTATATTACTGACATGGTCGCCGTGAAATGCGATTCAGGCGATGCGGCCAAATTTAAGGCAGCTATTGAGGCCGTGGCCGGCAAGACCAAAAAAGCGATGATTCTGCTGGCTGAAGATCCGGCTATTATGGAAGGGGCTCTCGCCGTTGTTGCCGATCGGAAACCCCTGGTTTATGCCGCTACTGCCGAGAACTACGCAAAAATGACTGCACTGGCCAAAAGTAAAGGATGCCCGCTCGCTGTCAGGGGCAAGAGTCTCGATGAAACTGCCGAACTGGTCGAAAAGATTGTCGCCCTTGATTACAAGGAACTTGTTCTCGATAGCGGGGCTTGTGAAACCAGCAAAGTGCTGGCCAATCTGACCCAGTTCCGTCGCCTGGCGGTACGCAAAAAATACCGTCTCTTCGGTTACCCGACCATTGCCATTACCAGTAAAGAAGATCCCCGGGAAGAAGTGGCTCAGGCCTGTGTCTATCTAAGCAAGTACGCTGATATTGTCGTTCTGAAAGCATGCGAGAAGCAGCAGCTGTTACCACTGCTCTCCTGGCGCCAGAATCTCTACACAGACCCGCAGAAACCGATCGCTGTTGAAGCAAAACTCTATGATGTAGGCACTCCCAGTGAAAATTCTCCTGTGTATGTAACCACGAATTTCTCCCTGACTTACTTTATCGTCGAAGGTGAAGTGGAAAGTTCCCGCATTCCCAGCCGTATCTTGTCGGTCGACACCAATGGAATCTCTGTGCTGACGGCATATGCCGACAATAAATTCTCGGCTGAAATCATTGCAGCGGCGATTAAAAAGTCCGGTTTGGAAGAAAAAATAAAACATCGCAAGATTGTTATTCCTGGTTATGTGGCCGTGCTCAAAGGGGCTCTTGAAGAAGAGTCCGGATGGGAAGTAATGGTCGGCCCGCGCGAAGCTTCCGGTATCACAAAGTTCTCCAAGGATAATTTTGCATAGAAACCTGCTTAGTGTATGGATTGCTATACCCGAAGCAGCATTGTTCCCTTCCCCTTAAAGGGGGAGGCCGGTGTGGGGATGAAAACCCTGCCGCATTCTGGAAACACCTGATGAAAGGAGCATTTAAATGGCTGTAGAAATCCTTAAGGAAAAATATAGAAATAAAGTAGGCGAGGTCGTCCTCGGAGCAACCAGTGACCAGGGCGGAACCCGCAGCCATACCATTACTGTCGGCGGCGAAGAGGCCCTGCCTTTTCTCCACTTTGAAGGAGAAATACCCAACCGGCCGGTACTGGTTCTTGAAGTGTGGGATATAGTTCCCACTGAATGGAATCCCTGTTTTGAAAAGCATTACGGTGATGTGTGGAGCGACCCGGCCGCCTGGGCCAGGAAATGCGTCGAAGAATTCGGCGCTGAAATGATCCAGATCCGTCTGAAGAGTGCCGACCCCGATCTTGGCGACTCTTCTCCGGAAGATTGCGCTGCGATTGTGAAGAAGGTCCTCGGAGCAGTTGGGGTGCCCCTGATTATCGTCGGTTGCGGTAAACCCGAAAAAGATAACCTCATCTACAACCCGATCGCCGAAGCGGCTGCCGGTGAAAATCTGCTGCTCGGTGTGGCGGAATTAGAGAACTACAAGGCGGTTACCAGCGCCTGCATGGCTAACCAGCACAATATCATTGCCCAGTCGCCGATTGATATAAATATCTGCAAACAGTTGAACATTCTCATTGCCGAAATGAGCACCGCCATGGCTAACCGGATCATTGTCGACCCGACTATAGCTGCTCTCGGCTACGGTATTGAGTATTCTTACTCGATCATGGAACGGGCCCGCAACGGCGCCCTTCAGGGTGATAAGATGCTGGCCATGCCGATGATCGGAAACGTCGGTCTCGAAGCTTGGCGGGCCAAGGAAGCAAACTCACCGACTGAAGATGAACCTGGCTGGGGAGAGCAGGAAGAGCGCGGTTTGCTGTGGGAAACTACCACGGCCATGGCTTATCTGCAATCTGGCATTGATATCCTGGTCATGCGTCACCCCGAAGCCCTGAAAGTAATCAAGAGCAGTATCGACGATTTGATGAAGGACAACAGCTGATTACCACTCCAATGTATTACCGAAGAAATATTTTTTAAAGGAGGCAACCCCATGATAATTATCGGCGAGCGCATTAACGGTATGTTCAAGGATATCGCTCAGGCCATTAAAGATCAGAACCCGGCTGCTGTCCAGGAATGGGCCCGCAAACAGGAACATAACGGAGCCCATTATCTCGATATTAATGTCGGCCCAAGTTCTGCGACCCCGATCGAAGCCATGAAATGGCTGGTTGAAGTAACCCAGGAAGTAAGTGACCTGCCGCTCTGTCTCGATTCGACCAAGTACGACGCTATCGAGGCCGGTTTGAAGCTTTGCAAACGCCCGGCCATGATTAACTCCGTTCCGGCCGAAATGGCCAAAATGGAAAGAGTTTTTGCCATGGCCGCCGAATACGGCGCCGAAGTGGTCGCCCTGGCTATGAACGAAGAAGGCATCCCCAAGGATGCCGACAGCCGGATCGCCCTTGCTGCTGAGCTTGTGGCCACAGCCGATGCTTTTGGCATTGCCCCGGATATGCTTTATATCGACCCTCTGGTCCTGCCCTGTAATGTAGCCCAGGATCACGGCCCCGAAGTAATGCGCACCCTGCGTGAAATCAAGCTTATCTCCGACCCCGCACCGAAAACTGTGATCGGCCTGAGTAACGTTTCCCAGGGCACCAAGAACCGCGAGTTGATCAACCGCACCTTCGCCGTTATGGCCATGGCCAACGGGCTTGATGCCGGTATCGTCGATGCCAACGATGACGAACTGATGGCTGCTATCGCTTCGGCACGGATCATCCTGAACATGGATATTTACTGCGATTCATACGTTAACGTTTTTATTCAGCGCAACCGTTAAAGCTGACATGTGGTAAAATACAAAGAATACCTTGTAAGAAAGAAAGGAAGGTGAGTATATGATTATCGCTGAGCGTAAACCGCTTGAAGAAATTGCGGCTATGGCAGCCCCGTATAAACGCGTCTGTGTTCTCGGGTGCAACACCTGCGTAGCTGTTTGTATGGCCGGCGGCCAGAAGGAAGCTGAAGAAACAGCAACGCTTCTCCGCATACACCGCAAGAAGGAAAACGTGGACGGCGAAGTGGAAGTATTTTCGATTGAAAGACAGTGTGAGTTTGAGATGATCGATGAGGTGCTCGAAAAGCTGAAAAGCTATGACGTCATCGTTTCGCTCGCCTGTGGCGTCGGAGTGCAGACTATAGTCGAGCATGTCCCCTCGCTTAGAGTATTGCCCGGCCTGAACACGACTTCGATGGGTTACCCCACCGAACAGGGTGTTTGGAAAGAGCGCTGTCTCGGCTGTGGCGACTGTGTTTTGGACCTGACTATGGGTATCTGTCCGATCACCCGCTGTGCCAAGAGCATCCTCAACGGACCGTGCGGTGGTTCGGCTGAAGGCAAATGTGAATTAGGCAAAGATGTAGATTGCGCCTGGCATCTGATCCATGAACGCCTTTCTGCATTCGGCCGCCTGTCTGACCTCGAGGAGATTCAGCCTCCCAAGGACTGGTCAAAATCGCATCATGGTGGGGGCGCAAGAACCTCAGTAAGGGAGGATGTTAGAATTGATCGCGGGTAGCAAACTGGAAAAAACAATAAACAGTGGACAATTTGTAGTAACCGGTGAGCTCGGGCCGCCGAAGGGCGCCGATCTCACTCAACTTAAGCACCACGCTGAAGGAATGCGTAACCACGTCGAAGCCTACAACATCACCGACAACCAGACGGCAATCGTGCGAACCTCCAGCATCGCCTGCGGCGCTACCCTGGTTCAGATGGGCCTGGAACCGATCATTCAGATTGTCGTGCGCGACCGCAACCGTATCTGCATCCAGAGTGATGTGCTGGGCGCTCATGCTCTCGGTGTCAAGAATATCCTCTGCCTGGCCGGCGACCACCAGAAATTCGGTAACGAACCTGGCTCGAAGGGCGTTTTTGATATTGACTCGATGCAGCTGCTAAAGGGACTGAAAGATCTGCGCGACGAGAAGAAGTTCATGGGTGGAGAAGAGCTTAATGGTGAACTCAGCTATTTCTTGGGGGCGGTGGAAAACCCCTTTGCCGATCCCTTTGAGTACCGCGTTGACCGGCTCGAGAAGAAGATCAAAGCCGGAGCCAGCTTTATCCAGACCCAGTGTATTTTCGATCTCGACCGCTTTGAGCGGTGGATGGAGATGGTATGCGAGCGCGGCCTGCACAAGAAAGTGGCGATACTCGGCGGAGTTACCCCGATTAAATCGCTCGGAGCGGCCCGGTACATGAAAAACAATGTATCCGGGATCACTATTCCTGATGAGCTGATCGAACGGATGACGGGAGCAGAAAAGAAAAAAGAAGAAGGTCTGAAGATAGCCATTGAGACCATCCAGCGATTGAAAGAGATCGAAGGTGTAGCTGGCGTTCATATTATGGCCATAGCCTGGGAAGAAGTTATTCCTGAAATCGTCGAGCGGGCCGGCTTATACCCCCGCCCGAAAGTATAACCAGTGAACCGGGCAAATACTGCTATCAATCCTGAATAAATCAAACCAAGACAGGCCTTCACCGGCCTGTCTTTTAATTAAGGAGGAGTTATTATGTCTGAAATAGTCCAAATTACCCGCGAAGACCGCCTGGCCATAGTTACAATCAACCGCCCGCCGGTCAACGCCCTGAACCAGGATGTTTTAAATGATCTCGAAGCTGCTTTTGACGAACTGGCCAAGGATCAATTGGTAGGTGCAGTCATTATTACCGGTGGCGGAGAAAAAGCTTTTGTTGCCGGGGCCGACATTGCCGAGTTCCCGAATCTGAATAGCGCAAACGGTGAAAAGCTAAGCCGCCGTGGTCAGATGATCTTTCAGAAGATCGCCGACTTTCCGGCTCCGGTTATCGCTGCTGTTAACGGTTTTGCCCTCGGTGGGGGTTTGGAACTGGCCCTGGCCTGTGATATCCGGGTTGTTGCCGAAAATGCCCGGGTCGGCCTGCCCGAGGTAACCCTCGGTATCTTTCCCGGTTATGCCGGCACTCAGCGCCTGCCGCGGATTATCGCCGCCGGTAAGGCCAAGGAGTTGATTTTCACCGGGGCAATGATTGATGCTGCCGAAGCGTACCGCATTGGTATTGCCGATCATCTCACCCCGGCAGGTGAAGCGCTGAATAAGGCCCGTGAAGTGGCTGGAAAGATTCTAAAAGTCGGTCCTGTCGCTGTCCGTTTGGCCAAGCAAGCTGTCAATAAGGGTCTTGACCAGACCTTGGAAGAGGGTCAAAAAACCGAAGCAGCTCTCTTTGCCCGACTCTGCGATAGCGAAGACCAAAAAGAAGGGGCCAGGGCCTTCCTCGAAAAACGGCCCCCTGCTTTCAAGGGCAGATAATAAAGAAAGGTGATGAAAACAGTGGAAATTAAAACGATTGGTGTGGTTGGCGCCGGGACTATGGGCAGTGGTATTGCCCAGACAGCGGCTGAGGCCGGTTATAATGTAATCATGCGCGATATCGAAGAGAGCTTTGTCCAGCGAGGTATGGCTGCGATCAATAAAAACCTCAACCGGGCTGTCGAAAAGGGCAAGAGATCAAAAGAAGAAACTGAAGGAATTGCCTCCCGTATCTGCGGCACAACCAGGCTTGAAGATTTCAAATTGGTGGACCTGGTGATCGAAGCTGTAATCGAAAATATGGAGCTGAAAAAAGAACTTTACGGGGAAATCGATAAGATCTGCCGCCCGGGTGCGGTATTGGCCTCGAACACCTCCGGCCTGAGCATTACCGAGATGGCCGCGGCCACCAAAAGGCCGGATAAAGTAGTCGGCATGCACTTCTTCAACCCGGTACCGGTGATGAAGTTGGTAGAGGTGATCAAGGGTGCAGCAACCTCTGAAGAGACTTTTCAGCTGATTATGGATATCGCCCGCCAGATGGGCAAGGAACCGATTGCAGTCAACGAGGCGCCCCTTTTCGTGGTTAACCGGATTTTGGTGCCGATGATCAACGAAGCGGCCTATGTGTTGATGGAAGGGGTGGCCGGGGCTGAAGATATCGACAAGGGTATGATGTTCGGGGCCAACCACCCGATCGGCCCGCTGGCTTTAGCCGACCTGGTCGGCATCGATGTTCTCTTGGCGGTGCAGGATACTCTTTATAAGGAGACAGGCGATTCCAAGTACCGCGCCTGCCCCCTGATCCGTAAAATGGTCCGCGCCGGCCACTTCGGCCGCAAGAGCGGTCGCGGTTTCTATAGTTACAGTTAACGTTTATGGGCACCCCCTCACAAATAAGAGGTGGCCAGTGGGATTTGAAAGGTGAGAAAGTTCAAAACCACCACAACTTACAATATCACCTCTTCCAAAGGAGAGGCGCGGAGTGGGGTTGAAACTCAAGATAATGATCGGTTATATTTGCAGCACAACCATCTAGACGGAAAAGCCCCCTGCGGATTTGCAGGGGGCTGATTTATAGGTATAGTATTCTTTAATGTTCAATCTTTAGGGCTTTCTTTAACGTTTTTCTATTATGTGTTTACTCTCGGTTCGCGCCTTGCTTTTAGAACAGGTCATACCAGGCCAGGGTGATCGCCTTCGGCCCACCCTCTAATATATTCATCTCAAAAGCTTCCCTGACCGAAGCCATACCAGTTACAGCCAGGTCTTCTTGGATGTAAGTGTTTTCGAAGGGATTACTCATGCTGAAGTAGCGTTTCAGTTCACCGCCGGAGGTATAGGCAAACTGGTCGATATTGAAATAGTTGCCCACATAGTAATCGCCGCGACTGATGCCGTCTTCTTCAGTATCGTCAAAGGCCCACATGTATTCCTCGTCGTAAAAGAAAATATTGCCCTGCGGGGCAACTGCCCCATATGCTCTTTCATAGGGCCCGGGACCGTAGGCGGCGGTAAAGTCGGAGTGGTAGCTACCGCTGTGGCCCGGGTTGGTCATTACCTGAGTATACCAGATCTGCCCGGTCAATCCGTAAACATCGATATCTCCACTGACAACAGGAAGGGAATAGACGTTGATAATATCATCTTCATAGACAGTATAAGCGGGAGAAGTAGTGGAGGTATATGTTTCGGTAGCGGCGGACATCGGCCGGCTGCAGAGGTCGATAGTTGTTGTCACGGTAAGACCGCCGAGGGCATCGGCTGCAGTCGACCAATCCATTTTTTCGTCGATCGCGATAATGTTGGCGGTGATCCTGACGGTTTCCGATTTGGTCATATCACCGTAGCCCCGGACTGTCTGGTATTTATCGGCCCCGGTGGTGCCGGCGTGGCCCAACAACCTGTCGATAAAAATCAAACCGCCGATCTTGAAATTGATGGTATGGTCGAAACGACTGCTATCCTGGGCGATAACCGGAGTAGTTAAGGTTATAAGGAAAATAGCGATAATTAATATATAAAGATAAGACCATTTCCGCACCTGTTAAACACTTCCCTTCATCGAATAATCCATGTTTCTATAACGTTTATAATCATAGTGATCCATTTGCCAATTCCACGCAAATACCTTTCCAAATATAGCATGATAATTAAACCCTGTCAAACTAATTCCGGTCAAAGTGGGATGGGATCCAAACAGCGCAAGTTTATAGAGATCAAGGCAAAAAGTGTGATAATAAAAAAACAGGGAAGAAATTAATCTCCCCTGTTTTTAAATATCAGCGAGGCTAACGAACACTTGTTAAATTGAAGCGATTCTAGAAGAGGTCATACCACAGGCCCGGAATGTCTGCGCCAGCCGGAAGGTTGGCAAGGGCAAATGCTTCTGTGATATCAGACTTGCCGACAACGCTCATGTCTTCCATCAGGTAACCATGGCTCCATGGGCTGCTGACGCTGATGTAGCGCTTCAGAGTGCCCTGAGAGGTGCGGGCATTCTGATTCATGGTGAAGTAGTCGCCGACAAAGTCAGCACCTATTACTACGCCCCAATCGTCATTTTCCCAGCCCCAGCTGTCGTCAGCTACGTCGTCAAACGTATCATCATCTATGTTGAAATAGTCAGTTCCATCAAAACGACCGTAAGCTGCTACGCCGCTCTGGGATAAGTTGCCTGAGAAACCAGGATCTGCGGCAACCTGAACTGCCCAGATCTGGTCGCTGACTGCTTCAAATTCATTAAAGTCAACTATCTCAGAAACGTTATAACCACCATTCCATACTCCTTCAGCCAATGCACCGTTCGGTACTCCTGCCCATATGCGAGGTGTGGAAGTAGCACCGCCAGCCATCGGATACAGGTAGGCTGGATGAACAATGCCTTCATAGGTGCCATCATCATAGATATACTTCGGAGGTGTGCAGAGTTCCCAAACGGTGGTTACGGTCAGGGAGGTTGCGCCTGCTACGTAGTCGTTTGCGTCATCCATTGTGATTCTGCCAGGAATCATAGAAACGGTCTGGACTTTGCTCATTACGCCGTTGCCCGCGATGGTCTGCTTAATTTCTGCGCCAGTGTTGCAAAGGTGGCCCATCTGCTTCTTCATGGTAATGGTGCCGTCCATTTCATAAGTTGCACTGTGGGTAATGGACTGTGCCAAAACCGGTGCGGCGAAAGCCAGTACTAATGCTACAGCTAATGCCAATGCGATTGTTCTTTTCACTTGTTAAACACTTCCTTTCAAAGTTTTAATAATATCTTGCCTTACATAAAGGACCTCGCTGTTTATTAATCTATCATCCGGATTCCAACTTGTCAATAGGTTTTTATAAAAATATGAAGAAATATTATGAAAATGTTAAGAAATAGCCGTTCTTCTCAAGCCTGTAGAAAGACCCGGGCAGGCCGCGCCGGTAGCCGTAAACAGGTGATCAGCCTTTGTTTAAGGTATATTATGCTGTGCGTCAGGGCAGAATAACCAGATTGGCGACGCGCCCGACGCTTGTTTTACATTCGAAAACATAATGCATCACATTAATAATATTTGCTATAATGGTCGAATTGTTAAGGAACGGTTAACATCCTGCTGTTTTCAACAAGTTTCTATTAATTAATGGCGGATTAGCTTATTTTAACACACTTTCGGCCTCCAACCCTACCCTTCTGCCAATTTATATGTTAAATTAAGGAGCGGAACCACGCTATTTAAGAATAGAACGGTCAGGTGAATCAGATGAAAAAACAGATGATTAAAGATTTGCGCGTCGGTGACGAAGTCGAAACCCAGGCCATAGTGCTTGAAATGAACCGAACCGTTTTTTCTTCGCCGCACCGTGCCGGCGAATACTTTTTAAAGCTGACCCTGGGCGACGTCAGCGGGCGGGTCAAGGCGGTAATGTGGGACCCACCATCGGGGGAAGAGGCTGTGCTGCAGGATGACGTTGTCTTCGTTCGCGGTTCGGTCAGCGACTACCACGGCCCCCAGATAGTAGTCGGTGATATGCGCAAACTCGACCCGCTGAAAGTGAATCGGGCCTTCTTCCAGCAGATCGCGGAGCGCGATCAGGCCGAGATGGTTGCTGAGCTAAAAACGGTGATCGCAGGGGTTGTGCAGGATAAGCACCTGAAAACCCTTCTGGAGGCATTTTTCAGTGACAGTGAATTTGCCCGTCGTTTTGCCCTGTCCCCGGCGGCACGGACGATTCATCACAACTGTGTCGGCGGCCTGCTCGAACATACTCTTGAGGTTGTCGCCGTCTGCCGCAATTTGGCTACGCTCTACCCGCAGCAAATTCAAACTGATCTACTGCTTACCGGGGCCATTCTGCATGACATCGGCAAGATTGAAGAGTATCGTCAGGACAGCATCAGTTTCGACTTCACCGCCCGGGGCAAACTGGTTGGCCACATCAGCATCGGCAAAGAGATGCTTGATCAGAAACTGGCCGATTTACCCGACTTTCCGCTTGCCCTGAAGCTGGAGCTGGAACATATGATTTTATCCCACCACGGTATGCGCGAATGGGGTTCGCCGGAGGTGCCGAAGACTATCCATGCTTTCGCCCTTTTCCACGCTGACCTGATCAGCGCCCGGATGAACCAGTTTGTCAAAATCATGCAGAGGCATGTTCCCGAGAGCGGCGCCTGGACAGATTGGGCCCGCTTTTTGGAGCGAAGCATCTTCATCAGCCTTGCCAATGGGCAAGATGAACAAGGTAACTGATCTATTACCATTATTTAAAACAAGACGGGGGCATTCCTCTGTAGGAGGTGTGTCCCCATACCGTTTTCCCCCGGTATTATTTCTATAGATCAGGCAGGATATGCTTTGCTCTCTGCAGAAGGTAAAAATCAGAGATGTTCAAGGGAACACACAGATGAGAGTGACGGTGAAAGAGTTGGGAAGAGCCGATAAGCCCAGAGGAATACTGAAAACCGCTGATCGCAGTCTGAAGGTGATCCCCATCGCCCAGGATGCTTCTTATTACGCCCAAAAGGGCACTTACTACAACCAGAAAAACAGGCTCTCCAAGGCCCTGCTCTACCTGCAGAAGGCGGTCGAAGCCGGTCCGGACGACCCTTTAAACCATTACAACCTGGCCTGTCTGCTCAGCAAGGTTGATCGGCTGAAAGAGGCCAATTATATTTTCAAGCATATCGTCCAGAACATGGATGCTGAGCTGACCGAGTGCTACTTCTTTATGGCCATTAATTACGGGTTGATGGAAGATCTTCTTGAAGCGAAACGCTGCCTGCTCAAATACCTGCATGCCACGCCGGATGGTGACATGGCCGAGGAAGCCGAGGACCTGCTGCTCTCAATGGAAGACGAAGATGACAGCGAAGCCTACAACCGCGGACTCAACGCTGCCGAAAACGATGCGCTGCTCGGGCTGATCGAGAACCTGAACAGGGTACAGTTCAGAGAACGCCTTCTGGAAAATGAGAGCTTTCAGCAAACTCTGCAATGGGGCCTCTACCAGGGCGGCGATTTCTTAAAAGAGGCGATTGTCAGGCTTTACGGTGACGCAGATTGCGAGACGGCCCGGGCCAGCCTGGCTGACTTTGCGGCCAACCCCTGGGTCAACGAGAGACTGCGCCAGGTAGCTCTGCTCGAGCTGAAAAGAGTAAACCCGGCCGGCCGATGCCGCGTCTATAAAGAGGGGCGTTTCCGCGAGATCAGCCTGCGCGACTACCCTCCGCCGGCGCCGATCTGGGAAGGGAAATGGCAGCAGGTGATCGAATGCACCATTGCCAATATGCGTCGCAGCGCCTATTACAGTCAAGAATTTTACGATGATGCCGAGGCGATCTGGCTCGACTTCATCAACCAGGTTTACCCGCAGGGCCCGCGCGTCGATCGGCCGCAGACCTGGGCCGCCGGGCTTGAATACTGCCTGGCCCGATTCCATTTTCTCGGACTGACCCAGAAAGAGCTGGCCGCCGCTTACGGTGTCTCGACGGCGAGCGTGCGCCGCAAGTTCACAGAGATCAACCAGATACTGCAGATTGACCGGAAAGCATACCGCAATATGCTGGCCTTCCTGACCGACCGGGAAGGGGAACAATACTAGACTGATTTAATTTTCCAACTATATTGACTACAGCGGAGGTAAAGCCGTGCGTCTGGGAGTACACATGCCCCAAAAAGGCGGGTTTGCGGTAAATGTAAAAAGAGTGGCCGAAATCGGCTGCCAGGCGATCCAGATTTTCCCCGGTAACCCGACCGGCTGGCAGATGGGCAGGCTCGAAAACTCCGAGATCGAGAAACGCTCTGCCCTGCTCGAAGAGTTCAGCATCTCCCCGCTGGTAATCCACTCTGCCTACCTGATCAACTTGGCCACAAATAACCAGGAATTTCTGATCCGATCGAAAAAATTACTGGGTGAAACAATGGAACGAGCTTGTTTCTACGGGGCTCGGTATGTGGTCTTACATACCGGCAACCACGGCGGACAGGGTGTGGAGAGAGGCTTAACCCAGATAATCGAAAGTATCGGCGAAGGGTTGCCCGACTGGCCCGACTCGGTAAAACTGCTGCTGGAGAATACCGCCGGCAGCGGCACCGCTCTGGGGTCGAATTTCTCAGAACTGGGCGATATCCTTAAAGCTTTCCCGAAGGGCAAACTGGGTGTCTGTATCGATACCGCCCATGCCTGGGCGGCCGGCTATGATATCGGCAGCGCCCCGGCGGCGGAGAAAACACTGGGCGAGCTCGACAAGTATGTCAGCCTGGAGCACCTGCACGTCATCCACGTCAATGATACCGGGGTCAAATGCGGTGCGCGGGTCGACCGCCACGCCCACATCGGCGAGGGCAATATCTTATCGGAGGGTTTCGGCGCCATCCTCAATTACGGCTGGCCGGAAGATTTCCCCTTTATCCTCGAAACACCGGAAAATGGCACCGATTGGGATCGCACCAACCTAGAAAAACTGCGGAGTCTTCTATAATAACAATTAATACTACGAAACAATATCATTTCAGTTTAAATTCTCATAACACAGATCAGGGAGTGGTTTTGGTGGCGAAGAAGATGACGTCTTTCTGCTGCAGCAGTTGCGGTCATGAAACCCAGAAGTGGCTGGGGCGCTGCCCCGGCTGTAACGAATGGAATACGATAGCTGAGATTATTGCGGTACCTGCCCGGCGGTCGGCGGCGGCAAAGGTCAGAGCTGAGGTTGTTCACCTGCACAAGATACAGGCGGCGGCCGAAGAACGCTTTGTCAGCGGTATCGGCGAATTCGACCGGGTTCTCGGCGGAGGGGTGGTTTCCGGGTCGGTGATCTTGCTGGGTGGCGATCCCGGTATCGGCAAATCAACTTTACTGCTGCAGGCGGCTGCCTGTTTGGCCGGGAAAAAGAAAGTCTTTTACGCCAGCGGTGAGGAGTCGTTGCACCAGATCAGGATGCGCGCGGAACGTTTGAACATAAAGGAAGAGTTTTATGCGGCGGCGATTACCGAGCTTGAAATTCTCCTGGAAACCACAGCTTCGCTTAAACCGGACGTATTGATCGTTGATTCGGTGCAGTCGGTTTACCGCAGTGAGGTAGACGGCGTGCCCGGCAGTGTCAGCCAGGTGCGCGGGGCCACTGCCGAATTGATCCGTTTGGCTAAGGAAGAAAACATTGCAGTTTTTCTGGTCGGGCACGTAACCAAGGAAGGGATCATGGCCGGGCCACGTCTGCTCGAGCACATGGTCGATTGTGTACTCTACCTGGAGGGAGACCGCTACCACAACTTCCGGATCCTGCGCGGAGTCAAGAACCGTTTCGGCTCAACCAATGAAATCGGGGTTTTTATGATGGAGGCGGAAGGGATGATCGAAGTGGCCAATCCCTCGCACCTCTTTATTACGCAGCGCCAGGAGCAATCTCCGGGGGCGGTAATTACGGCGAGTATGGAAGGAACCAGGCCGCTTCTGGTTGAGATTCAGTCGCTGGTGGTTCCGTCGAGCTACCCGACACCGCGGCGTACTTCCGCCGGGATCGACCTGAACCGGGTTGCCCTGGTCATGGCTGTGCTCGAAAAGCATGCCGGCATCTCATTCTTCGGGCTCGATACCTTTGTCAACGTGGTCGGCGGAGTGCGTCTTTATGAACCGGCTTCTGACCTGGCTTTAGCCCTGAGCCTGACTTCCAGCTTAAAGGGAAAAAGCTTAAACGGCGACACTGTCGCTGTCGGCGAGGTAGGTCTGACCGGTGAAATCCGTCCGGTCAGCAGGATCAGGCAGCGCCTGAACGAAGCGCTGAAACTCGGTTTCAAACGCTTTATCCTGCCTCAGGTCAATCAGGACGAGTTGAAGAAAGGGGCGGGTGAATTCAGGGGTTTGCAGTTGGTCGGTGCAGATAATATTAAGGAAGCAATCGGCGTTGCCCTACTGCCATAAAGGGCGGAAGGCAAAGTGCGGAGCGCCGATGAACCGGAAAAAATAAATATAAAGTGGCTAATCAGGAGAGCATGAAATGGCCGAGAGTGTTGATGCGATTGTGCTCCAGTTCAAAAAGGTCTTCCAGCTTGTAGTCGAGGGTATTGCACAGGGCAGTCAGGTAGAAGAGGTGTTTGCCGATTTCTTCGGCAATTACCTCCCGGCAGTGTTCGCACATCTTTCCTTTTATATGGGAGTCCATATACTTTGCGCAATCTTTGAGCGAGTCCATCGGGGGGTACTGTTTTTTATTGGCAATAATCGAGATACAGCCGCAGTCAGTGACGGTTTTAATCACACTGCGATTGACTCGGGCAGTCGATTCCTGGTATTTGGACAGGCAGTCGAGAATGCTGCGATGGCGGATTAAAACCTCCGACACCGTTTCCTGAAAATCACCGACAACCGGATTGTCCTTCATATGCATGTCACCTCATTTTCTGTATAGGACCCTGTTAGCGTAATTATACTTTTTATTTTCCGATTGTGTCAACTATCTGCTGGCGTCTTATCCACTGGTGCCTCGCACTAACTGTTCCACTACATTGACTCTTTTCGTTTCTTTAGGTTTCCAGAAAATATCGCCTTTACTCATGGCGACATTATCGCTGATTAACCACGTGGTTTTGTTAGTGTAAAGTTACTGTAGGTATTTGCAGGGAAGACTGCAAGACATATAGAAAGAGGAACCTCGTATTCAGCAAGAATAACCCCCCGAAGGAGGCAGAGGTTCCTCATGGATTTAGTTCGCTTAGTAGACGAAAAAAT
>JAUWPV010000013.1 GCA_030611385.1 Bacillota bacterium | reverse complement strand
AAGATCTGTAAGGGTTTCTCCCGCCTTCTCAGTAAAAGTTCCAGTAATTCATGCGCTTTGGCCGGGTTGCCTTCTGCCAGGGCATCGGTTAACTTGAAAATATCGCCCTGGATATCGCCTGAGAACAACTGATCAACAGTCTGAGCAGTAATAATTTTTTCATTCTCCCCCAGGTAGGCAGAGTATTTCTCCAGTTCGCTTGAAAAATAATGCAGGTTCTGTTCACCGGCCAGAAGCAGTCTTTCCAGTGCTGAACTCTCGATTTTTTTACCTAATTGGGTAACTTTATTCTGGATCCAGGTCGCCAGGGCTTCGCTTTTTAGGGGGCTGCATTCAACAACGATTCCTTTTTTATCGATAAGTTTATATAAACGTTTGCGACGATCGACCCGCGGAGTCAGGAAAACAAGAATACTGTCGGGTGTTTTAGAAGTTTGCAGATCCAGATAGCTGTTTAACCGATCTGCATAAGTTGCTTCGCGGCTATCTTTAACATCGTTACCACCCGGCGGATCATTTTCCTCATTCTTGCGCGGTGCCCCCAGGTAGGCCGGGCTATCAACAATCAAGAGTCGCCGTTTAGAAAATAACCCGGATTCGCCTAGTCTGGCAATAATTTCCTCCAGAGAAAGCGCAGTGCCTTCCAGTTTCTCTTTGCCAAATTCAGTATCTGAACCCAGGAATAAACTGGCCAGCTGCTCAACCAGCTCTTCCTGTAAATACTTTTCTTCACCGTAAAAAAGATAGATCGGAGCAAAATTCCCCGCAGCCAGCTGTTTGATCAAGGCCTGGTATGACAGCATTTTTAGGCTTTCTCCTTTAAGGCCTTCATCCAGATACGCCTCGATTCGGGTAGGAAAATAACCAGCACAGTATATATTTCAAGGCGACCGACAATCATCATTATCGCCAACAACGCTTTACCGGCTTGGGGGATAATCTGATAGGTATGCTGGGGGCCGACTGCGGCAAGTCCGGGCCCGACATTGCCAAATGTTGCGGCCACTGCTGAAAAAGAAGTTTCCAGGTCAAGACCCATAAAAGTGAGAGCAAGTGTCGCCAGGCATGTCAAGGAAAAGTAGAGAAAGCCAAAACTCATGATCGGCCGCAATAATTCTTCGTTTACAATTTGATCTCCCAACTTAACCGATGAGATCGCCGATGGGTGAATTATTCGATATAACTCGCGGAAAGAATACTTGATCATCAGCATAAAGCGCACCTGTTTAATTGCCCCTCCTGTTGATCCGCCACAGGCGCCAATAAACATTAGCAGAAGCAGTATCAAGCGGGAGAAGTTAGGCCAGGCGTCAAAATTTGTGGTAGCATAACCAGTTGTGGTGATAATCGAAACAACCTGAAAAGCGCTCTGGCGCAAGGCAAGAAAAAAATCACTATTTGTCTGTTTGTAAATATTGAAGGTAACAAACAAAATCGCAGTAATGATTACAAAAAAGAAAAAGCGCAGTTCGGGGTTTTTAAAAACTTTAAAATCACGGCGAATCAAGCGATAGTAAAGGACAAAGTTAATTCCGGCAAAAAACATAAAAAAGATAATTACGATTTCAGCCATGGGGTTGTTAAAAGCAGCAATACTGGCGTTGTAAGTTGAAAAGCCACCAGTGGGCATGGTAGTAAAAGCATGAGCCAGAGCATCAAAAAAGCTGATTCCACAGGCCAGCAGTAATATCACTTGCGCGACAGTTAAAGCGACATAGAGCAGCCAGAGGCGACGTGCAGTTTCAACTACTCTCGGTACTACCCTTTCGGCGACCGGCCCCGGCAATTCTGCCTTAAACATAGTCATACTACGAAATCCAAAATGAGGTAGTATTGCCAGAAACAGGACAATAATGCCCATGCCGCCGAGCCACTGGGTAAATGCACGCCAGAGCAGTAAACCACGGGGTATACTTTCGATATCTACGATCAGCGTTGCTCCGGTAGTTGTAAAGCCGGATACCGCTTCAAAAAAAGCATTAATGTAGTTGCCGTCAAAAACCCCGTAAAAATGGTAAGGAAGTGCGCCGAAGATACCGGTTACAAACCAGGCCAGGGCGACAAGGGTAAAATTTTCAACTATACTAAGTTCCCGACCCCGGGAGCGAGAAAAATACCAGAAAAAAAGAGCACCAACCAGGGCAGTTAAAAGAATCGCCTTGGAAAATGCCAGACGGTCCGGACCCTGTTCAGCGAATGACCAGAGGGCTGCCAGCAACATGGCCGCTGCTAAAAAAAGAAGTATGATTCCGATCAGGTAAAACATGCGAAAATGACGCACCAGCCAACCTCCCAGCTACATCAACAAATCCCGCCGGTCAATCGGCGGGAATATTAAACCTCTTTGCTCTGGATCACTTTATTGCGAAGGTTTTCTCTGTCGCCGTTACCAGCAGCCTGCGCAAAATAGCGATCCAATTTTGCACTGACTTTTGGTATAGCAAATACAATTAAATGATCAAGCGGCAGCAATACCGTATTCCCATTCGGAATGATCACTTCGCCTTTACGCACTAGAGCGCCGATCAGCATACCACGCGGCAGGTTTGCTTCGGATATTTTTTTGTGAACGACTTTGGCCGTTTCTGGTAGGATTATCTCAATTACCTCTGCCTTTTCATCCTGTAGAATAGAAAGAGCCACCACTTCTTCCCGCCGGGTGAAACGGATAATCTGGGCCGCAGCCAACAGTCGGGGGTTAATCACACTATCAATACCGAGGGCACTATAAACCGGTACATACTGGGGTTTCATAACCTCACAGATGATTTTTTTCACACCAAACTGGCGTGCCAGCAAAGCAGCAACAATATTGCTGCGGTCATCCCCAGCGGCAGCGATTACAGCATCGGCTTTATCCGTATCTTCTTCCTTAAGCATGGCAATCTCGGTGGTATCGCCCTGCAGAACCAGGGTTTTGTCCAAATGCCTGCATAATTTTTCGCAGCGCTCTTCATTTCTCTCGATAATCTTAACGTAAAAATGCTGTTTGCTCTCTTCAAGCAACTTGGCCAGGTATAGAGCAATCATGCCTCCTCCGAGGATCGTTACCTGGGACACTCTCCTTTTCGCATGGTGCAACAGTGAGCTGATATCTTTCAGGGTGCGGGTATCGCCAAGCAGATAGATCTTATTACCGGGTCTGATCACATCATGGCCGCCGGGAACTATAAACTTCCCTTCTGAATCACTGATCCCGACGATTATACAATTAGGATTAAGCGGCAGTTTATGTAAAGGCACATCAGTTATATCCGCTTCCGGTCCGACCACGACTCCCAGCATCATTACCTTGCCACGGTTGAAGTATTCCACTTCACTGGCCTCGGGAAAATGAAGCATTTTTGATATTTCCATGGCAGCAACCCGTTCCGGGTTAATCACAATATCAATACCGAGCTGATTTGGGGTTAAAACAGAGGATTCTTCAGCATAACCGGAATTGCGAATACGGCAGACCGTGATCGGGACATTGTATTTTTTTGCCAGCATGCAGGCAATAATGTTTACCTCATCAGACTGGGTTACGGCAATCAGCATGTTAGCTATTTTTATATTTGCCTGTTCCAACACGGCAGCATTAGCGCCGTTATCTTCAATGACCATAACATCAAGCGATTCCTTGAACCGCCTGGCTTTTACCTCGTTTTGCTCAATGACAACAACGTCCTGGTTCTTTTCCGACAGGTTGCGGGCAAGTTCGTAACCTACTCCGCCCCCACCAACTATAATGATGTGCATAAAACCCTTCCTTTCAGGTAAAAAATCAAGTAAAAAAAGAGACAGCGGCTACGCTGCCTCATCAGGGAGAAAATGTCGAAAGCAAACCTATTCCTGACCGACAACCTGGCAGGCTCTCTTAATCAAGAGGAGCCGGCATTTTGAGGCCCCACCTTGCAGTGAGTTTGCCTTAGACGGTCCTGTAAACTGATCTGATTATATACTAGAAAACGTTTGTTGACAACATCATTTTTTTGCAAATTTTAAGGAGTCTATTTTTAGCATTTAGTTATCTATTCCGCTCTGACTACCCTGTTTTGTAAGGAGCCAATCCCCTCAATTGTGACTGTAAATTGGTCACCAGGTTGCAGCGGACCGATCCCGGATGGTGTGCCTGTCAGAATCAGATCGCCTGGCAGTAAAGTCATGCATCCCGATACATATTTAATTATATCCGCTATAGAGAAATAATGATCGGAAGTAGAGACTTCCTGAACCAGTTTATCGTTTAAAAACCCTTGAACCATTAAATTTTCAGGGTTTTCTATTTCTGTCTCAATTACGGGCCCAAGCGGGCAAAAAGTGTCGAATCCCTTGGAGTAAGTCCATTGCCCGGCGGCAGGTTGTTTATCTCTGGCAGTGACATCATTGGCACAGGTATAGCCAATAACATAGCTGAGCGCATTTCCCCTGCTAACTTTAGATGCCTGCCGACCAATCACCACCCCCAGTTCTGCTTCATAATCGACTCTCCGGCTCTGAGGAGGATAAATTATTGCTTCGCCCGGCCCGATCACAGTAGTTGAAGGTTTTAAAAATATAATTGGCTTTTTTGGTAAAACCAGCTTCATCTCTTTGGCGTGGGACCGGTAATTCAGACCAAGGCAGATAATTTTCGACGGCAGGCAGGGTGATAAAAGACTGATCTCACTCAATGCAAACTGCCGGCCGGTTTCTGTGAAATGCCAGCTGCACCAATCTGCGCCCGGTTCACCCAACTCAATAACCGTATCTCTTTCCAGTTTTCCATAACATACCGATTGATCTTTCAGAAAACGAACCAGTTTCAAAATAGATCCTCCATGTTGATCAATCTTATTGTTTAGAAAAACAGGGCTCGAAAACTACCCACGGCAACCGCAGTAATACTACCAATTCTCACAGATTGTTTCGAAATAAGCCTGGGGGTGGTTACAGGCTGGGCACACTTCCGGAGCGGCTGCACTCTCGTGCACATAACCGCAGTTGCGGCAGATCCACCGGACGGCCTTATCTTTTTTGTAAACTATGCCCTTTTCAATATTAGCCATTAGCCCCAGGTAGCGCTTTTCATGCTGCTTTTCTGCCTCTGCAATTGACTCAAACATTGCGGCAATCTCTTTGAGCCCTTCCTCTCTGGCAACTTTGGCGAAGCCGGGATACATAGCGGTCCATTCGTGGTTTTCACCGCCGGCGGCGTCCCTTAGATTTTCAACAGTGCTGCCGATAACACCAGCTGGGAATACAGCCTGAATTTCAACTTCGCCGCCCTCCAGAAGTTTGAATAACCTTTTAGCATGTTCTTTTTCCTGGTTAGCGGTCTCTTCAAATATTGCCGATACCTGTATATATCCTTCTTTTTTTGCCTGGCTGGCAAAGTAGGTGTAGCGGTTTCGGGCCTGCGATTCACCGGCAAATGCTGTTAAAATATTTTTTTCGGTTTTACTTCCTTTCAAAGTCAACTCATTCACTCTCCTTCAAATAATTTTTATGCTGATTTTATTGAATGATTATTCTTAGTACATATTTGACTTAACCAGCAATAATACCTGCATCTTGCTATTATTTTTTCCAACTTTCTACAAAATGCGTAATAACTTAAAAAGTGAGGCAGGAGTTTGATTGAAATTAGCCAATTAATAAGGTTATCACATTTACAGGGAGGATTTCAGATGGCAGTTATGTACTATGACCAGGATGCTGACTTAAGCATTTTGAAGAAGAAAAAAATTGCAGTACTTGGTTACGGCAGTCAGGGACATTCCCAGGCCCAAAATCTCAAAGACAGCGGTCTCGACGTTATAGTCGGGCTGCACCGGGAAAGTAAAAGTTGGGAACAGGTCAAAAAAGACGGTTTAGAGGTAGCAACAGTAAGCGAAGCATCAAAAGCGGCAGAAGTGATCCAGCTTCTGATCGGTGACAATGTCCAACCGGCTGTTTATAAAGAGTCGATCTTTTCTCATCTAACCGAAGGTAAGGCTCTGGTTGTCTCTCACGGCTTCAATATTCTCTATAACCAGGTGATCCCTCCTGACAATGTCGACGTGTTTATGGTTGCGCCGAAAAGTCCGGGGCACCTCCTGAGAAGGCTATATAAAGAGGGGGCCGGGGTTCCGGCATTGCTGGCCATTTACCAGGATCACACCGGAAAAGCGAAAGAACTGGCTCTGGCTTACGCCAAAGGTATCGGCTGCACCCGCGCAGGTGTTATTGAAACCACTTTACAGGAAGAAACAGAAACTGATCTCTTCGGTGAGCAGGTTATCCTCTGCGGCGGGGTATCAGCCCTGATCAAAGCCAGTTTCGATACCCTGGTCGAGGCTGGCTACCAACCGCAGGTAGCATACTTTGAATGCCTGCATGAGCTGAAGTTGATCGTCGATCTTATCTATGAAGGCGGTCTTGAAAGAATGCGCTACTCTGTCAGCGATACAGCCGAGTACGGTGACCTGACCAGGGGGCCACGGATTATCAACGGGCAGACCAGGGAAGAAATGAAGAAGATACTGGATGAAATCCAAACCGGGCAGTTCGCCCTCGAATGGGTAACCGAAAACCAGGCCAACCAGCCAATGTTCAAAGCCCTTAGAAAAATAGAAGATAAACACCAGATTGTCGGGGTTGGCAAAGAACTGCGTAAAATGATGAAATATATCGACCCCTCTTAGTAAATTAAAGAGGCTTATTTGAGAGCGGCAGCTATCTTTTCCAGCTCTTCCACGGAAAGGTAACCGGAAACGACTAACAGGGCCTGGTTACGGCCTTCTTTTTGCCAGGCCAAGCCCATAAGTTCCGGTGCAGTCAGGCGAGTATAACCATCTGCCTCATCCACAACCTGCAGTTCCACTCCAATATGCCTGCCCAACAAATTAATAAAGCTATCGATAGTTTCAATATCTAATCCCGACTCGACCAACAGCAGGTCAGCATCACTGCCGAAGTAGCGCGCGCCGTGATAATGTGGCTCCCCACCGGAAATCAGGAGCAGCGCCTCACCGAATAGATGATCTGCCAGTAAAGCGGAGGGCCAGTCGGGCGGATTCGGATCAGGCTCAGTAAAAAACGGTTGCCCATTCTGAACAGCTCGTTGATCAGCTTCTTGTGAAACAGAGAGGCCTCCCTTTTCATCTTCACTTTGTAGTAAGGCAGTTTCTTCACCAGAACCTACTGCAAAATCCATATCGGAGGCCGGTGCGGAAAATTGAGCATTCCGGAGGACGCTAATACCACCTAAAACAATTACCAGACAGGCGGCGGCCACTGCTGCCGCACGGCTCCAGCTGAAGGCACGCCATTTAAGCGAAGACCGGGGTTGATCAAGCCCTGTTTCGATGCGACGCCAGACCTTAGCAGACGGCGGGGCCTCTACGCATTCCAATTCCAGATGAAGCGCTTCCCTGATCAGATCATCGACGAGCTTCATTTCTTGTTTTTCGGACATCTCTCCCGGTCACCTCCTTCACTTACTTGACAAGTTGCTTCCCCGGCAGGTTCCAATACGGTAGCCAGTTTCTGCCGGGCCCGGAAAAGACGCGATTTGACTGTTCCGGACCTTATTTTAAGTATCGCGGCAATTTCATCAACTTTTAAATCGTGGTAGTACTGGAGGATAACAACCTGATACTGTTCCGGGGGCAATGTTCTAATGGCCTTCCTGACCCGCTCTATCTCGAGGCTGCGCAAAACTGTTTCTTCTGTATTTTGAGAGGGCCGATCACCCTCGATTACCGACAGATCATCGGTCAGATAAATCTTTTTTTCACGCTTCAGGTAATTACGGGCCAGATTCGAAGCAATTACGGCCAGCCAGGCGCCGAACTTGGTCTCATCCTGGAGTTGATGTAAATTCTGATAAGCTTTGATAAAGGCATCCTGGGTGATATCTTCCGCGTTTTCACGGCGGCGCAGTATATTGTAGGCAACGGCATAAGTGCGCCGGTAATATGCTTCAAAAAGCGCCTGCCGGGAATCGTTATCATTTTGCTTGACCAGCTGAGCTACCTTTTCCGGCTCCAAGATAACCCTCCCTCCGCTTCCCCTTTTGTGAATTATTTCGACAGGTAGAACTTTTTTCCTTTTTAAAGTGAAGTAATTATTGCCGTAAAAGCGCTGGCCGTTCAGTTGTGGAAACCTTTAACTCAACCCCATCGGTCTCAACAATTACTGCGCCGTGAAGATCGTTACGATAGTAGACTACTCCAGCTTCTTCCAGGGAACTGATCACAAAAGGATCAGGGTGACCAAAAGAGTTTTGGCCAACCTGAATTACAGCCAATAAGGGACTGACCGCCTCCAGAAAATCCGGCATGGCCGCCATATAGCCGCCGTGGTGGGGTATCAAAAGCAGGTCAGCTCCCAGATCGGCCTGGCTTCTGATCAGATCATTTACCGCTGCATCCTCAATATCACCGCAAAAAAGCATCCTGACTTCCCGGTACTGAAGGATTAAAATAACCGAATTGTTATTGAGATCGCTCTTTGTTCCCGTTAGTAACCGCTCATGAGGGCCAAGCACCTTTAACACCAGGTCGGGACAGCACTGCCAGATCTGGCCCGGGCTTGCTTCACAAACCGTTACCCCTAAGGTTACCGCCCTGTCGATCAATTCCTTATAGTAAACAGACTCTCCCGGAACCGGTGAAATCAGGACATCCTTAATAGTAATTTCCTCCAACAGGGGGATCAGCCCGCCAAAATGATCATCGTGCGGATGGGTAATTACCGCCAGATCAATTTTGCGAATACCCTGATGCCTTAGAAAAGGCAGCAGCACTCTTTCACCGATCTCTCCCGGTTCGCCATAATAAGCCGGTTCTCCTCCGGAATCGACCATAATCACAGCACCGCAGGGTGCTTCAATTAAGGCAGCAGCACCCTGCCCAACATCAATAAAGGTAACGGTGAGCGGCTTCTGCACAGGAAACAATATTCCCGACCAGATAATCACTACTGCCAGGATAAGCACTGCCCAGGCGGTTACACGCAGGCGGAAACGTCTTTTCGGCAGCAGTTTATGCAGAGATGATGCGGCATGCTGAAACAGGGTAACTTCCCCCTGATGGCAGTTCTGATCGTCCCATCTGTAATATAATACCAGCACAGCGGTAAGCATCCCGTAAAATAAAATAAGGAAAGGGATTCCGGGAGGGTAGAGGGCAATATAGAACCCGGGCAGGCTGCTCAGGCCGGTTATGACCAGCATTACTTCCAACAGCGGGCGGGATGCCCAGAGCAGAAGATCTCCAAGAGGAGGGAAAATCAGACTGACCACTGCTCCGGTTAGCCCCAAGCCGATCACAAAACCGATCAGTGGTAAAAGCAGCAGGTTGAAAAGAAGTGCCCCGGTGGGCATATAATGAAAATAATAGATACAAAGCGGCAGTACGCCGATCTGCGCAGCCAGAGTTATCGCCAGGGGAGGACGCAAAATACCGGGGCAGCGTAAAAAAGTGAGCGCCTGCACGAGGGGCCGGTAACCATAAATCAAGACCAGTGTCGCCGCATAGGAAAGTTGAAAACCCACGGTAAAAAGCAGCAACGGGTTAATGAAAAGGGTAACCAGAGCGGCAAACGCAACTGCTGAGGGCAGATCTGGTTCCCGATCAAACAGAAGGGCCGCCATAGCAGTAGAAACCATGACAGCCGCTCTCAGGGCAGAGGGACGCATCCCGGTAAGGTAAGCGTAAGTAAAAACCAGGGCAATAGCCAGGATTAATGGTAAACGGCCACGTAATTTAAAACGCCGCCACAGACCAAGAATGAAAGCGGCGACTAATCCGACATGAAGGCCAGACACGGCCATCAGGTGGCCTACCCCGGCACGGCGGAAATTGTTTTCGACATCTTCCGGCAGGCTGTTTCTCTGACCGAATAGAATTGCCGTCAGCAGTTCGGCCGCAGGGGAAGGCAGAGTTTTACTGATCACCCCGACCATAGAGCTGCGCAGTTTGACTGCCGAAGCGACCAGACCGTTTACCTCACCTGGTCCTAAAGAACTAACCTGGGCCGGTTTGGGATAAATCAATGCGTCGATGCCCTGACTGCGCAGGTAAAAGTTATAGTCAAATCCACCGGGATTACGCTGCCCGCGGGCTTCAACAATAACTCCGCGCAGGCGCAAACGTTCCCCAAACCAGTAGTGCTCATCTTCAGAACCATAAAGCCTGACCAGCAGTATTCCCGGAACTACAAAGCGCCCTTCCCGTGTTTCCACCATCTCAACCTTCAGGCGGTAAGCGGTGTGATCATCATAGAATAGGGGTTCGTCGATCACTGTTCCCTCGACATATACGGGATAATCAGCATAATTGATCAGTCCACCGGCAGGTTGCTGCACAGAATAGAAAAAAGCAGCCCCTCCGGCAACAGCAACGACCAGGATCAGGACTGCTTTATAGAAATCAACCAGTTTAAAACAGATGCCCAGAACTATTAATAACAGCGCTGTACCGACCAACCAGTAAATCCCGGCCGAACCTCCAATCCAGAGGCGGGCAGTTGAAATACCGGCTAGATAGGCCAGAACAATGATGACAAAAAAACGATCCCAAAATGCGTGAATCAGCGAATTTTGCTGCTTGTTTACTGCGTCTATTGTATTTAGAGGCTGCATCATCTATTTGAATATAACCTTGCACGATCACATGTAAATATTGAACCCTTCGCTCACAGCCGCCAATGCAAAAGCATAACCGCTCTTCAGCAGGCTAACATCGGTCAGCCGGATTATTTTGCGTTAAAAACCTGATCAAACAGACCGAATGTTTTCTCCCGCTGCTCGGATGGCGGAGCAGGCGTCAGGTAAGAAACTACCACCAGGATCAAAATTGCCAGGACGAAGGTCGGAAAAACAGGCATAAAACCAAAGGTAGTCCACTTGGGTAATATTTCCAAATACCACAGGTGGAGCATTATGGCTGGCACTATCAAAGCGGCGATTGCGCCATACTTATTGGCCCGCGGCCAGTAAAGGCCTGCGATCATAACCGGAAGTATCACCGCAAATCCGGAGAAAGCGAAAGCGGCAATACTTAAGATCGCCGCCGGGCGAACCAGGGCGATATAGAAGGCAGCTGCAGCAAAGATAACCAGCACTATACGGCCCCAGAAAACCGCCTGCTGTGATGAGATACGTTTAAAACGGGGCAGCAGATCGTCTGTCACCAGGTGAGCAACTGAAAGAAGCTGGGAGTCAATTGATGATTTGACTATAGCCAGGATAGCCACTAACCCCAGGACTGTCCAGGTCGGCGACAGGAATTTTTGAATTAACAGGGGCACGATGTTATCGGAATCTTTACCGACCAGTCCAGGTACTGCCACTGAACCCCAGACCCCGAGCAAAGTTGAAACTCCAAAAATTACCGCCAGAGCCAGCGGATAATAAAGAGTAACCCGCTTTAGATTGCGGCTGCTGCGGGCAGCGAGAATTCGCGTATACATTTGAGGAAATACGATCACGGCAATTGAATTGATAAAAGCAAAACTGAACCAGTTGATCGGCGCGATCTGCGGCGAGAGGCTTCGCTGCAACATGGCCGGATTAGTCTGGGTGATCCGCTCAGTGATTGCCGTAAATCCGCCGAGAGCCTGGGCTACGGCAAACAATAAGAAGATCGCGAGAACCAGGAACACAGTGCCCTGGAAGATGTCGGTCCAGACAGTCCCTCTTAAACCGGCCGGCAGCGTATAGATTAGAGATATGCCGATAATCAGCACGGCTGAAAGCCAGTAGGGCACAAGCCCTTCGGATATAGTGGTAAAAGCGAGGCTGCCGCCGATGATGCTGACTACCAGGTAAGGTAAAGTATAATAGAGCAACAGAATCAGAAATAATAGTTTAACGAGACGACTGTTGAATATAGCGCCGAAAACCTGGGGCTGGGTGGCATAACCATAGCGTTTACCCAGAAGCCAGGAGCGGTAACCAACCAGGTAGTAGGTAAACGGTGTGATAAAGATACTCCAGCCGATCACGTAACCGTAAGCACCGTAACCGGCCTGGTAAGCAAAACCGGCCTGGCCGATAATAGTAAAGGCGGTGATATTGGTGGCGAAAAGAGCCATAAAAACTGCAATGCTGCCAAGGCCGCGTCCGGCCAGAAAATAATCCTCACGCGTTTTCAAGGTCACCTTCGCTGCAAAGGCACCAATTATCAGCAATATGCAAACATAAGTGATTAATATTCCCAGACCAAGAGTAGTATTCATTTGTCCACCGACTCCTTATCAACAAATAACTCAATCACATCGGCAGGAGGATCAGGCCAGGCAATTTTAATAATCAGCTTGATGACCAGCACTGACAAAATAGCATAACCAACATAATAGGAAAAAGCAAAAGGCATGAATCCGAAAAGCAGGGGCACCCGATCATCAAGGCCCCATAACCAAAAACTGTTATGCAGCAAGAACATGATCAAGACAATCAGGGCAACTAAAACCAGCCTTATCTTGAACTTCATTTTAACCAGCGCCTCCAAATTAAATTACCGTCATGAAACCGGTTCAACATCTTTCTGCTTATTCGACGATTTGATCATGATTCCTGCTTAATTTATGAAAGTATAAATAAAAAGCCGGAGACTACCCGGCTTATAGCATGATTAAGAGCTGCCCTTATATTCTAAGCTCCAGGAAGATAATGGCCTGCAAAATTGCGGCAAGCCGTTCTATGATAACCGCACTCTCTGTTTCACTGAAGAGGCCCTGGTTTGAGGCAAAAAGCAGCTGCGCCCTGGTATAGATTGCCCTGGCCGCGGCGAGATTCTCGACAGAAACGGCCTCCTCGCCGGCCTGCATGGCCGCAAGAAACATTTCCACCTCTGCCAGGTACCTGTATATAATCGTTAAGGGGCTGCCCGAAAAATTCAAAGAAACAAGCGGTGTATGATCAGGAATAAAATGGTAATGCTGGGCAGGAATAACCGGCAAACCGGGCTTTTCAGCGGGTAGTTCGGGATCGGGCTGATCAATAGGTGGATCAGGATCGGGATCGCTACCAACCAGCTGCCATTGTAATACCGGGTAAGCTACCCCTTCCTCAATAAACCAGATATCTTCAAAATTCCATCCACTATAAGATAGCTGCTGCTTCATTTGGTTAGTCTCTTTACCTGACCCCAGCGCTGAAGAAACTTGTTCGCTAACCAGAGTATCCCAGTAGCTTTCTGTGCAAGTTGCTAGAGAGTGACTACTGCCGACTAAACCTCCGATATTTGCATCACTACCTTTAACTATCGCCGCTGAGTAACAATTATTTATTGAACTATATTTTGAAACATAACCAACAAGACCTCCGGCATCAGTGCTGCCGCTTATTGTTCCAGCCGCATAAGAATCAGTAATAGTACTATTGGGTGATACTAGACCGACAAGCCCTCCGACTCCGCCTAAAATGCCGCTGCCAGTTACAGTGCATTCAGCAAATGAAGATGTTATTGAAATCTCTTGAGCGTAACCGGCTAAACCACCAACACGGCTCACTTCTCCCTGCACGCTGCCAGTTGCTGAGCAATTTGTGATTGGTGTTTTGTGGGCATGCCCGATCAGACCACCGACAGAACTGTCTTGACCATGTACGGCAACTTCTGCTGAACTGTTCGAAATTGTGCTTGTGTAGGCATAACCAACAAGGCCACCGACGTTGATGCCGTTTCCATCTACATTACCTTCAACTGAACAGTTTATGATCTCGCTATTATCAGCTCGACCGACCAGACCGCCAACATTACTTCCTCCATTGATATCTACATTATCGAGTTTGATATTCTCCAGGGTAGCACCGTTGACGTAACCGAATAAGCCAAGATCGCTACTCACTGACTCGATAAACAAATCACTAATTGTATAACCCTGCCCATCGAAGGTGCCGGTAAATTTGTCGACTTCATCTCCAATTGGAGCCCACGACACAGAGCTATCCATTCCAATATCAGAAACCAGTCGGAAGGTACCCCCAAGGTTGTCTCTGACTGAAATAAAATCAATAAGCTCGCGGATTTCTATAACACTATCCGCAGTATACGGGATGCTGCTACTTAAAATCAGTTCTACGCCTTTTTCTTCAATCCCGATCAGACCAGTTTGCATTGCATCAATCTCAATAATTAATTCTGCAATGCTTTCACCGGCAGGCACGACAAAAACAGTCGCCTCGCTATGTTTATTGACCTCAGCCGGGGTGATCACCCCTAAACTATCAGATGTTGCCAGAGCAGTTACGGTTGTTTCTGAATCGGAAAAGTCTTGAGGGGCAAGCGGCTGCTCTGCTGCAGAAGGTTCCTCCTGGTCGAAGGGATTATCCACCGGTTCAATTGCCGCAGTCAGCCCTACTGAAGAAACAGAAGCCAAGCATAATAAGAAGCATAATGTAAGAATTGCCGATAATAGAACTGCAGACCTCAGGTTGCGAATATTCATTAGTATGTCCTTTGCTGTTTATTCTGGATCGTTTACTGAGCTTGGGCTATTATTCACTTTTTAAAACGATAACTACCTTTTGATCACCCCTTTTCGCCAGCCGTTTTATATTGTTCTGCTCACTATTCATAAGATTACTCAATCCGTAATTCCTGAGTCGCTCTGACCTGATCATCTACAATCACCGCAATTTTAAACTTTCCGGGAGCGCCGAAATAAATCATATCAGTAATTTCAGCTGATTCCGGATCAACATTATAATCGCTCTCGGCAAGCACCTTCTCATTGCTGCTGTCGATCAGCTGTACAAATACCTGCTCAGAACCGAAGGGCAGATTATTGTTAAAGTAGAAGTAAATATCTTCATTGACCCTAAAAATTACCTGCTCATAAATAATTTCCTTTTGTTCATTGATAGCAGCACCGGTTTTCAAAATAGCGCCGTTCACTGAACTGCTTTCCAGGGAATCATCTTCACTACTGCAGGAAACACCGAGAAAGACTAAAACTACAACTAATACAAATAGGATAATGTATCGCCTGACCATTTGTTTTTCCCCTTTTGTTCAGTTAAAATACTTTTAGCCATATTCTGCAATCAGCCATGTTAATCCTTCCGTAAACATAATAAAAACCTGAGCAAAATTCAAATCGCCCCCAATCGTGAAGGATTAGCATGGACGAGTGTAGAATATGTTCCTGTTAATTACAGCAAAAGGAGGAGTTTGTGCTATGAACTTATCTGTCCGTAAAATTGTTATATCCGGTATTTTAGGCGCAATCACAATTTTATTAGGCGTAACCCGTTTAGGGTTTATCCCGATGCCCACACTGGCGGGTAGTGCCACAATTATGCATATACCGGCGATCCTGGGCGGCATCCTGGAGGGTCCGGTAGTGGGCCTGTTTACCGGGGCTATTTTTGGCCTCTTCAGTATGTATCAGCCCGTCCCCCCATTTTTTGCAGACCCGCTTGTATCAATATTACCCCGCCTTTTTATCGGAGTCGTCTCCTACCTCGTCTATTTTTCCACCAAAAAAATTAACAATGTCCTGGCCTGTATTCTCGCCGGAGCCTTCGGTTCAATTACCAATACCGTTTTGGTCCTGGGAATGGCTACCTGGAGAGGCTACCTGCCGCCGGAAGTTTCAATTTCAATCGGCTTTCTGCATGGAATTCCGGAATTAATAGTCGCCGCTGTATTAACAGTAATCCTGGTCAAAGGTATTCAGCGGATCAGGTCAACAAAAGCATAGGTTGCTTCTATAATGAAAAACAGATTTTAAGGGGCTGCATTGATTTGAATCCGTTGATCGAGGTAATTGACCTGACCTACTCTTACCAGGCCGGCAGCGATGATGAGTTTAGAGCTTTGAAAGGGGTTTTCCTTCAGGTATGGCCGGGTGAAATGCTGGCGATCACCGGTCAAAACGGATCCGGAAAATCGACCCTGGCCCGGCACTTTAACGGATTACTGACACCCCAGAGTGGTAGTGTATTGGTCGAGGGACTTTCGATTGCCGACAAAAAGAACACAGCGGCCATCCGCAAGCTGGTTGGCATGGTTTTTCAGAATCCGGACAACCAGCTGGTCAGCAGCATTGTCGAAGAAGATATTGCTTTTGGACCGGAAAATTTAGGCCTTCCTCCGGCTGAAATCAGGAAACGTGTTGACTGGGCACTTGATACGCTGAACCTGCAGCATCTGCGCAAGGTATCACCGAGCGGCCTCTCGGAAGGACAGAAACAGCTGGTAGCCATTGCCGGTGTCCTGGCCATGAAACCAAAGTGTATTATTCTTGATGAACCGACAGCGCATCTCGACCCTCGAGGCAAACGTGAAGTGCTTGAAAACATTATGCGTCTGAATCGGGAAGAGGGTATAACGATCATTTTACTGACCCATTTTATGAACGAAGTTGTTCACTGTGACCAAATGGTCGTTATGGAACAGGGCGAGATTAAACTGCGCGGTACTCCCTATGCAGTATTCCGACAGAAAGAAATAATATTAGAACTGGGCCTGGATCTTCCAATTGCCGCACAGCTGGCGACGGGCCTGCGCCAGAAAGGTTTTAAAATACCGGAAGATATAATTCACACCGAGGAGCTCGTTGACTGCTTATGCCAATTGAAGTAACCGGGCTCTGCCACAGCTATAAGAAAGGCACCCCCTTTGAGAATAAAGTCCTCCACGAGATTAACCTGCACATCGCAGACGGCGAATTTGTCGGTCTGATCGGTCCAACTCAATCCGGTAAAACTACCCTGGCTCAGCATTTCAACGCACTTTTTATTCCCCAAAAAGGCATTGTCGTAGTTAACGGCTGCAATACATCTGAAAAAAATGCCGATCTGATTAGCTTAAGACAACAGGTCGGTTACGTTTTTCAAAATCCGGACTACCAGCTTTTCGCTTCCACCGTGGGCGAAGACATATCTTTCGGCCCAAAAACCCAGAAACTGGCCGCCGGAGAGATCGAAAACAGGGTACGGGCAGCAATGGAACAGGTTGGCCTTGATTACGATACCTTTCACAGACGTGATATTTTTGCCCTGAGCGGCGGGCAGAAACGACGGGTAGCCATCGCCGGTGTTTTAGCCTGCCATCCACAGATTTTGATTTTAGACGACATCACCGCCGGCCTTGACCCGCGGGGTCGGGAAGAGATCCTCGGCGTTGTCCGGAAACTACACCGCGAAGAGAAGATTACAATTATATTTATCTCCAACAGCATGGATGAGGTGGCCGTACTGGCCGAGCGAATCATATTGATCGACCAAGGGCGCATTTCAGCAGTGGGCAGCACCAGGGAGGTTTTCAAGCAATCTGATAAGCTGCGCACAATCGGCCTGGAGCTACCTGAAATAATGAATATCGCGAACAAGCTGCGGGCTTGCGGTTACCACCTCCCTTCTGCTCTGCTTGACCCGGAAGAAGCTTTAAATGCAATCAGTTCAGCTTTAGAGGAAGGGCGGGTGGGTAATTAATGGAGCTGACTAAAAACATTACTTTGGGAGTTTACCTGCCCGGCGAAACCTCGATTCACCGCCTTGATCCGAGGACCAAAATAATCGCGGCTGCTATCCTGATAACCCTGCTTCTCTTTATAAAATCTTACCAACCTTACGGTTTATTTATGCTCTTTACCATTGCGGTTATTATTGCATCCGGAATTCCGATCAGTTATGCACTTTGCGGGCTTAAACCGATGCTGCCGGTGCTCGTATTGATGTGGTTCTTTCAACTCTTTCTTTATTCTGCTCCGGAGGCAGAAGTTATTGTCTCATGGTGGATTTTTAGCGCCACCGATGCCGGCCTGCATATGGGCAACCTGATTACCCTGAGAGTCTTCTTTCTCTTTACTATCATCACCATTCTGACACTGACCACCTCAATCGTCAGCCTGACAGATGGCTTGGAAAGCCTACTCAAACCGCTGCGGATGATCGGTATACCCTCCCAGGAGCTGGTTATGACGATGATTATCGCTCTGCGGTTTGTTCTGATTCTGGCAGAAGAACTCGATAAAATTATCAAAGCCCAGATGGCCCGGGGGGTAGCGTTTGACCGGGGCAATTTTATTCAAAAAACGAGAAATCTATTCCCGGTTTTTCTGCCCCTTTTCATCAATGCATTCAAAAGAGCGGAAGAGCTGATCGTGGCTATGGAAGCAAGAAGCTATACGGGAGGTAAAGGGAGAACAAAAATGAAAACCCTGCACATGGGCAGGGTCGACCGGTCAGCCGGGGTTGTAATTATGCTATTCACCGGGCTGATAGTCTATATTATCCTATCAGTAAATCCGCAGATCTAACTCTAAAACCTAAACCAAATAACACAGACAGCATAATAATTATAAATGGCAGCCAAATGAGGTACCAACCGCCATGGCCGTGCGCACCTGTTCACTGTTCGGATCTACAAGCTTGGTACCCGCTACCGCTTCCTTCAGGGGAGCAGATTCAATCTTGTTTCCTCTCAGGCAGACCATTTCATTGAAACGACCGGCCTGAAAAAGCTCTACAGCCTTGACACCAAAGCGGGTAGCAAGAACGCGGTCGAACGAAGTGGGGCTGCCGCCGCGCTGCAGGTGCCCCAGAACGGTAGCCCTGCTTTCCATTTCGGTAAGGTTTTCAATTTCCCGGGAAATAAGCTGCCCGATTCCACCCAACCTTTTAACCTCACCCCTGAGCTGGTAAAGCGGTTCCTCACCAGCGGGGTAAGCTCCTTCAGCAACTACGATGATACTGAACTTCTTGCCTCTGCGGCGGCGTTCCTCAATTTTTTCAGCAATGCAGGAGTATTCAAAAGGAAGTTCGGGAATCAGGATGATATCGCCCCCGCCGGCCATACCGGCCTGCAAGGCAATCCATCCAGCATGACGGCCCATTACCTCGACCACCATCACCCGATGATGCGATTCAGCGGTGGTATGGATCTTATCGATCGCTTCGGTGGCGGTAGTTACCGCTGAATCAAAACCGAATGTAATGTCGGTAGCCCGCAGATCATTGTCGATTGTTTTCGGGATACCAATAATTGGCACACCCAGTTCACTGAAACGGTGGGCCAATAACAGGCTACCATCACCGCCGATGACCACCAGGCAATCGATCTCCCACTTATTAAGGCTTTCAAGGGCATCAGCAGAACGGTCTTCACCAGTTTTCCGGTAATCAGAGCTGTTGGGCCGGTAGTCAAAGGGATTATCCCGGTTGGAGGTGCCCAGGATCGTTCCGCCGCGGTTAAGAATACCAGAAACGGCAAAATCATCAATCAAGGCAGCGTCATTTTCAACCAGTCCCTTAAAGCCGTTGTTAAAACCGACTACTTCGATATCATAGTTATAGCTTGCTCCCTTGACAACCGCCCTGATTACAGCGTTCAAACCGGGGCAATCGCCCCCGCCGGTCAGCACTCCTAACCGGCATACCTGTCGATCACCTTTCCCGACAGTTTTATGGTTAAGGTCAGCTTTAAGCCTCTTTTTACAGTCAGCGGTACCACCGTCCCCGATAGCGCTGCGGGCCAGCAGATCGCAACGCTGGTTGAACTGCTCAGTTCCGTGTCCCTTAACTTTTATCCATTCCACCCTGTTCAAGCCGGTCAACTCGAGAAGCTGTTTCCAGAGATCCTGATTCTCGACCGGGTTGCCCTTGCTGTTAAACCAGCCGTTTTTCTGCCAGCGTTCCATCCAGCCCTGATTGAAACAGTTGACCAGGTAGGCGCTATCACTATGGAGTTTAACCTTACTGTCCGGTGGGATTGAGCGCAAAGCTTCCACTGCCGCCCGCAGTTCCATGCGTTGGTTGGTGGTGATCTCTTCGCTTCCGGAAATTTCCTTAACTGATTCTCCGGCAATAATCACCGCTCCCCAGCCTCCCGGCCCGGGATTACCGGAGCAGGCGCCGTCTGTATAGATTGCGCATTCCATCGCTGACAAATACAAACCCCCGATCAGAAATCAGTTGGCATAGCGAGCCAGTTCGGAAAGAATCTGCTCGAGTTCATTTATCTTGTCGCCATAGCCAGTCCAATCACCTTCCTGCTGGCTTTGCAGGGCCTCTTCGTACACTATCTGTGCATTCCGGATAAGCTCAGCCAGGAAGGGATCGTCTGCAACAGGTTGATCTGTCGGTACAAAATCTTCCGGTGGCAGATCGCCGGGCAGATCCTCAGGATCCGGATCTGGCTGTGAGACTTCGATCTCACCAAAGATACGAATCAGAGCCTTTTCCAGTGTATCTTCCATCACTACTGTTTCCCGGAAGACAACGATCACACGGGCCAACTCCGGCAGCCCCCCTTGATCAGCTTCCAGGAAAATCGGTTCGACATAAAGCAGGGCATTATTGATCGGCAACACCAGCAAGTTTCCCCGGATAACCCTTGAACCAACCTGACCCCACAGGGTGAACTGTTCCGATATTTCAGTGCTCTGGTCGATTCGGTTTTCAACCTGTTTGGGGCCGAGAATGACCCTTTCCTTGGGGAAAAGAAAGACCTCTACATCTCCATAGTTGGGTTGATCGCAACGGGCGACCATCCAGGCAATCATGTTATTACGACTATCCGGCGTAAAGGGCAGAATCAAAACATACTCCGGCTCAACATAACCGGGCAGCTGTAAGATCGTGTAGTAAGGTTGCATCAACTGCTCCTGGCCGAAAGACTGCTCAAACGGTACTGCCCATAAGTCTTCTCTGGTGTAGAAAATATTCGGATCGGTAATGTGGTAGAGAGTTAGCATCTGCGCTTGAACGTTAAAAAGGTCTTCGGGGTAGCGCAGGTGGGCTTTCAAACCCTCAGGCATTTCTTCCAGTGGGCTGAAAAGTTCCGGGAAGATGCGGCTGTAAGTCTGAACCAGCGGATCATCCGGATCGACAATGTAATAATTTACGCTACCATGATAAGCGTCAATGACCACCTTGACCGAGTTGCGGATATAATTTATATTTCCATACGGCGCTGAATATGGGTAACTATTGGTAACGGTATAAGCATCCTGGATCCAGAATAAACGTCCGTCATCAACAACAACATAAGGGTCTCCATCGTAGCGTAGAAATGGCGCCAGCTTTTGCACTCGGTTTTGGATATTGCGATCAAAGAGAATACGGCTGTCATTGCTTAATTCGTTAGATATAAGGATGCGGTATTCGCCAAACTTTAAAGTTAACAGTAACCGGCGCAGGAAAGAATGCAGTGGAATACCGGCATTGCCCTCATAGACGGTAAATTCATTTTCGTCACCAGCGGTGGCATAATGAAATTCCGGTGTCTCTGTATTGATGATCACGTAATCAGTGGTCAGTTCACCGAAATAGATCGCCGGGTTGTCAAGCTCTAAATCGCCAACCGGCGGTATATCACCTAATATATAGCGCGGCAAACCTTCCAGGGTAACCTCGTTGACCGGGCTCATGGTGACGCCGTAGCCGTGAGTCCATTGCAGTTGAAGGTTAACCCAGGTCTGAGCCTGCTCGGCCAGACGGGTTTTATCGAGTTCCCGGGCAGCCAGCATTACCTGGCGATATTCTCCATTAACATTATAACGATCGATGTCGACATCATTAAAGCGGTAGTAGAGGCGGATAGCCTGCAGTTCATTGAAGGTGGTTAAAAGAGGACGATGATCCCAAAGGCGCACATTGTTCATCGTTCCCGGATTTTCGCGCAAATCATCCCAGGTCAGCAGTTCGGCGGGATCATAACTCCGCGATTCAAACTTAGCAATATTATAAGCATTGCGAGTGAATTCAATGTTGTGGGCCAGATACTCGCTTTCATAACTGAACTCGCTGGGTTCAACTACAAAACTCTGGATCGCCGCCGGGTATGCCCATCCTCCCAACAGTGAAACTCCGATCAAAGCGAGGAAGCCATACAAAAAGAGATTGGAACGGCGCAAGAATATATTGGCCAGGAAAACGAGGGCAATTATTCCCGCCACTATCATCAGCACCGTCAAAGCCATGTAATTGGCATTGATATCGGTATAACCGGCACCAAAGACAACGCCCCGCTCCGAAAGAACCAGTTCAAACTGTTTGAGCCGGTAATCCCAAGCTTTTAAGCCGAAAGCAAAGGCCAGTAGAACCGCCAGGTGACTGATTCCTCTTGACGAGGAAAGCATCAAGCCCCGTTTTCCCTGGGTAGGCGGATTTAATAATAAATAAATTGCACCGACAATAATTATAGTGATTCCCAGGGCCATCATTAAAAAACCATAAATAAAGCGATAAAAAGGCAGACGGAAAACATAAAAAGCAATATCGGTTCCAAAGACAGGATCACTGATATTAAAAGGAACCTGGTTTAAGAAACGCAATAGTTCCATCCAGTAGTTTCCGGCATAACCGGACAAAATATAAGCCAGAATTCCGGAGGCCACAAAAATGTAAATAGTCAGCCGACGTGGAGTTAACAGGCTCATAAACCCGGTAGCCATCAATCTTTCGCGTAAGGCCAAATTGGGAAAGCTAAGGATATAGCGTTTGGTAAAGATCAGATTCACAAAAAGAAAGACGAAAAGAAAGAGAAAACCACCAAGACGCATCCCCCAGCGGGTCAGATACTGAGTCCAAAAAACCTGGGCGACCTGTAGTTCTTTAAACCAGAGCATGTCAAGGTAAAAATTCGTTCCGGTCAGCAGTATTGAACTTACAATAACGAAAGCAACCACTATCAGAATAAATCGCTTACGCAAGATTATCCCCCCAAGTAAAACAAATACCGGAATGCACCGGTTAAATATATTTATACCCTTATTTTAGATCACCGCGGTCATCTTTGTCAAAAATATTCCGACCTATTCTTTGACGATGCCCACACCGGAACTGGTGCCAATCCTGGTTGCCCCGGCTTCGATCATCTGCCGGACTGCTTCCGGAGTGCGCACCCCACCTGACGCTTTAACCCCCAGGTCAGAACCGACTGTTTCACGCATGAGCTGTACATCGGCTATAGTGGCTCCGCCGGGGCCGAAACCGGTTGAAGTTTTGACAAAGCGCGCTCCGGCCTCTTTAGCCAGGCGGCAGGCAAGCACTTTTTCTTCAGCGTTGAGCAAGCCTGTCTCAATAATCACCTTGACGGTTTTTCCTTTGGCCGCACGGACTACAGCGGAGATATCATTAAGCACATATTGTACATCTCCACCTTTCAGCGCTCCGATATGAATAACCATATCAACCTCTGCTGCGCCGTTTTCCACAGCTTCGGCAGTTTCGTAAGTTTTTACAGCAGTGGTGGTTGCTCCCAGCGGAAATCCAATTACTGCGCAAACCTTTACTGCGCTACCCTGCAGCTCATCAACAGCTGTTTTCACGTTAGAAGGGTTAATACAGACAGAATAAAACCGGTTTTCAAGCGCTTCCCGGCAAAGTTTAACGATCTCTGCCCCGGTGGCATCCGCCTTGAGCAGGGTGTGATCGATGTATTGAGCCATATTTTCAGATATGTTGATCACCTTCCTTTCATATCGACGCTACCGAAAACAAGAGTTGGCTTATCGACCGGTTTGTCATGCAACTCGTAAGCAGATCGGATCATCTCATCCACGGAAGCGATCAGGTCTGCCCCGGCCTCTTCACGGGCATGGACCACAGCTATTGTTTCTCCGGCGCTGATCCGATCACCTGCTTTCTTTTCCAGAATTATTCCTACTGCCGGATCCATTATTGAATCTTTCTTCTCCCGGCCGGCGCCCAGGGTCATGGCCGCAACTCCGATTACCTCGGCTCTAAGGCGGCTGATATAGCCTTCTCCGGTTGCTTTAACATTGATCTTGTTTGTAGTATGAGGCAGCAGCGCCAGGTTTTCGGTGACAGCATCATCCCCATATTGGTTTTTGATCATCTCTTTAAATTTGCGCAGGGCGGCGCCGTTCTCGATCAATTTCTTAAGAACGGCTTTCCCCTCTTCAGGATCAGGAATTTTTCCGGCCAGGCAGAGCATCCAACCGCCCAGAACCAGGCAGAGCTCTTCCAGATCGGGCGGTCCTTCACCACGCAGGGTAAGGATCGCTTCTTCCACCTCAAGCGCGTTGCCGACAGCCCGGCCGAGCGGTTGATCCATGTTGGTGACGACCGCTACAGTTTCCCGGCCGGCACCGTTACCAATTTCAACCATAGCCTGAGCCAGGTCGAAAGCCTCTTCCCGGCTTTTTAGAAAGGCCCCGTCACCGGCCTTGACATCAAGAACAAGAGCGTCGGCACCGGCAGCCAGTTTCTTGCTCATGATACTGCCAGCAATCAGCGGCTTGCTATCGACTGTCGCTGTTACATCACGCAAAGCGTAAAGCATTTTATCGGCTGGCACCAGGTTACCGGTTTGACCGGCCACGGCCACACCAATACTTTTGACAGCGGCAATAAGATCGGCAACCGTCATTTCCGTTCGAAAACCTGGAATAGATTCCAGTTTATCAAGAGTGCCGCCGGTGTGACCAAGACCGCGGCCGGAGAGTTTCGCTACCGGGACTCCGGCAGCGGCTACCAGTGGAATCAGGACCAAAGTAGTAGTATCTCCTACTCCACCGGTGCTGTGTTTGTCAACCTTGATACCCGCTATCTCCTGCAAAGAGATAGTATCGCCGGAATTGACCATGGCCATGGTCAGGTTCAGGGTTTCTTCATCGTTCATCCCCTGAAAACAGATCGCCATGGCCAGAGCCGACATCTGGTAATCAGGAATACTGCCGTCTACGTAACCGGTAATCAGGTATTCAATTTCGGCCCGTGACAGAACCGCACCATTCCGTTTTTTCATAATTAAATCGTAGACTCTCAAGATATCACCACCATGTCATCGGGCATTGATCAGCGTTTCCCTTTATCATAGGGCTCTCCGATTGCTTTCGGAGCCAGTGAATATTTTGAAGAAAGGACAAGGGCCGCAAGGGTAACCACATAGGGGAATGTCTTCAGATAAATCCCGGGTATCTGGGCCAGCATCGGAACAACCTGAGAAACATTGGCTACAGTACTGGCAAAACCGAAGAAAAAGGCAGCCCCGAGAATCCCCCATGGTTTCCACTGCCCAAAAATTAAAGCAGCCAGAGCCAGGAAACCCAATCCGGCAGCAGTACCGTTAAATTCTCCAGAAATAGTAACGATAAAAGTCGCGCCGCCGAGGCCGGCACAGGCTCCGGAAATGATCACTGCCATGTAGCGCATCCTGTAAACATTAACCCCGGCAGAATCGGCAGCATGGGGGTGTTCACCACAGGCGCGCAGTCGTAAACCGAAGCGGGTCTTGTAAAGAAGAAAAGTCGCAACCACCAGGATCAATAGAACAAACCAGGTCGTGGCATAAGTTTGGGTAAATAAGAGCCGGCCTAGAATGGGGATATCGGATAGAATGGGGATAGTTTGTCGGCTTAAACCCCGGATGATCTGGATATTGCCGCTGCCGCTGATCAAACGGGCCAGGTAAACAGTTACGGCAGCGGCAATCATATTGATGGCGATACCACTGATCACCTGGTTGGCGTTAAGGGTAACGCACGCAAAAGCGTGCAGCAGGGCAAAGACAGCGCCAAACAACATCGCCGCCAGCAGGCCGATCCAGATCGCCGTGCCGGGGTAAATCGATTCGGTTCTCGATATAATCAAGGCTCCTACAAACATACCCATCAGCATCAAACCTTCAAGGCCGATATTGATTACCCCGCTGCGTTCACTGTAAAGCCCTCCCAGGGAGGTGATCAACAGTGGGACGGTAAAGGCAATCGCATAAGGAAACAGTTGGTAAATTAGATCTACCATTACTGCTCACCTCCAGAATCGTCTTCAAGGCTCTCCTGCTTGGATTTACGCAACCGTAAAGCGAGCCTGAACTTGTTCAGTTTATCCCAGTTTCTTTCGATCAAAACAGAGGTGGCAGCAAAATAGATAATCGTGGCAATAATCGTATCGGCAATTTCAGGAGGGATGGCAGTCATAGCGTTCATAAAACCTTTCCCGGTATGAAGGAGGCCGAAAAACAGAGCAGCTGCAAAAACACCCCATGGTGAGTTAGCCCCGAGCAAAGCTACGGCAATACCGTCAAAACCCTGGGATGGCAAAACCCCAATCTGCATGTTCGAAGCAAAACCGACGTAAAAAGTAGCGCCGCCCAATCCGGCCAGGGCGCCGGCAACAGCCATGGAAAGAACAATATTACGGTTAACTCCAATACCGGCAGCCTCAGCGGCATCACGGTTATAGCCTACCGCTTTTAATTCATAACCGAGGGTTGTTCTCTCAAGAATAAAGGCAGTTATCGCCACAAAAATAATTGCCAGAAAAATGCCGAGATTAATATATGATCCGCTGAAAAGCGAAGTAAGCCAGGACACCTTCAGTGAGGCGGCCATAGGGATGCGCTGTGATTCCGTCTCGAGAAAAGGACCTTTAAGGTAAAGAGGCACCAGATAAAAAACCGTCCAGTATGCAATCCAGTTCATCATGATTGTCGCAACCACTTCATGCACATTAAAGCGGGCTTTCAGTAATCCCGGCAGTGCGCCCCAAAGCGCGCCGCCGATCATGGCAGCAATAATAATTACTGTAAGCAAAATCGGTTTCGGCCAGTCAAACGTCAGCCCGACCGCCGTCGCGCAAAGTCCGCCGATTAGCATCTGTCCGGCACCACCAATATTAAACAAGCCGGTTTTAAAAGCAAAAGCCACCGATAACCCGGCAAAGATCAACGGCGTTGCGGTGGCCAGTGAATTGCCAATCCGCTCAATATTCATCAAGCCGCCCCGGAAGAGATAGTAAAAACCTTCGATCGGGTTACTGCCTGTAACGAACATCAAGATCGCCCCGGCGATTAACCCGAGGATAACGGCGAACAAAGACATCAGGAAGTTCTTTTTTACTATTAGCTTTTTTTTCAAGCAGTGGCACCTCGCTTCCCTCCGGCCATCATTAAACCAATTTCATTTTCATCAGTCTCAGCAGCGTTGACTAATCCGACCAGTTCACCATTAAAGATTACAGCAATGCGATCGGAGAGATCAAGGATTTCATCGAGTTCCAGAGAAACCAACAGGACCGCTTTGCCCTGGTCACGCTGCTCGAGCAGGCGCTTATGAATATATTCAATAGCCCCGACATCGAGTCCGCGGGTTGGCTGTACCGCAATCAGCAGATCAGGGTTGCCGTCAAATTCCCGGCCGACGATTGCTTTCTGCTGGTTGCCTCCCGAAAGAGACCGGGCTGATGCTTCGGCACCTTCTCCGGCGCGGACATCAAAATCTTTAATGACCCGTTCAGCATGATCATAAATATAATCCCAGTTCAGAAGTCCTTTATGGGAAAACGGCTCCAGATAATAATTTTTGAGGACCAAATTTTCCTGGACTGAGTAGTCGAGAATCAGGCCATGCTTATGCCGATCTTCGGGGATATGAGCCATACCGGTACTGATCCGCTCACGAATGGAGAGGGTGCTGACATCACGGTCGTGTAGAATGATTTTACCTGATAATATTTTGCGCAGCCCAATTATCGCGCCCACCAGTTCGGCCTGCCCGTTACCGTCCACACCGGCAAGACCGACAATCTCTCCGCATCTTACCCCAAGCGAAAAGTTTTTCAGGCCTTTGGCGCCGCCGCTTCCGGCCACCGAAAGTTTTTCGATGCGCAGGATTTCCTCTTTGGGGTGGGCTTCCTTTTTATTTAGTTCGAATAGCACCTTCCGGCCGACCATCATTTCAGCAAGTTTCTCCTCGGTTGTATCAGCGACATTGACAGTACCGACTACTTTGCCCCAGCGAATGACAGTACTACGATCAGCAATGGCCATGATCTCGCGCAGCTTATGAGTGATTAAGATAATCGTTTTCCCTTCATCAATAAGGTTGCGCATGATTTTCATCAGCTCACGTACTTCCTGAGGAGTTAAAACTGCGGTCGGCTCATCAAAAATTAATATTTCCGCATCGCGATAAAGCATCTTTAATATTTCCACACGCTGTTGCATACCGACCGATACATCGGATATTTTTGCATCAGGATCTACATTGAGACCGTATTTCTGTGAAAGTTCTTTGATCTGGGCGGAAGCGCTGCGGGTATCGATCATCAAGGCCCTGGTCGGTTCCAGACCTAAAATAATATTTTCGGTTACTGTAAAATTATGGACGAGCTTGAAGTGTTGGTGAACCATGCCAATACCGAGTTCGTTGGCAACATTGGGATTGACAATATTTACTTTTTTGCCGCGCAGGTAAATGGAACCAGCATCGGGTTGATAGAGGCCGAATAGGATGTTCATCAGGGTTGATTTCCCCGCCCCGTTTTCACCCAAGAGGGCATGGATTTCACCTTTTTTTACCTGAAAATCAATATTATCGCAGGCAATTATACCGGGAAAACTTTTACGGATATTGCGCATTTCAACCACATAATCCAAACGCACCAGCTCCCATGTTTTTAGAAGTCGGGGATCAGAATACCAGGTGACCAGATAAAGCAGGAACAAAATATTTTTGATTCAGACTAGTATATGATCATCAATTAATAGTTATGAGGCAATCCAAAATCTGCTCTTAGATTAGAAAAAAGGGCGGATTTAAAACCGCCCTTTTTCTTTTCAAGCTTCATAATTACTACTTGAACAGGTCTCCCTGAACATCAGAAACAACCAGGGTGCCTGCCTGCAATGCGGCAAAAGCCTCAGCTACTAATGCTTCAACTTCGGGATCCAGGTTCGGGTTTTCTTTGGGGATACCGATACCGAAATTCGCAGCATTGAACATCAGGATTTCTCCACCGGGAAATGTGCCATCCAGCTCGGCTTTAATCATGTCATAGGCGGCTACGTCGATATACTTCATCGCTGAAGTAAGGATAATCGATTTATCGCCTTCGTAGATACCTTCAGCATACTGGTCTACGTCGACCCCAACGATCCATACTGCCTGGCCAGTTGCGGCACGGGCCTTAGCTTCGTTGATCGCGCCAATACCAACACCACCGGCAGCGGCAAAGATAGCGTCAACACCCTTATCAAACATAGCGGCAGCCAAAACCTGGCCGGCAGCAACATCGTCAAAGGTGCCTTGATAGATAAAGTTGTCGGCATTCATAACTACCTGGGTGCTGTAATTCTCATTAGCGTAGAGAACACCCTGCTGGAAGCCCCAGTTAAATTTCTGCACCGCGGGAATTTCCATGCCGCCGATGAAAGCAACTTCGCCTTCCTGCAGTTGCAAGGCTGCTGCCAGACCACCCAAGAAGCCGGACTCATGTTCGGCGAAGAAAATAGAAACTACGTTTTCTTTAACTACAGGCTCCCAGTCTCCGGCATGGGGATAGCCGTCGATTAAAACAAACTTGGCATCCGGGTATCTGTCCTGCACGTCAAAAATAGCAGTCTCAAACTTGAACCCCGGGCAGACCACAAATTTAAAATCAGCATCGACAAGGTTGCCAATTTCAGTGACATAATCTGCTTCCGTTGTTCCACCCGGCTTTAAGTACCTGGTTTCGAGTCCAAAGTCCTGCCCGGCGAGTAAAACCCCTTCCCAGGTGCCCTGGTTAAAGGATTTGTCGTCAATGGTACCGGCATCGGTAACCATACCTACCCGTAATGCAGCAACTTCTTCAACATCTTCACCTTCGTCAACAACTGCATCTTCGGTTGCACAACCGACCACAGCAAAAACAAAAACGACCACCAGTAACAAAGCTAACCACTTTCTCACTGTAAAACCTCCTCTTTTTTTATACCTACAAACCCAATAAGTACACTACGGTAAGGAACCATGCTTGTCAAGCATGAAAGCAAATAGGGCACCACTCCCTGGTTATTAAAGAGTACCGCCCTAATTACTTTCGCCAAATAATCAATAAATCCTTCTCTGACAATATCATTTTGAGCAGGATTTTGTTCTGATAATTACGAAGTACCGATCTGTAACAGAGTAAGCTAAAAGGAGAGATTGATGAAAATGAGTACAATACACAATCCGGACAAAGCTCCAGAGGGGCACAGGCGAATTGACTGGGTTAGCCGGCATATGCCTGTTTTAAACAGACTGATCGATCAGTACCGCGGTGATAAACCGTTTAAAGGAATTAAAATGGCTATCTGTATCCACCTGGAGGCTAAATCGGCTTACATGGCAAAAGCCTTCCGGGAATGCGGAGCGGAGGTCGTAATCACCGGCAGCAATCCGCTTTCAACCCAGGATGCTATCGCTGCCGCCCTGGTTGAGGACGGTATCGGGGTTTTCGCCTGGCACGGCGCCACCGCCGATGAGTATAACGCTCATATTCGCAGCACAATCGATACCGGCCCTCAGCTGATTATCGATGACGGGGGAGACCTGATTACCATACTGCATCGGGATCGTCCTGATCTTCTGCCAGCGGTTATCGGCGGAGCCGAGGAGACGACCACCGGCCTGACCCGCCTGCGGGCGATGGCTGAAGAAGGGAAACTTACCTTTCCGGTCATGGCTGTTAATGACGCTATGTGCAAGTATCTCTTTGACAACCGCTATGGAACGGGACAGTCAGTCTGGGATGGGATTATGCGCACAACCAATTTGCTCATATCAGGAAAAACCGTTGTTGTATCAGGGTTTGGTTGGTGCGGAAGCGGCGTGGCCATGCGCGCTGCCGGGCTCGGAGCCAATGTAATTATTACCGAAGTTGAACCGGTGCATGCCCTTGAGGCCGCTGTGGAAGGATACCGGGTTATGCCGATGAAAGAAGCAGCTCAACTGGGCGATATCTTTGTCACGACCACCGGATGTCGCCATATTATTTCAACCGACCATATCCCTCTGCTTAAAAACGGCGCCATTTTAAGCAATGCCGGCCACTTCGATGTGGAGATCGACAAACATGCTTTAAACAACCTGGGTGAATATATCGGCCAACCACGTCAGAATATCGACGAATACCGGTTAAAAGACGGCCGGCGGATCTATCTTTTAGGTGAAGGGCGACTGGTAAACCTGGCGGCCGGAGATGGCCACCCGGCAGAGATAATGGATCTTTCCTTTGCTATACAGTTTGGGGCTATGCTTTACCTGATGAAAAAAGGGAATGGGCTGCCTAAAGCGGTAATTAAACTGCCGCATGAATTGGATCAACAGACTGCGGCGCTTAAACTTGAAGCAATGGGCATCAGCATCGACACCCTGACCGACAGTCAGGCAGAATATATGAAATCGTGGCAGGGGGAGTAAGTAGTGTAATGTAATTTATTGTTTTGAGAGCCGGGTCCTGTTCCATCCCCAGACTCACCGGCAATTCTAAAGCACTCGCTTTATGTTCGCTTTCGTCTTGTAGTAACAGCCTTACATCAGCTGTTGGCGCAGCCTGAAACCGCGAGCACCGCTACAATTCTTGTTGCAAATTCAGCGAACGGTGGTATGCAGGTGAGCGATATTTTAAATTGAACTGAACCGCAGTAATGCCAAAAAGAGCGATCATGAACAATGGCATGCAATAAAAACTTGTCAATATATAGTAATTAATTCCGCAATGTTTTCAAAAGTCTTATCGCCGATGCCGCTGACATCCATGATCTCCCGGATATCTTTGAACAAACCGTTTTTATCGCGATGAGCGACAATCTGACCGGCACGCACGTCACCGATACCGGGCAGGGCTGTCAGTTCTAAGGCTGAAGCCTGGTTAATATTAATCTTTGCCGGGCTGGAGCCTGATGAAAATTCCGGCGTCTCACCAATCTTTTGAATATAGATCTGTTCACCATCAAACAGGGGGCGGGCCAGGTTCAATGCTTCCTGATCTGCCTCTTCATTACAACCACCGCAAATATCCAGCAGCTCGTAAACCCGCGAACCGACCGGCAGCTGGTATATTCCAGGATTATTTACCGCTCCAACCAGGTGGACTGTGATTAACTCAGGTTCGCTTTCTTCAGGCGCCTTTTGTTCAATAAAACCGCTCTGGATTACTTCCGGTTCCGCTGATGCCAACAGGCCCGAACGCCATATTCCGCCGGTAACCAACAGTAGCACAAGAAACCCGAGAACTACTTTTTCTCTTATACTAACCTTACCATCCACCTGATCACACCTTTAATTTCTGGTTCAAATGAACTGCCAATTCATTAATGTTGTTAAATCGTCAATTGATTCTCCTTAATAAAGCTTACTCCTGCTTTTCGAAAAAATAACCCGGGGCTCATCTATTGAACACCGGGTTATTTACAAATCATTTTGCGAAGACAAGTATAGGCCTATTCTTCTTTTTTGTTTGTTGGATCTTCTTCCCCATCCTCTTTTTGAAGTTCGATACCAAGGACGTTGATATTTATCGCTTCTACTTTTAGACCGGTTGTTTTCTCGACATTAGTCCTAACTTCTTTTTTCAGTTTTTCGGTGGATTCAACAATCGAAGTGCCGTATTCAGCAATTACATTCAGATCAATAGTTACCTTATCTTCGTTCAGACGGACCTTGATTCCTTTGGCCAGGTCACGACGACCAAGCTTTTCGGCAATTCCGCCGACGACACCACCGCTCATGCCGGCAATACCGGGTATATCACTGGAAATGATACCGGCAATTACAGCAATTACTTCAGAAGAAATTCGAATAGTGTCGCCTTCTTTTTTTGATGGATCCGGTTTTAAAACGGCTTTCACGGGTTCAATTTTATTTACCTTTTTTTCTTCACTCATCCTTTTTCCTCCTTTAGCAGATGATCCAAACCGGAGAAATACCGGCTGACTTGCTATATTTACGACCTTGGAATGAATCGGCAATATGAAATTACAGCATTGGGAGATAACAGCAAGTTGTCCGAATTGCTTACAAATATTATACAACCTGAATGTAAACCTGTCAAGAAAAACGGCCTTTGGTTGCAGGCAATAATTGATCAATCTATCAACTGTAAGGGGTTCCCGTCAGCGGACCACTATATTAACCAGGCGGCCGGGGACGGCTACTACTTTTAATACTTCCCGGCCAGCCAGCAATTCTACAATGTGTTCATTGCCGCGGGCTGCTTCAATCAGTTCATCCTGTGGGCAACCAGCCGCTACAGTAATCCGTCCGCGCACCTTGCCGTTAATTTGGATCACCACTTCAATTTCTTTAACCAATAGCTTCTCCGGATCATACTGCGGCCAATCTTGACGGTGCACACTTTCCGAATGCCCAAGCATTTGCCATGTTTCCTCAGCCAAATGCGGCGCAAAAGGAGCCAGCAGTAGGATTGTCTTATCCAGGGCATCCCGCAGAACGATATGATTTTGATCAGTAATCTTCGCCGACTGCCGGTACGCATAAATGGCATTAACCAGCTCCATAATCGCGCTGATCGCCGTGTTAAAGTTAAAGCGCTCCTGAATGTCGCAGGTTACTTTCCGGATCGCGGCATGGACGCTGCGCTGAAGACCAATCTCTTTTCCACCACTCTCAACTGTGCCACCTTGAGTAGAAAACTGTTCCCGGCATTCTTCAGCCAGGCGCCAGATCCGGCGCAGGAAACGGTGGCAACCTTCGACTCCCTGGTCGCTCCAGTCTAGATCCTTTTCCGGGGGCGAAGCAAAAAGTATAAAGAGGCGGCCGGTATCGGCGCCGTACTTCTCGACAATTTCATCAGGAGTAACCACGTTTCCTTTCGATTTTGACATCTTTGCCCCATCCTTGTAGACCATCCCCTGGGCCAACAAACGGCTGAAAGGTTCTTCAGTTTTAACCAGGCCGGCGTCGAAAAGGACCTTGGTGAAAAAGCGGGCATAAAGCAAGTGCAGGACAGCATGTTCAATACCACCGATATATTGATCAACCGGCATCCAGTAATCAACTGCTTCCGACTCAAAGGGCACGTCGGCGCTTTGGGCGCTGGTATAACGTAAAAAATACCAGGAAGAACAGATAAAAGTATCCATCGTATCGGTTTCCCGGCGGGCCGGTCCACCGCAGACCGGGCAGTTAACCTGAACAAAATCTTGATAATGAGCCAGGCTGGGTACACGGTTACCGGAAAGTTCAACTTCCCGGGGCAGTTCAACCGGTAGTTCCGACTCAGGCACGGGTATGGCACCGCATTTTTCACAGTAAATAATTGGGATGGGCGCTCCCCAGTAACGTTGGCGGGAGATCAGCCAGTCACGCAGGCGGTAGGTGATCCGAAAACAGCCCAAACCCTGTTCTTGCAGATGTGCAGTTACCTTTTTGATCCCCTCGATATTGTTCAGGCCATCAAAAGATCCGGAATTAACCATGATGCCTTCGCCGGTATAGGCTTCCGGTATAGTCTGATCGAAAAGCACCTCACCCTCCGGCTGGATGACAACCCGGATCGCAAGGTTATGTTTTTTCGCAAAGAGAAAGTCCCTCTGGTCATGGGCGGGCACACCCATTACTGCGCCTGTGCCGTAAGCCATTAATACATAGTTGCCCACCAGGATGGGCACCTCTTCGCCGTTGATCGGATTTATGACATGCCTGCCGGTAAAAAGACCGATCTTGGGGGCCTCTTCGGCAGTGCGCTCAATTTCGCTTTCCTGCCTGATCTGTAACACAAAATCGAGAATCGCTTCCTCGCAATCTGTTCCGGCAATCAATCTCTTAACCAGGGGGTGTTCCGGAGCTAAAACCATGTAGGTAACTCCAAAAAGAGTATCAGGACGGGTGGTAAAGGTGCGGACCTCTTCACCGGGAAATTCCTTAATCTTAAAAATGATTTCCGCCCCTTCGCTGCGGCCGATCCAGTTCTGTTGCATCACCTTGACACGCTCTGGCCAATCGTCAAGCTTATCAAGATCATATAAGAGTCTTTCGGCATAGTCGGTAATTCTCAAAAACCACTGTTCCAGTTCCCTGGTTTCGACTACCGAAGAACAGCGCCAGCAGAGCCCTTTTTCGACCTGTTCGTTGGCCAAAACAGTTTCACAGTCAATGCACCAATTAACGCTGGCCTTCTTCTTGTAGGCCAAGCCCCGTTTATATAGCAGTAAAAACAGCCACTGCGACCAGCGGTAGTAATCCGGTGCCGCAGTATTGACTTCCCGGCGCCAGTCGTAGCTGAGTCCAAGCCTGTTCTGCTGTTGTTTCATATGCTCGATATTCTGGACGGTCCACTGAGCAGGGTTAATCCGGTGCTCTATCGCGGCATTTTCGGCGGGCAAACCGAAAGCATCCCAACCCATGGGGTGAATGACGTTATAACCGAGCATTCTTAAAAAGCGGGCCAGAACATCGCCGATTGAATAGACACGCATGTGACCCATATGTAGTTTACCTGAAGGGTAGGGGAACATCTCCAAAACATAGTATTTGGTCTTTGATTCATCTATTTCCGACCGGTAAAAGTCTTCTTCTTCCCACAGTTTCTGCCAACGTTCCTCGATCTGAGCAGGGTTATAGTTTGTCAAGAGTTTTATCCCTCCATCTCAAATAAAAAATCCGCCCAGTCAAGGGACGGATTTGTATCCGCGGTACCACCCTTATTAGTTAAACAATTGGTGGAGCTGGCGGGAGTCGAACCCGCGACCTCTTCCATGCCAAGGAAGCGCGCTCCCACTGCGCCACAGCCCCCCGATTTGCAACCCGCTTTCTGCCGTTAACGCCGGCGATACGACAGCGGCTTGACTATCTTCACCGCCGCTTCTCCAGGATGAGTTCAACAGTTCTGCCTACCGGTTTTCACCAGCCGCCGGCTCTCTGAGAAAGCATACCTGTCTACTGCTTCCCTTCATCAAACTGGATATGGCGACCTCAAGTGCAACTAACATTATATGCACGGCTCTAACCCTTGTCAATAGCACCAGGGAACATTTTTAGCCTGCAAGCTCGACCTGATATGATTCTCCAGCCTGCATATCAATAATCAAGAGTCTGTCCGGGGAGAGAACACCATCCAGACCAGCCAGAATTTTCACGGCTTCACTGACTTGCCATGCGGCCAGCATGGCCGGAGTAGTCGCCGGATTACCAAGCTGCACTTCTACACCCTTCTCAACACAGCGATCTCCCGTTGTTCCGTATATCGATGAAAGAAGCGGGCGGTCCGGCCTGATCACGGCCAGCTGTCCAAGAAAACCGGCAATAGCGCCGTGAACCATAATTATGCCGAGCTTCCGGCAGACCTTTTCCAGGTCAAATCGTGAGGGCAGGTTGTCAAGACAGTCGAGAACAAGATCACAGTCGGCAATTATTTCGGCCAGGGTCGCTATTTCAGCGCGGCAGTTAAAATCTTTCACTTCCACCGACCCGTTAACATCGGCAATTCGCTTCGCCGCTGTTTCTGCTTTCGGTTCCATTAAATTCTTTTCGGTAGCCAGAAGCTGCCGGTTCAGGTTGCTATCGGAAAAAGTGTCATCATCGACGATAATCAACCTGCCAACACCCATCCGGGCTAAAAGCTCCATGGCAAAACCGCCCAGACCGCCAGCCCCGAGTACACCTACCGTTGCCTGCAATAGCCGGATCTGGCCTTTCAGCCCGATCGTCCCAATATTGCGCTGGTACCGTTCGGGAATGATATCCGCCTCCAGAGCCGTCAGCTCAATGAGGCGACCGGATATATGATGATCCCGGGCGAGTTTTTTGGTCGCGCCAAGCGACAAAAAGCGGTAATTTTCGCCGGCAGGATTCTTCCCTTCTGCGGCGGCATCGACAACTGCCTGTTGTAATGCTCTATTGCCCATCAAAATATCCTCCTGATCGAAATTGAAACCGGTTGATATTAAGTCAGTGAGAAATTTTTTTCATACTCTTCCAGGTTAATCAGTGGGGCTCCGGACCAGAGTCTTTCCAGATCGTAAAAGGTTCTCGCGTCCGGCTGAAAAATATGGACAACCAACCCCCCATAATCTAAAACAACCCACCACCCTTCCCGGTAACCCTCAACCCGTAAAGCATAATGGCCTGCTTTCTTCAGACTTTCAACTAGGTGATCAGATAGTGTATGAACCTGAACTGCAGTATTACCGGTAACCAGTAAAAAATAGTCGGCAATTATAGATACCTGGCCGACTTCCAACAGATGCAGATCATGCCCCTTTTTCTCCAGCGCCAGCTGAGCGGCAAATAAGGCCAATTCCCGGTAGACATTGGCCAGTTTCTGTACCAAATAACATCACCTCCATTGATCTATAAATGATCTTCACTGGTGATTCCTGTCAACAGACTGTTGCGAAAAGCAACTGATCGCGGATGAAGCATTGCCCCTTTGACCAACACTGATCTTATCGCCTGGTTCACTGCGGATAGAAGTGCCCTGTCAATGCTTATATAGGCTATTTCCCTGATTCTTTCAATCCCTGCGAATTCCCGGCCTTCCTCGATATAATCAGCCAGGTAAATCACTTTTTCAAACAAGGTCATTTCACTTCGCCCAGTGGTATGGTAAGCAATAGCCCGGCTGATTTCCGGATCGCAAATATTCAGTTCTGTCCTTATTAATGCTGCCCCCACCGGGGCATGCAGCAACCGCTTTTCCTGCCTGGTGATCCGGTCTAATGGCAACCCCATAAGCTGCGCCTTGCGGAGCAGTTCTTTTTTAGAGTAGCGCTTACCATAGTCGTGGATCAAACCGGCCAGGTAAGCTTTCTGGGTATCGGCACCGTAACACTTGGCTAAAGATACCGCTGCGTCAGCTGCCCCCAGGGAATGCCGATATAATTGATCACCCAGCATGTCTTTCATTAATCTTCGACACTGATCAGGTTTCATGGAATCATCCCGGCTTATTCAATTAATGCTCAATTTATAAACCACTTCATCTTCTTTCAATGAGAATTAAAGAATAATAATGCAAATCTACTGTTCACGTGGCTTTGCTTCATTAACTACCAGTTTACGTCCTTCCATCTCTGCACCGTTCGTTTTCTCCATAATTTCATCCATATCATCATCGTTCACTTCAACAAAACCGTAACCGCGGGAACGTCCGGTGGCTCTCTCGGTAATAATGCGGCACTCAAACACTTCACCATATAGCGTAAAGAACTGTTCGAGATCGCTTTCCTTGGTGCTCCAGGGAATGTTCCCCACATACAAAGTTTTTGCCATTTAATCGTACACCTCCGAGTATATTATAACCTATTTCCAGGTTAATAAAACCTGTTTTTCACCTGTCGGTCAGGTACAACTCATGTTTTTTGATGTATTGTTCAACAGGCTCCGGGGTCAGATACTTAATCGTTTTGCTTAAGGTCACTCTTTCACGGATAAAAGTCGAAGATACCGCCAGGGCAGGAATTTCCAAGAGATGCACATTATGTCTCATCTCAGGACAGGTCCGCTCCATGGTCTCATGAAAATGATCCAGAGAATAGCCCGGCCTGGAAACGGCAATAAAAGTACAGAGCCGCAGTAATTCTTCGTAATCTTTCCACGTAAATATTTCCAATATGGCGTCTGCGCCGGTGATGAAAAAGACTTCCGGCTGCGGTTCTTTGCCACAGGAAAAATGCCTGACTGTATCGATGGTGTAAGTGGGGGCTTCTTGATCGATCTCGACACGGGATACAAAAAAAGAGGGATTGGACATAACTGCAAGGGAAGTCATCAGGTAACGGTGTTCGGGGAGTGAAATTGCCTCTTTCTCTTTATGCGGTGGTACACCGGCCGGGACAAAAACCACGTAGTCGAGATCAAACTGCTGTCTGGCCTCTTCAGCGGTAACCAAGTGCCCCATGTGGATGGGATCAAAAGTTCCGCCCATCACGCCGATATTCAGGCTTCCGGTTTTATTCTTTTTAGTCGCTGCAAGCAACACCTTGAAAAGCCTCTTTTCCCTTTATTCGTAATAGATAAGTTCTTCCTTGCCAATCTGCACCGTATCGCCTTCTTTTATGCCCATTTTGCTCAGTTCTTTATCTAAACCGCTGCGGCGGCAATATTTCTGAAAGCGGAGCAAACCTTCTTCATTGTCGAAATCGGTTTTAGCGGCCATTCTTTCGATAGCGGCGCCACTGATAACGAATAGATCACCGGATTTTTCGATTTTCAGCGGAGTTAGATCAATTGCTAACGGTCTGATTATCTCTTCCGCATCGACCGGGCTTTTTCCTTCGTTAAGTTTATTGACCCTGATCAATAAATAACGGATCAGTTCAGCAATCCCCTGGCCGGTTGCTGCGGAAATACCGAAAACAGGAATCTCTACACCATCGGTCTCTTTAATACTATTTTGCAGAGCTTCAAGGCGCTCTTCCGTATCGCCCAGGTCAAGCTTATTGCCGACCACCACACGTGGGTAGTCAACCAATCGAGAACTGAATATTTCAAGTTCCTTCTTTAACAAGCCGTACGCTACCGCCGGTTCGGGATGAGCATTAGTTGAAAGATCAATCAGAAAGAGCAACAGCAGGTTTCTTTCCACGTGACGCAGAAAACGGTGCCCTAACCCGGCACCCTGGTGGGATCCTTCGATCAGACCCGGTAGATCGGCTACAATAAAACTGCCCTCATCGCCAACTTTGACCACACCTAAGTTGGGAGTGAGGGTAGTAAATGGATAAGCGGCTGTTTTCGGTTTTGCCTCAGAAATTCTCCCCAAGAGAGTAGATTTTCCGGCATTGGGAAAACCGACCAGCCCCACCTGAGCCATCAGTTTGAGTTCAAGAAATATTGCTCTTTCCACACCCGGCAAGCCTCTTTCGGCCAGACGGGGTACTCGCCTTCGGGAACTGGCAAAGCGGGCATTACCTTTTCCGCCCCTGCCGCCTCCAGCTACCAGCGTTTTCTGACCAGGGAAAGTAAGATCGGCCAAAACTTTTTGCTCGTTATCGCGGACAATGGTACCCAGGGGAACGGGAATAATCAGATCTGCGCTCCTGGCTCCATGCTGGTTCTTACTGCGACCGTTTTCCCCGTTGGCTGCCTTGAACAGACGCTTATAGCGCAGGTCGAGGAAGCTATGTTTAGATGGATCAGCCCACAGGTACACACCGCCCCCGTTGCCACCATCCCCACCATCGGGGCCCCCTTTTGCAACATACTTTTCCCGGCGGAAAGATACTACACCATTACCGCCACGGCCTCCGCATACCGATAACTCCAACTCGTCTACAAACATTAACCTGGGATCACCTGCAGCACTGCTTTCTGGGATAGAAACAAAGCCCCGGGATTAACCCGGTCCATCTTCGGCTAGTTAACTGCCGCGCTCTCTTCCGGATATACACTAACCTGTTTTTTGGCACGATTATTATATTCAAAAACTACCCTACCTTCAGCCATGGCAAACAGGGTATCATCGCGTCCTTTCCCGACATTAAGTCCCGGATGAAAACGGGAACCCCTTTGCCGGACTAGAATGCTACCTGCTTTAACCAGCTGTCCGCCGTAACGTTTGACACCAAGCATTTTAGCCTTGCTGTCGCGACCGTTGCGTGAACTACCGACTCCTTTTTTATGAGCCACTTATAACACCTCTCTTTCATGCCGTAATCTTATTAATAATTTTAAATGATTAAACATTGATCTTGCTAATAAGCACATCGCTATAAGGCTGCCGGTGGCCCTGCTTGCGTTTATAATTTTTCTTCGCCTTGTATTTGAAGACAATAATTTTCTTATCCCGGCCAACGCTGACAACCTTGCCCTCAACCTGGCAGTTTTCCAGGAATGGCTTTCCCACTTTGATCTCTTCACCTTTATTCAGCAACAAAACCCGGTCAAAGCTGACAGTCTCGCCTTTTTCCACCGGCAGCTTTTCCACGCGGATTACTTTGCCTTCTTCTACGCGGTACTGCTTACCGCCTGTCTCAATGATTGCGTACATAAACAAACCCCCCGTAAGGACTCGCCGAAGCAGGCAGCCCAAATCTTTGCGGGGCTTTAAAGACCGTCTTCGTGCGGTTATAAATCTATTGCAGATTTTAACATGTGCAAAAAGCTTTGTCAATCAAAGTCAGGCAACGTGAAGTCGCCCTTTATCTTCCAGGCGACTGACAACTTCCTTTGATTCTTCGTTCCGCTGTTTTTGCTGACTGAAATTCATCCATTCTTTTTACCGTTTGCAGATGGATAATCAATACATATTTTAATATTATTATCATATTTTACAACACACATTTGATATAATCACAATAGTCTGCTATAATTTGGGAAGTATCAGATATCTTTAAAGGGCGCAGTATATGGTAAAAACAGAATTTACTGAAATGCTCAGAAGCAGCTTAACCGGGGGTCGTATGGATAAAGAACTGGATAAGATTATGCTGGTAATGAAACAGCGGTACGGCAAAAATATTGATATATACGACCAAGACTTTCTGCTCAAGACACTGGAAAAAAGAAAGATGACAGCCGGCGCTGAAAATGCTGCAGAATACTGTCGCATATTGGAAACAAACAGCAAAGAAGCAGAGGACTTTTACAGGTCTTTAAACATCCAGTATAGCCAATTTTTCAGGGACCAACTTGCCTTTACCCTACTGGAACAGGCAGTGTTTCCTGGCATAATAAACCGAAAACAGTCAGGACACGAGATCAGGATCTGGTCTGCAGGGTGTTCGCATGGACAAGAGCCCTATTCGATAGCGATGCTTCTTTCTGAACTGGCTGAAGCAAACAGGGAAGAAATTCGTTTTCGAATTTTTGCCACCGATATTTCGCGAGAGGCAATCGCCATAGGACAGGCGGGTGTATACAACCAGGATGCGGTTCAAAATGTGAAGATGTTTTATCTTGACAAATATTTTACCAAACGGGACAAAACCTATACGATTGTTCCATGTTTAAGAAAAAATATCAGTTTTTTGACCTACAATATTCTGGACAAGTCTACTTTTAATCCTCCGGAAAGCATCTATGGAGGCTTTGATATTGTAATGTGCTGCAACCTATTGCTTTACTACAAAACTGAATTGCAGCAGTTTATCGTCAATAAATTACTGAAAACCATACTACCCGGGGGATACCTGGTCACCGATGAAGCTGAAAGAGCATATATAGCGAAAGAATTAAAACTCAAAAATATAGCTATACCGATCTCCATTTTTGAAAAGATCTGATCAGGAACAGATCAAATGGAAATGAAGCACTGATCCTTCGAAAGTAAAGTTTCGTTTCTGCAGCTCAAGGAGGAGTAAGCAATGAATATAAAAACACCTGGAATCGGAAAACAGCTCAGGTTTGGCTATGCAGTTTTTTTGCTTTTATTTATTTTGCTGGGAGTGGTTACTTTCATGCAAACAGATCAACTCCACGAGCAAACAGAAATCATGTACAATCACCCGCTGCAAGTCCGCAGAGCCCTCGAGAACATTAATATAGAAACCCTGAATATGGGCCTGTATATGAGGGATTTGATAATAGTTAGGAGTGAACAAGAAAGGTTAGCAGACATACAATTAATGGAATTATCTAAAACCAATATGGAATTGCAGTTTACTATTTTACGGGATCGCTATATGGGTTCTCAGGAAGATGTGGACAAAACCTACCAAGCTTATATCCTTTGGAAAACAGCCATTGAAGAGCACATTGTACTTGCACTTTCCGGAGAAGCAGGGGAAGCAGTGAATATGTTGTATTCTGAGGGAACGGTAGATCTCTATAAAGAACTGTTCCTTGAAAGCATTAAATATATCGGCGAATTTGCCGAGAACAAAGCGGACACCTTATATTCTGATTCCGCTGAGTTGAATGACTGGTCAAACAGGTTTCTGCTAATATTGCTGGTTGGTGTGATAATCTTTGCATACATCCTATCCAATTTCATTTATAAAAACATCAAGAATCCGCTGGATGAATTGAACCGGGTTGCCCTGAGCGTTCAAAAGGGCGATCTGACCGACCGGAGTTCCATTAAGCATGGTAATGAGTATGGCGTATTATCCTCTTCATTCAACAGCATGCTGCAAACTATTCAGATGAATATGAGTTTAAATGAAAAGAGCGCACGCCTGGCCGGGGTGATGCTGTCTGAGGGCGATGCCAAAACTTTCTTCAGGTCTACGCTCAATGAACTTGCAGCCCAAACCAATGCGCAGGTGGCGGCGGTCTATCTGTTGAGCGAAGACAAAAAAACCTTTGAACATTTCGAATCTATAGGCATGGATGACAATAGAAGACAGTCCTTTAATGCCAGCAGACCGGAAGGAGAGTTTGGCCTTGCTATTACATCACGAAAACGGCAGTATATTGCTGATATTCCTGAAAATACGCGCTTTGTTTTCTCCACAACAAGCGGTAGTTTTATTCCGCGGGAAATCATAACCGTTCCGATCCTTGCTCATGAGCAAATAATAGCCGTTATTTCTCTGGCAACCATCACCAATTTCTCCGGTCAGGCCCTGGAGCTGATCGATGACATTCTAAACACTATGAGCGCCCGTATTGACGGGGTTCTGACTTACCGCATAATAAGCAACTTGAATGAAGAAATGGAAGAAAAAAACCGGGAATTGGAAGCGCAGCACACTGAACTGGCCGCCCAAAATGCCGAATTGACCTACTTTAACAGTGAGCTGGAAATGCAGAAGAAGCAATTGGGTGAAGCCAACCGGCTTAAGAACAGCTTTTTATCGAATATGAGCCATGAGCTTCACACGCCGCTTAATTCCGTAATCGCTCTATCTGGGGTTCTTAATCGCCGTCTTGCCGAACGGATTCCTGAAGAGGAACTCGGCTATCTGGAGATCATCGAGCGCAGCGGAAAAAATCTTCTTAACCTGATTAACGATATATTGGATATCTCCCGCCTTGAAGCCGGACGGGTGGATATTGAGATTACAAGGTTTAATATTAACAGTTTGATAGCTGATATTGTATCCATGATCCAGCCGCTGGCTGACCAGAAAAATATTGAAACCATCCATGAGGGAAAAGATATGGATTTCTTCATTGAAAGCGATCTAGACAAATGCCACCATATTTTGCAGAATATAATTGGCAATGCGGTGAAAATTACTGCCCGGCAAAGAGATGATCACATTGAAATCAAGGTGGTCGATACCGGTATTGGCATTGCCGAAGAACATCAGCTGCATATTTTTGATGAGTTCAGGCAGGCTGACAGTAGCACATCCCGAAGATTTGGCGGCACCGGCCTGGGTTTGGCCATCGCAAATAAATACGCAAAGCTGCTTAGCGGATCAATTAATGCCATCAGTAATCTTGACGAGGGATCAGAATTTACAATCAGCCTGCCCATGCAATATTCTGATGAATACAGAACCGCGGAAGTAGGATCAACGGCAGAGATAATTACAGAACCACAATATTCCCCTGATCAAACAAGTGTTAAACCAACTTCTCCTTCATCCCAAAAGACTATTTTGCTGGTAGAAGACAGCGAACCGGCAGTTGTGCAAATAAAAGATTTGATGGAAGAAAGCGGACATCGGGTAATAGTGGCCAGGGACGGTGCCGAAGCGTTAGGAATTATCGAACAAATCATGCCCGAGGCTATAATCCTCGATCTGATGATGCCAGGCATCGATGGCTTTGAAGTACTCAAAACCCTGCATGAAGTGGAACGGACAGCTCATGTGCCGGTGCTTATATTGACAGCCAAGCATATTACAAAAGAAGAATATAAGCTCTTAAAACAAAACAATATCCATCAGCTTATCCAAAAAGGCGATATTAACCGTTTGGCACTCCAAAAAGCAGTCGCCGCTATGCTGTTTCCCAACCAAGTCAGCGATGAAAGACCCGGAAGAGAGAAACAGATCATCAAGGGAAAACCGCTGGTACTGGCTGTAGAGGACAATCCGGATAATATGATAAGCGTCAAAGCGATGTTGGTCGGGCGTTACGACATCATCGAGGCAGCAGATGGCCGGGAAGCAGTGGAAATGGCTAAACAGAATATGCCCCATTTGATTCTCATGGATCTAGACCTGCCCGAAATGGATGGAATAGAGGCTTTCGAAACTATAAGGAATTCTCTGGCATTGCAGCATATTCCGATTATTGCACTGACAGCCTATGCCATGCCGGAAGACCGTGAAAAAGTTCTAGCCCATGGATTTGATGCTTTTATTCCCAAACCCATTACCGAAAAGCAACTTTTCAAGGTGATTGACGAGGTGCTCTATGGAAAATAGAAGAAACATATTTTTAGCGATAGATGACTCCCCTGATAATCTGATCAGCATAAAGGCGCTTTTGAAAGGGGCTTTTCCTGAAGCTGAAGTGTTAACAGCGCTTAGCGGCCAGGTAGGTTTTGCGTTGGCCTGTAAAAGAGAGCCGGATGTCATCCTGCTGGATATTGTAATGACGGGAATGGATGGATTTGAATCGTGCAAGTGTATGAAAGCTGATTCTGTGTTGAAGGATGTGCCTGTGGTTTTTATCACTGCAGTTAAGGACGATAAGGAAAACCGGATCCTTGCTCTTGAGTGTGGCGCTGAAGCTTTTTTAGCCAAACCGATTGATGAAATCGAACTATTTGCTCAGATTCGGGCAATGCTAAAAATCAAAGCTTCAAACGTTCAAAAACGCGATGAAAAAGCAAGGCTTCAAACTATGGTTAACCAAAAAACCCGAGACCTGTTGGAAACGAATAAACAACTGGAGAGTCTTTATGAGACCTTAAAAAAAGAGAATGAATTAAGAAAAACGAGTGAAATAGCCCTGCGCGAAGCCAAGGATAAATATCGTTCGTTGCTTGATGATTTACCGGTATCGATCTGCGAGTTTATTCCTGACAGTACTCTTAAGTATGTAAACAAAGGCTACTGCGAATTCTTCCAGATGCCATCGGAAAAACTTATTGGCCGAAAATATTTAGATTTCCTGCCAGAAGAAGCAAGAGCAAAAGCAAAGAAACAATATACGACACTGACTCCCCGGTATCCTTCAAACCAATATATAGATGAAATAATAAATAATGGAGAAACCAGGTGGCAGGAATGGAGAGAACGGGCTTTCTTTGACCTACAAGGCCAGCCAATTTACTATTATGCCATTGGTATCGATATAACTGAACGCGAGGAAGCGGAACAAAAGTTGCTTCACTTAAGCTATCACGACCACCTGACCGGACTATACAACCGAAGATTTTTCGAAGAGGAATTAAAGAGGCTGGATGTGGACAGAAACTTGCCGATAACTGTAGCTATGGGTGACGTGAATGGGTTAAAGCTGATCAACGATTCATTTGGACATCTAGCTGGTGATGATCTGCTGAAGAAAGTTTCAGAAATAATCAAGAAAGGATGCCGGTCCGACGAGATTATTGCC
>JAUWPV010000044.1 GCA_030611385.1 Bacillota bacterium | reverse complement strand
TCTCTGTGCTATAATCATTTTACAATAGCGGGGCGTAGCGCAGCTTGGTAGCGCGCTTGGTTCGGGACCAAGAGGCCGGAGGTTCAAATCCTCTCGCTCCGACCATCATAAATAAAGGGTTCTCAGGGAATAGCAACCCCCTGAAAACCCTTTATTTTATTTCTGGTACAGCAATGGCGTTGTCACGAAATATAACAAAAACCAAATAATAAAAGTTCTTTTCTGCTTTTCCGGGTGCTAACACAAATGGTAAAAAGTGTAATAGGTCAGCTCAAAGCAAACTACTTGATTAATTTCAGCTTCACTATTCCTCGGCCAATGCACCCGTAAGGCCCTCTTCGCTAAACAAGGCACCACTTCCGCCAGTGTGTAGAAAAACAACTTTACTGCCCTGGGGGATCTTGCCTTTTCTGATATGGCTCAACAGGCCAGAGAGACCTTTCCCGGTGTAAACCGGATCAACAAAAAGTCCTTCTTCAAGGGCCAACTCTCGAATAGCCAGAGTAGCTTCTTCGGTAGGGATGCCATAACCTTCACCAAAATAATTTTGATCAATGTTAATTTCTTTAAAAATGAGATCCCGCCCCGGCACTTTAAGGTTTAGTTTCTTGAAAACTGATTCAACCCGGTCGCACACCATCGCTTCGTTACAGATTTCATCCGGCCCATACGGATTGCAGGCGATAGATATTATTTTCATAGCAGATTCTAATAACATTTTACCGGCAATCATTCCCGGCAATGAACCTCCGGTCCCGGTTGTGTGATATAAATAGTCAAATTTTACGTTCAAAACATCAGCCTGCTCAACAATTTCTTTGAATGCAAGAACATAGGCCACCAACCCTTCAGGGTCAACAACACCGCTGGGCAGCACTCTCACTTTGTGGCCCTGGCTTTCAAGTTCAACCTTCCGCTTGTGGCAAAGTTCGATCATTTTGTTCCATAAAGGATTTATGTCAGGCCCTTCATAATCTTTCAAGACATAGTTAATCTCACTACCCATGATTTTATTTAGCAGCAGGTTGCCTTTATGCTCTTTTGGTATACCTTGGTTAATAACATCCGCTAAATATAAAATCGGCTTTAGACCACAAATCCTGCAAAATGATACTATCTGCATGCTGGAATTTGATTGGTATCCCCCTAAAGAAATAAGATATTCAATGTTATCTTGTAAGGCACTCCCAACAATAAACTCCAGTTTTCTTGTTTTATTTCCACCAAAAGGGCTTGGACCAGTTAAATCATCGCGCTTCATATATATAGCTACGCCATATTTCCTTGACATATTTTCAAGTTTATGTAACGGGGTGGGCAGAAAGCATATTCTTTTTCTGGGCATACCTTCAAATAATTTTTCTACATCCTCAGGTTTCATACCAAAACTCCCTCTCTAATATAGTTACGTGAATTATATTATGGCTTAGAGATTTCTTTTACTCCAGATCTCCAAATCACCTGATTCCCCGACATACTACGATTAAACCGATCATAGCCCACCATCCAAACGAAGTGCAGAATCCTCAAACAATCACCGGAGCGTCCGGAAAACGTATGGTACTAAAATAATCGTCGATATTTTCAGCCCGGCGGATCAGTTTCACGGCACCATCTTCCCCAAGCAAGAGTTCAGCCGAACGCAGCTTTCCGTTGTAGTTAAAGCCCATGGCGTGGCCGTGCGCGCCGGTGTCATGGATGACGACCAGATCACCAGGTTCTATCTCGGGTAAAGGGCGGTTAATGGCAAACTTATCGCTGTTCTCACAAAGGGAGCCGGTCACATCATAAATATGGCTGGCCGGCCAATTTTCTTTGCCCGGTACGGTAATGTGATGATAGGCTCCGTAGAGGCTGGGCCGCATCAGGTTAGCCATACAGGAATCCAAACCGACGTAATCTTTATACTTGCGTGCCACTTGGCGAACCCTGCTGACCAGGTAGCCGTAAGGCCCGGTGATAATGCGCCCACACTCAAATACTATCTTAATTGGATCGAGTCCTTCAGATATGATTATTTTCTTGTAAAGCTTCTGCATACCGGCAGAAATCTCGTTAAGATCTACCGCTCTGTCGTCTGGACGGTAGGGAATACCGATACCACCGCCCATATTGATCAGCTCAATACAAACACCGCTTTCTCTTTTAATCTTAACAACCAGTTCAAAAAGCATACGGGCAGTTTCAACAAAATAGCTGTTCTTCAACTCATTAGAGGCAACCATGGTGTGCAGGCCAAAACGTTTCGCTCCTTTTGCCTGCATAATTCTGAAGGCTTCGATGACCTGATCACGGGTAACGCCATATTTGGCTTCTTGGGGCAGGCCGATTAAAACGTTACCGGTGCGGGTATCGCCTGGATTATAGCGGAAAGAGATCATTTCCGAAATACCGGCACTTTTCTCAAGAGTTTCAATGTGCCCGATATCATCAAGGTTGATCACAGCACCGAGCCGATTTGCCTCGATAAATTCTTCTGGTGGTGTATCATTGGAACTAAATACGATCTCTTCACCCCTAAAGCCAACTTTTTCGGCAAGCACCAGTTCGGGCAGTGAGCTGCAGTCGACGCCCATACCTTCTTCATGCAAAATTTTCAGGATAGTCGGGTTGGGGCAGGCTTTGACAGCATAGTGGTTTTTAAAACCGTGGCCCCAGGAAAAAGCCTTATGGAAAGCACGTGCGTTTTCCCGAATGGCTTTTTCGTCGTATAAATGAAATGGGGTTGTGTACTTCGCCGCTATTGCTTCGAGCTCTGTTTTTTTTAAAGGTGTTCTTTTTTCGTTCAATATTGCCGCCTCCAGTACTTAAGAAACCTGCGGGTAAGGCACGCCGTTCCCCGACGGTACTTCTATATATCTTTAACCAGGCCGATGATTGCTCCGATAGCTTTCGTAACCGGCGAAATATAACTACAATCTTAGATTCTTTTTTACGCTGCTGACCGCTTCTTCGATATTCTCGCGGTGGCCGAAGGCGCTCAGGCGAAAATAGCCTTCACCGGAAGGGCCGAAACCTGAGCCGGGGGTTCCGACAACATTAGCCTCATGCAACAGTTTGTCGAAGAAATCCCACGAGGTGAGGCCTCCAGGGGTCTTCAACCAGAGGTATGGGGCGTTAACTCCACTGTAAATATTAAGACCGGTGACCAATAAACCATCCCTGATCACGCGGGCGTTTTCCATATAATAGCCGATCAGTTCAGCGCTTTCTTTTAAACCCTGATCGGAAAGAACCGCTATCCCGCCACACTGAGCAATATTCGAAGCACCGTTAAAAAAAGTCGTTTGCCGGCGGAGCCAGAAACGGTGCAGCTCTCCAGGTTCGCCTTCCTCTGCAGTTAGCGCTTTAGGCACAACCGACCAACCAAGGCGAACCCCGGTAAACCCGGCAAATTTGGAGAAACTGTTGATCTCGATAGCACATTCCTCAGCGCTTTCAACCTCATAAATAGAACGTGGCAGCTGCGGATCGGCGATGAATTCAGAGTAGGAGGCATCAAAAATAATTACCGCTTTACACTTACGCGCGTATTCAACAAATTTTTTCAGCTGCTTATGTGTGGCTACTGCTCCGGTCGGGTTATTTGGGCTGCACAGATAGATCAGATCGACCTTGTCCTGCGGAGGGTCAGGAATGAAACCGTTTTCTTCGTTACAAACCATGTAGACAAACCCGGCGTAATCGCCGCGATTGTTGTTATAAGAACCAGAACGACCGGCAATAACATTAGAATCAACATAAACCGGGTAAGCCGGATCCTGGAAAGCCACTACGCTATCAGAGCTGAAGATCGATTGAATATTTCCCGCATCGGGTTTGGCCCCATCGCTGATAAATAACTCATCCAAATGGAGGGTTATCCCCCGACGTCTGTAAAAACGGACTAAGCCTGCCCGCAGTTCCTCTTCACCCTGTTCGTCTCCATATCCCCTATAGCTATCAATTGTCGCTAATCGGTCGACTCCATCTCTCAGACCGGCTATAACAGCCGGTGTAAGCGGTTCTGTTGTATTGCCGATGCCAAGGTGATGCACTTTCACCCCAGGGTTTTCCTGCCGAAAAAGAGCAACCCGGCGGCCGATCTCCGAAAAAAGGTAACCGGCACTTAATTTGCGGTAGTTAGCGTTAATTCTCGCCATTGATGGCTCCCCATTATCTATAAATTGATGATACTGGCAGAGGCTTCAGGAATATCAAGTCCAGCCATTGCTTCCCGGATAACAGTATAATATTCTTCACAAGCCAGGGAACACATCGGCAGGCGGAAGGTTTCCTGGCACCATTTTTTCATGGCCAGTGCAGTCTTGATTGGAATCGGATTGGTTTCGACAAAGCAAGCTTTGAAAAACGGCATGAGCTGATCCTCTATTTCCCGGGCCCGTTTTAGATTGCCATCAAGTGCGTTGTGAACCATCTCTTTCATCTGACGCGGGATCAGGTTCGCTGCCACAGAAACCACTCCGTTACCCCCGATTTCAATCATATCGACAGTCATATTATCATCACCACAGAGGACAACGAACTGCTCTCGGCACTGTCCGACTAAATTCTCAATCTGTTCCAGGTTCCCTGAAGCTTCCTTAACCCCGACAATATTGGGGAACTCATCCATCAAGCGTAGCATGGTCTCGTTTTCAAGGTTGACCCCGGAGCGGCTCTGGATATTATAGACAATGCAGGGTATGGAGACTGATTCTGCAACGGCCTTAAAATGCAAGTAAAGGCCTTTTTGGGTCGGTTTTACATAATAGGGGGTAACTAACAATACAGCGTCGACCCCGGACTGCTCGGCATGCTGAGAAAGCCAAATTGCTTCGACGGTGGCATTGCTGCCCGTACCTGCTATAACCGGCACTCGCCCGGCAGCGTATTCAACCGTCAGGGCAATCACGCGGTCATGTTCGTCGTGTGTAAGAGTTGAGCTTTCACCGGTCGTTCCGCAGGGCACCAGCCCGTCGATGCCGGCTGCAATCTGGTATTCGACTAGTCGCTTGAAAGAGCCGATATCGACAGCCCCGGTCGAGGTAAACGGTGTGATCAGGGCAGTGTGAACACCCCGGAAAATGTCATTTATTTTTCTCAATATTGTTCCTCCCTATGATTGACTGCATCAAGTCCTCTATGGTAAAGAGGCCACTCCTACCCATAAGCCATTCTGCTGCCAGCACGGCTCCATCGGCAAAACCGGTGCGGCTCCTGGCGCTATGCTCTAAAATTATCGTATCAACATCACTGTCGAAAATTACCTGATGGGTACCCGGCAGTGAGCCACCCCTGGTCGAAGAGATGTGCAGCTCGTCTTCATCAATCCGGCGTTTTAATAAACCATCAACCGTTTTTGTCTTTCGGTCCATGGCGGCTATGATCATATCGCCTAGCATACTGGCCGTACCCGACGGGCAGTCGACTTTATTGCGGTGATGATATTCATGAACTGCAATATCATATTGGGCGAACTGGTTCATGACGCTGCTTGCTGTTTTAACTAAGTGGAAAAAGAGGTTAACACCCAAAGAATAATTACCCGACCAGATCAGGCCAATCCCGGTTTTATCAACAACCGTGGCAACTTGGTTCATCTTGTCATACCAGCCGGTTGTACCGATCACCGCTGAAACTTTAAGATCACCATAACATTTAATGTTGTCAATAACCACATCCGGTTTGGTAAAGTCGATTATAACATCAAGGGACAAAGAAAGTGAAGACAGTTCTTGCGCTGTTACTTCCGCAGCCTCACTACGAGGATCTACAATCACGGGAACTACATGACCGGCTGCCAGAGCCTGCTGGTGGATCAATACACCCATTTTTCCGTATCCTACAATACCAATACGCATAATCAATCAAATTCTCCTGACTACTGTTAGCTGTTGTCAATAAGGGATAAATAAACCTCAACCAGAGACGGATCAAACTGACTCCCGGCCATACTTTATATTTCAGCTATAGCCTCCTGATGGCTTTTAGTCGTCATGTAAGGCCGTTCATTATTTATGGCGTTGTAAGCATCAACGATTGCCAGTATCCGGCATTCAATTGGAAGGTTGATTTTTCGCCGACAGCTCGGCCAGTGTCCTGCGTTCAGAAGCAGTCAGGTTGGTTGTCAAGATCTCCTGCCAGAGATAAAAACCAAATAAAGCGATGCCTACCAAAGATACACCAATCAAGACAGAAAGAAAGAGCCTGTTCTTCATTAATAACATCCTTACATTACCCAAAAGAGGGCAATTATAATAAGAATCATTGGCTTTCCGTAAAATCAATATTCGCCATTTTTAGATACCTTCCTTTATTTAAAGCAAATGATATTCTTCAGATAGAGATCCCGTCAGCAGAATAAATAGGCTGCTGTGAATGCCAGATTACAGATTATGCGTATAGTTGACTCACCCCTGCGGTTGCTACTATAATGACTTTAGTTGTGCGACATGCTAATTGAAATAGTTATTGCGTAATGGTGATCTATATCCCGACTTTTGCAGTTAAAAGAACTATAAACAGCCTCTAACCCTTATGCTTAAGGGCTATGTGGCTGTTTCTCTTTGTCAGAAACCTATTGCGCAAATCGACCTTTTTTGACCTCTCCCAAAACTTTTTTTATCTC
>JAUWPV010000043.1 GCA_030611385.1 Bacillota bacterium | reverse complement strand
TTAAACCGTCAGGAGTTGGAAGGGGTTATTGCCCACGAAATGGCCCATATTCACAACTACGATGTTTTACTGGCCACTATTGCCGTCGTGTTAGCCGGGACGATTGTTTTTTTCGGCGTAATCGTCCGCCGGATGCTTTTTTTTGGCAGAATGGGAAGAAGCAGCAGCCGTAAAAGCAGCCAGGGCAAAATAATTGCCATTGTCATTATGCTTGCCCTGGCTATTCTGGCACCAATTTTTGCCCAACTGCTCAGGTTTGCTATATCGCGACAGCGTGAATATTTGGCCGATGCCACAGCGGCCGACTTTACCGGTTACCCCGAAGGATTGGCCAGTGCCCTGGAAAAAATAACCGATATGCAGGTTCCTAAAAGTCCAATTGAAAACAGTGCACTTAATGGACTATACATTATTAACCCGGCTATCGGGTTAAAATCCGTAAACCGGACTGCCGTTCTTTTTTCAACCCATCCACCGGCAGAAGAAAGAATCAGTCGTTTGCGGGCAATGTAAAATTCCTGAGGTGAACCTGATAGGCTTTGATCTCGCGCTGGAGCAGCTTGGATCCTACTTCTTCGAAGGGTTCGGGACTGCCGCTGACAAAAAAACGATGGCGTGGTTCTCCATATTCGAATGGGTTAGCCATACCGCTATTATTCAGGATACTCTCCACCTCTGCCGCTATCTCTTCAGCAGAATTGATCAATTTAATTGAAGGGCCGACAACCTCCTGGATCAGGTCAGTCATTAGGGGGTAATGGGTACAGCCCAGAATCAAAGAATCAATATTTTCGCTAACCAGAGGATCGAGATATTCGTGGGCGACTTTTTTGGCTTCGGGAGTAGCAATAAGATTATTTTCAACCAGTAAAACAAATAAAGGGCAGGCCTGAGTAACAATATGCAGGGAACCATTGTTGCTTCGCAGGGCTTTTACGTACTCGGAGCTGTTGATCGTACCGACGGTACCAATAACACCGATTCTACCACTGTTGCTCTGAACAAGAGCAGCTCTGACCCCAGGTTCAATAACCCCAAGGACAGGCAATTCACAAGCCTGCTGATAATATGATAACCCAGCTGCTGTAGCTGAATTGCAGGCTACCACAAGAATCTTTATTTCCTGCAGCTGCAAAAAGTCGATCATTTCCAAAACAAAACCGCGCACCTCTGCGTATGAACGTGGGCCATAAGGCATCCGGGCAGTGTCTCCAAAATAGATTATACTTTCATGAGGCAGGCGCTTGCTTATTTCCTTGACTACTGTCAGGCCGCCAACTCCTGAATCGATCACCCCGATAGCTTTATGGGCGTTAATAAGTTGTTCTTCAGTATTATCCATTGTTATTTCGCCTTCATCCTGGTAAAATATCCGCCCATAATTTTACGGGTATCGGAAATTGAAATGAATGCAGCGGGAGCTAAATTATTCATTGTTTTTAAGAAAACCGGAAGCTCACGCCGTTTAAGTAAAATCTGGAGAGTGCGATGCGCCCCTTCTTTCCCGTAGCAGGCCATTGAAGTGACGCCATAACCCTGTTCACGTAGTAACTCTTCAATATTACCGCCGTTCTTAACAGTGATCACCTGGACATGAACGTGCCCGACGGCTATCTTCTCTTCAATCTTGCTGCCGACAATATTGCCGGTAGCGAAGCCAAGTCCGTAAACCAGGATGTTTGGCCACTGATTTAGGTTTGAAAGAACCATGGTCAAGGCAACCAGGTAGATGATTACCTCAAAAAAACCGATGACAGCAGCTGTTAGGCTTTTACCGCGTGTCAGATAGATGATCCTGATTGTACCCAAGCTTACGTGTGCAATCTTGGCAAAAAAAATAGCAAATAAAGTTAAATATACTTCAAGCACTAAGAAATCCTCCTATAAAACATGAATTGTGTCATGTCCGGTAAACATCAAACCATATTGTAACAACCTGCTTTGCTGCTGTCAATCAGCATAAAAGCATCAGCATGAAAGCCAGCAGCATAAAATTCACCTGAATGATATAAGTCTGCTGTACAGAACAGCGGCGAGGGTTCCTCGCCGCTGTTCAAATATTTATATTTGTAGAGAGACTATAAACGAGTTCCTCAATACTGTCTTGAATTTACATTTTTCGGAAAGAACCCGTTTTAGCTGATCGGGAAGCTACTATTTCCAAAGCATGTTTATTTTTAACCCGAATAAATGTACCCTTCATCCCCAGTGATCTTGATTCGATAATACCAGCGCTTTCGAACTTTCTCAGTGCATTGACGATTACTGAACGAGTTATACCCAGGCCGTCAGCGATCTTACTGGCGATAATGACATTTTCGCTATTGTTGATGTTTTTTAATATTTCCCTGATTGCCTCCACTTCTGAATAAGAAAGACTTTCAAAGGCTCCTTCTGCCAGATCCCTGTTTCGAACATCTTTTTCGTCCTGTTCGGCATAAGCCTGCAGTATTAACAAACCAAACAGGATTGCGCAAATTTCAGCCAACACCAGGTGATCGTCTTCAAAAAGATTTTCCGGGCGACATAAAAACAGGGTGGCCAGACGACTGTCGCCGCTGACAATCGGTACGACGATGTAAAATGAATTACCCTTATCACCAGGTTCGGATTCGTTAAACAAAGAATCTCCTTTTTTTACCAGAGCCAACAATCCTGAGTCACCGACCACAGAACTTTCGGCAACCAATCTTTCCAAGCTACCATCCGTTTTTACCTCATCCAGGTGACTGGCCAAAACAGCTCCTTCTTTGTCCAAGATTAAAACTGCAGAAGCAGTAATTTTAGCTATAATCTGAGCGCCTTCATTCAGAGTTAGGGCATGATTATCCTGTCGGAGGAACGCGCGGTTCAGTCGCCTGATTTGATCTAACAAATAGTTGTCTTTCACCTAATACACCTCCCTTGATTTGTTTATATTACAAAATATTATATATGTCAATAATATTCAAACTTTTACAGCAATAAATGTCTGCAATTTGCATCTGCCCAGGCGTTGGGGTGATAATTAATTTGTTTGGTTTTTATTTCTGAAGAGAAATTCGGCAATTCTGTAGACTTCTTTCAGCGGCAAGCCGGAATTTTGAGCTATGCTATGGCAATCTTCATATTCAGGAGCAAAATGATGAACATTTCCCCGGTTTAGAGCAGGAGTGTACTTAATTCTGATTGACCCCCATTCAGTCTGTACAGTTTCAAGTGCGCGCGGCCGCATAATCTTACGGGCAGTAGTGAGGCGAAGACCAAGGGTTGAAGTTTCAGCGAATATCAGATCCTGCAGCAGTTTAACCTTATCCTGAGAGGAAAGGATGGTTAGTTGAACAGCGGGACGGTTTTTCTTCATCTGTACCGGAGTATAGCAGACATCTAAAGCTCCGGCTTCAAAGAGTCTTTCCATCAGATAACCGAATATTTCCGGATTTAAATCATCAATGTTAGCCTCGATTATTACCACTTCTTCTTCATGTAAAGACCCTGTAATCTGCTGATAGCCAAGCAGCAGTCTGAGGTAATTAGGATAGCCGGGATCAATACTGCCGGCGCCGTAGCCGATTGCTTCGATATTAAATGCCGGAATAGGTCCAAAGGAATCAACCAGGGTAGCGACAATTGCCACTCCGGTCGGAGTAATCAGTTCAAAATCGACATCCCGTCCCCGAATCGGTGCCTGTCGTTTCACCAATAGCTCAAGGGGCGCCGGAGCCGGCAGAGGCAATCTGCCGTGCGCTGCCTCTACCTCACCCCGGCCTGCAGGCAGCGGCGAGCAGTAGATGCGATCAATCTCAAGCAAAAACAGAGCGGCAGAAGTGCCAACTATATCAACGATAGCATCGACCGCTCCGACTTCATGAAAATGGACCCTGTCAGCCGGAATACCATGGACCGTTGCTTCAGCTTCAGCCAGGCTTTCAAATATAGCTGAACTTTTTTCGCAAACCGGTCCTGGCAAATCAGATTGATCAATCAGCCGGAGAATGTCCGGCAGGTGCCTCACAATGGATGGAAGATCATCTAACCGGACTATAGCTCTGGTGCCTGATAGACCACCCTGGCTAACTTTTTCAGCTTCGAGGTGGTAGCCTGGCAGCGCCAGGCCGGCCAGCATCTCCCGCAGACGATCAATCTCCAGACCGAGATCGAGCAGGGCACCCAGAGCCATATCTCCACTGATCCCACTGTAGCAATCGAAATAGAGGACCTTCTCAGCCGTGTCAGCCCTTTTCTTGATCAATCAGTTGTTCCCTCCCCAATCTGGTTGATCAGGGCAGCTATGTAACCGGCACCATAACCGTTATCAATATTGACTACGGCCACCCCTGAGGCGCAGCTGTTTAGCATAGTCAGCAATGGAGCCAGACCGCCAAAGTGCGCTCCATAACCGACACTGGTAGGCACTGCAATTACCGGACAGACAGCCAGACCGCCGACCACACTGGCCAGGGCCCCTTCCATACCGGCCACGACAATAATTACCCGTGCCTTGCTCAATATGTCCCAGTTATCAAATAGACGGTGTATACCGGCCACTCCGACATCATAGAGGCGTTCAACTCGGCTGCCAATAAGCTCCGCAGTCAGCGCAGCCTCTTCAGCCACCGACTGATCGGCAGTCCCGGCCGCAACAACAGCTACATAACCGACAGGCACCGGTTCATTTTTACTGCGAATGACCAGGGCTTTCGCCTTGTCGTAATATTCAGCCCGGGGTTGAACGGCCTTTACCGCATCAAAAACTGCTGGTTCAGCCCGCGTGGCCAGCACAGTGCCTCCCGAAGCGACCAGGCGTTCAACAATAGCGACAATCTGTTCCACAGACTTACCAGGGCAGTAGATTACTTCCGGAAAACCGCGGCGCAGGTAGCGCTGATGGTCAACCCGGGCAAAACCGAGATCTTCATAAGGGAGCATGCGCAGTCGCTCCACCGCCTGCCCTACACTGACTTTGCCGTTTTGTACTGCGGTAAGCAGTTCTTGTAGTTTTACAACGTTAATTGGTTTGAGCTCCCTTCGCGGCTTACGCTATTTGTATCCCGTTCTTTTTTTATGATCATTGTAACCTGGTTGCTTACTTCCAAGCAACCAGGTAGATTATATCACACCATTTATGGTTACAAGAAAAAGGGAAACAGCGGAAAGCGACGAAAAATAATATAATCGCTTTTTGGAAGGGGACAGGTGCTGTGATCATCGAATTTGAGGGAAAGAAACCGCAGATTGCCGAATACGCCTTTATTGCTCCAACCGCCACCCTGATTGGTAATGTGATTGTCGAAACCGGGGCCAGTATCTGGTTCGGAGCGGTGTTGCGAGGTGATTTCGGCCGGATTATTGTCCGTAAAGGGAGCAGCGTTCAGGATAATGTCGTAGTGCACGTAATCCCCGAGTGTGAGACCGTAATCGGTGAAAATGCAACCGTGGCCCACGGCGCAATCCTGCATGGCTGCACAATTGAGAAAGGGGCATGCGTCGGCATGGGTTCGATAGTTCAGGATTTCTGCGTGATTGGCGAAGAAGCAATGATCGCCGCCGGCAGTGTGGTGCCGACAAACATGAAGGTACCACCGCGGCATCTGGCCGCCGGAGTTCCAGCCCAGGTAAAAAAAGAAATTGCCGGCGCTTCGCTGATGTGGGTCATGCAGAGCGCCCCAATGTACCAGGAGCTGGCCAGAAAGTACCTGAAACAGGGGCTTGGTGGAAACCGCTAACTCCAATATTATTAGAGCAAGATTATTAACCTTGACATGTGTCACGCGTCATGTTACACTTGACACATGATCAAAACGTTTGCTGATAAGCACACGCAGGAATTATACTTGACCGGTAAATCTAAAAGGTTTCCATCAGAAATAACGAAACGTGCAAAACGTAAACTTGAATATGTTAACCTTGCGACATGTCTTGATGACCTACAGGTTCCCTCTGGAAACCGGCTTCATGAACTCAAACAGAACCGAAAAATATTTTTTTCGGTTTCGGTTAACGATCAGTGGCGTATTTGCTTTCAATTTATAGATGGCGATGCCTATAATGTAGAACTTACTGACTATCACTGAGTGGAGGTGTACCATGAGTATTCAAAATAATAATCAAAGAGTAGTCCGTCCGACTCATCCCGGCGAGATGCTTCGGGAGGACTTCCTGCCAGATTATAAGCTCACAGTTAAAAGCCTTGCTGAGGCTCTGGGAGTTTCACGTCAGACTATAAATGAGTTGCTCCGGGAGCGTCGGGGCGTTAGCCCTGAAATGGCGCTACGACTCTCGCGACTATTTGGCAATACTCCGGAATTCTGGCTTAACGCCCAGCGAGAAGTTGACCTTTGGGATGCATACCGCAAATTGAAAAGAGTAGTAAAGCGAATCCTGCCTCTAAAAACCGCATAATCGCCTTCGCCACTCGCAGAAGAGGGGCGAAGTGAGAAGCACCCAAAGGGGACATACCTCTACGCGAGGTGTGTCCCCTGATTGTTTGTCTTTTACCAGTATTCCTGCTAGTACTCCGCCGGAAGAGCGTTTAGCTGTGCCAGACTGAAAACCGGACCGTCTTTGCAAACATAAACCGATCCAAGGTTACAGCGGCCACACTTGCCGACGCCGCATTTCATCTTCATCTCAAGAGTGGTAATAACCTGTTCGGGCGAGAATTGTAACTTTTCGAGCGCCTGCAGGACAAATTTGATCATAATCGGCGGTCCGCAGGTGATTGCCACACGCTTTTCCGGGGTAAAAGCCAGTTCAGTAACATACGATGGCACAAAACCGACATGGCCATTCCAATCCGGAAATTCAGCATCAACAGTCAGGTAAACACTGGTGTCAGATTGCCCACCCCAGGTTTCTTTCACCTCGCTTTTGCGAATCATGTCAGCAGGGCTGCGCGCACCGTAAACGATATCAATATGGCCGTATTCTTCACGGTTAGCAAAACCGTAGCCAATCAGCGAGCGTAGTGGGGCAAGGCCAATTCCGCCGCCGATAAAAAGCAGATTTTTCCCCTTGATCTCTTCAACCGGGAAACCATTGCCGTACGGCCCCCTGATACCGATCTGTTGTCCCGGAGCGAGAGCATGCAGGGCGCCGGAGACACTGCCAACATCTTTTATACTGAATTCGAGACATTCCCGGCAGGTCGGCGAGGAAGTAATTGAAAAGATCGCTTCCCCGACAGGAGGTACCGAAAGCATCGCACACTGACCGGGCATAAAGTCGAAGGGCAGGCCATCTTTGCCCACAACACGCAGCGTCTTGATGTCGGGAGTTTCCACCGTTATATCTATAATTGTCGCCATCTGGGGCATAAGCGGATTAGCGCTGCTCAACTTTTTCACCTCCGAGAGCCTTGATCACTCGCACAATATCCAGGTTTACCGGGCAACTGCGCAGACAGCGCCCACAGCCAACACAGGCTATCTCACCAT